>JBDTQR010000122.1:0-13861 GCA_039932095.1 bacterium | reverse complement strand
GAGGCTGACACCGTCGGCATCACCCGGCCCTGCACCAAGATGAACTGGCTGGTCAAGGACACCGCCAAACTGTCCGAGACGATCCACCAAGCGTTCCATGTCGCCACCCACGGCCGCCCCGGCCCGGTGCTGGTCGATATTCCCAAGGACGTCCAGTTCGCCACGGCCACCTATATGCCGCCCCAGAACATGCGGCCTTCGCATTACCAGCCCCGTACCCGCGGCGATGAAGAGATGATTGCACGGCTGGTTGACCTGATGGAAACCGCCGAGCGGCCGGTGTACTACACGGGTGGCGGCGTGGTCAACTCGGGCCGTCACGCCAGCACCCTGCTGCGCGAACTCGTGGCCGAGACGGATTTCCCGATCACCACCACGCTGATGGGCCTTGGCACCTATCCGGCATCGGGCAAGAATTGGCTGGGCATGCTGGGGATGCACGGGCTCTATGAGGCCAATCTGGCGATGCATGGCTGCGATGTGATGATCAACATCGGTGCGCGGTTTGACGACCGCATCACCGGGCGGCTGAAAGATTTCAGCCCCGGCTCCAAGAAGGTCCATATCGACATCGACCCATCCTCGATCAACAAGGTCGTCCATGTCGATGTCGGCATCGTCGGCGATGTGGCCGAGGTCTTGACCGAGGTGCTGCGCCAGTGGCGCGCGCGTGGGTCCAGGACGAACCGGAGCGCGGTGACCAAATGGTGGGCCCAGATCCAACAATGGCGCCTGGTGAAATCTCTGACCTACCGGCCTTCGACCACGACGATCAAACCGCAATACGCCTTGCAACGGCTGGAGGCGCTGACCAAGGGCATGGACCGCTACATCACGACCGAGGTTGGCCAGCACCAGATGTGGGCCGCGCAATTCCTCGGGTTCGAGGAGCCGCACCGCTGGATGACCTCTGGTGGCCTTGGCACGATGGGCTACGGCCTGCCCGCCTCGATCGGGGTGCAGGTCGCACATCCCGACAGTCTGGTCATCAACGTCGCGGGTGAGGCGTCCTGGCTGATGAACATGCAGGAAATGGGCACCGCGATGCAATTCCGCGCCCCGGTCAAGCAGTTCATCCTGAACAACGAACGCCTTGGCATGGTGCGCCAGTGGCAGGAACTGCTGCACGGCGAGCGCTATTCCAGCAGCTGGTCCGAGTCCCTGCCCGATTTCGTGAAACTGGCCGAAGCCTTTGGCTGCAAGGGCATCCAGATCACCGATCCCGCCGATCTCGACGACGCCATCATGGAGATGATCCGCTATGACGGCCCGTTCATCTTTGACTGTCGGGTCGAAAAGCATGAAAACTGCTTCCCGATGATCCCGTCAGGCAAGCCGCATAATGAAATGCTGCTGGGCGACGCCGAAACCCAAGGGGTGATCACTGCCGAAGGAGCAATGCTGGTTTGATCTGGCAGAGCGGGGGTTTCACACCCCCGCACCCGCCGTAAAGAGCGGGGGTTTCACACCCCCGCACCCCCGTGGGATATTTGTGGACAGATGAAAGAGGCGAAGAATGAATGCTCTGAATATCAAGCGCGGCTCCAGCAGCCATTCGGCCTATGACCTGCGCGATCCCAACGGCGAGTTGATCGAGCGGCATACCCTGACAGCGGTTGTTGCCAATGAAAGCGGCGTGCTGGCGCGAGTGATCGGGCTGTTTTCGGCGCGCGGTTACAATATCGAAAGCCTGACCGTTGCCGAAACCGACCATGACGGCCATCTGAGCCGGATCACCGTGGTCACCAGCGGCACCCCTGCCGTCATTGCGCAGATCAAGGCGCAGCTGGAACGCATGGTGCCGGTGCATGAGGTTCATGACCTGACCGCCGAGGGCCCCTCGGTGCAGCGCGAACTGGCGCTGTTCAAGGTGTCGGGGCGCGGGGAAGCCCGGATCGAGGCCCTGCGGCTGGCCGAGATCTTCCGCGCCAATGTCGTCGATTCAACGCTGGAAAGTTTCGTGTTCGAGATGACCGGCACCCCCGAGAAGATCGACGCTTTCGCCGACCTCATGCGGCCGCTGGGCCTGCGCGAGATTGCCCGCACTGGTGTCGCGGCCCTGTCGCGCGGTGCCTGACGGGTACAGGTAATCGCGGCTGACCGGCACCGCCAGATGCTGCTTGGACAGTTGCAACTGGTGGATCGTCAGCAGACCTTCGGCAAAGGTCACCTCGGATGAGGCGAGGTAATAGCGCCACATCCGCACAAAGCGCGGGTCGGTCAGGTCTTGCAACTGGTCGGCATGGGCGTCGAAATTGGCCCGCCACGCCGCAAGCGTCGGATTGTAGTGGTCACGCCAGGCCTCCAGATCGTCCAGAACCAGCCCGGTCTTTTCCAGGATCGGCGCAACTTCGGACAGCGACGGGCAATAAGCTCCCGGAAAGATGTACTTCTCGAACCACGGCGAAATCCGGTCGGGCCGCAGCGGATGGGCGATGTAATGGATCAGCGCCACGCCATCCGGGGTCAGCAAATCAGCCACCTTGTTGAAATAGGTCTTCAACTGCGGACGGCCGACATGTTCCATCATGCCGACCGACACCACCCGGTCAAACGGCCCCCGGGTCTGACGATAATCCTGCAGGATGAACTCGACCTTGTCCGCGACCCCGGCTGAAATCGCCCGCTGCCGCGCCTCGGCCAGTTGCACCTCGGACAAGGTGACGCCGGTCACCCGGGCACCAAAGTTGCGTGCCAGAGAGATTGCCAGCGTGCCAAAGCCGCAACCGATGTCCAGCACATGCATCCCGGGCTCGATCAGCAGCTTGCGGCCGATATGAGCCATCTTGGCGGCCTGGGCCTGGTCCAGAGTCATGCCGGGCTGGTAGAAATAGGCGCAGGTGTATTGCTTGTGGGCATCGAGAAAGGCGTCGTACAACTCTGCCGACAGGTCATAGTGATGCGCCACATTGGCCCGTGATTTGCCAACCGGGTTCCAGTCGGCCAGCACCAGCCGCAGCTTGTGCAGCTTCATGAACCAGTCGACCAGCGTTGTGCCAGAGCCGCCGGCCCACCGCATCACCATGGTCAGAAAGCCGATCACGTCATCGTTGCCGAACGTCATGCGGCCGTCCATATAGGCCTCGCCCAGCGTCACTTCGGGGTTCAACAGGATCTTTCGAGCCAGATCGGGGTCGGTCAGCGTCACCTGCACCACCGGCGTGCCGCCGGGGCCAAATTCAAGGTGGCGGCCATCCGCCAGGGTCAAGTGCAGCCGCCCGGTTGTGATGCCGCCGCGCAGGACCCTTATCAGGAGTTCATCCCACATCGCCATATCCACAGTATTTGGATCAAACGGTAAATTTTAAGACCACGTATTTACTAGCGCGATCTTGGCAATCGTCAACTGCCTGAGAAGCGGGCAGCGCGTTTTTCGAGGAATGCTGCCACCCCTTCACGGAAATCCTGTGATGCGCCACATTCGCCCTGCAGCCTCGCTTCAATCTGAAGTTGTGCTGAGAAATCGTGATCAAAACTGGCCCGCAGCGCCTGTTTGACCCCGCGATAGGCCAAAGTCGGGCCTGTGGCCAAGGTGTTGGCCCGCTGACGCCAATGTGCGGCAAAGTCTGCGTCAGGCACTGCCTCCCAGATCATGCCCCAGTCCGCGGCCTGTTTTGCGCCTATTCTTTCTGCGAACAGCATGGCCCCCATGGCACGGGCCAAACCGATCTGGCGCGGCAACCAATAGCTGCCACCGGCATCCGGCACCAATCCGATTCGAGTGAAGGCCTGAATGAAGCTGGCACTTTCCGCCGCGATCACCACGTCACAGGCAAGCGCCAGCCCTGCCCCGGCCCCGGCCGCCGCGCCATTCACTGCCGCGATCACCGGCAGCGGGCAGGCAACGATGGCACTCAGCAGCGGTTCGTATTCGTCGCGCAAAACCGCTTCCAGGTCGACTGTATCAATGTCGACATCCGCCAGATCCTGCCCCGAGCAAAACGCCCGCCCGGCCCCGGTCAGCACAACCACCCGCGCTGCAGTTTCGGCAAGGTGCAGCGCTGCCAACAGCTCACGCCTGAGAAGGCTGGACAAGGCGTTCATCACCAAGGGCCGGTTCAGCGTGATCACGGCGACGCCGACCGCAGTCTCATAGGTCAGACACTGAAACTCCATCCCTCCCCCCCTGTTTCGCCAGCCTATCTGCAGACAGTGCAAAAGGAAGCAGAACGCCGCGTCACTCGCGGGTCAGCTCTGCAAGCCGCGCCTTGTCGTCCTCGGTCAGCGGCGCAACGTCGGCGTCCTTTGACCGCCGCCGCACCATCGCAAAGGCAATGACACCGCCACCGAGCAGCATCAGCGGACCGGCGAGCCACAGAAGCAGGTTGCCGCCCGAAGTGGTGGGGTTCAGCAGCACGAACTCGCCGTAGCGGTCGACGATATAGGCCATCGCCTCGGCGTCAGTGTCGCCCGCTGTCAACCGTTCACGCAGCAGAACCCGCAGGTCATGTGCCAGATCAGCATCCGAATCGTCGATATTCTCATTGCGGCAGACCAGACAGCGCAGAGCCTGGCTGAGCTGCCTTGCGCGGGCCTCAAGGGTCGGGTCCTGCAGCATCTCATCGGGCCGAACCGCGAAGGCCGGGCTGGCCAGCAGCAAGAACAGGACCAGCCATCTCATTCCGCCGGCACCAGATCCGCCCGCCGCGCCGCAGCCGCCGCAATACGGTAGCGGCGGTCAGTCAGGCTCATCAACCCGCCCAAAGCCATGATGATCGCCCCGCCCCACAGCCAATCGGCAAATGGCTTGATATAGCTGCGCACCGCCCAGCCGCCATTATCCTGCGGATCGCCAATCACCAGATACAGATCGCCCATTACGCCCTGCCGGATGGCGGCCTCGGTTGTCGACATGCCCGCTACGGGATAAGAGCGTTTTTCGGGATACATCACGGCAACCTCGGCACCGCCTTTGGTCACCCGCATCTCGGCCCGCCGCGCGGTGTAGTTCGGTCCCGCCACCTGCGTCACATCAACCAATTGCACTTGATACGGGCCAAGGTCATAACTGCCGCCCTTCTGCACCACCCGGATATCTTCGGTGACCCAGGCGCTCATTGCCGCGATGCCGAAAATGGTGATGCCCAACCCGGCATGAGCCACCGCCCGGCCCCAATCAGCCCGAGGAAGCCGTAGAAACCGTCCGAATTTTGTCGCCAATCCGCCCCGCCCGGTGCGCTGCCACAAGTCCATCGAAGCTCCCGCCACCACCCAGATCCCAAGCGCCAGACCCACCGGCCCCAGAGCCGACCGGCCGGTCTGCATGGCAAAGATCAGCAGCCCCAAAGCGACGGCCAAGACCAGAGCCGCAGCAAACGGCCGAGCGGCGCGACCCAGGGCAGCGCGCTTCCACGGGATCACCGCCCCGACCGGCAGAGCGATGGCCAAAGCCACCATGAACGGCGTGAAGGCGGCGTTGAAGAATGGTGCGCCGACACTCAGGGCCCGGCCCATCACGATTTCGGCCACCAAGGGCCAGATTGTCCCGATGAACACCACGAAGGCCGCGACGGTCAGAAGCAGGTTGTTCAGCACCAAGGCGGACTCGCGGCTGACGGTGGCGAACACACCCTTGGCCTCCAGGGACCCGGCCCGGGCGGCGAACAGTGACAGGGCGCCGCCGATGAACACCGCCAGAATCGCCAGAATGAACATGCCGCGCGACGGATCAGAGGCGAAGGCATGGACCGAGGTGATCACCCCCGACCGCACGATAAAGGTGCCGACCAGTGAAAAACCGAAAGCCAGAATAGCCAGGAGGATGGTCCACGCCTTGAGGCTCTCGCGCTTCTCCACCACGATGGCGCTGTGCAGCAGCGCGGTCGCGATCAGCCACGGCATGAAGGACGCATTCTCCACCGGGTCCCAGAACCAGAACCCACCCCAGCCCAGTTCGTAATAGGCCCACCATGACCCCATCGCGATGCCCACGGTCAGAAACATCCAGGCGGCGAGGGTCCACGGCCGCACCCAGCGGCCCCAGGCCGCATCGACCCGCCCCTCGATCAAGGCGGCGACAGCAAAGGAAAACGCCATGCTGAGCCCTACATAGCCGAGGTAAAGGAAGGGTGGATGAAACGCGAGGCCAGGGTCTTGCAACAGCGGGTTCATGTCCTCACCATTCATCGGCGGCACCGCCAGCCGCAGGAACGGGTTCGACGTCCACAGCATGAAGGCCAGAAACGCGACGCCGATCGCGCCTTGAACCGCCAGCACCCGCGCCTTCAAGGCCCGCGGAAGATTGCCGCCAAACCAATGCACGCAGGCACCAAAGAACCCCAGATCCAGGACCCACAGCAGCAATGAGCCCTCATGATTGCCCCAGACGCCCGCCACCTTGTACAGCATCGGCTTCAAGCTATGCGAATTGCCGACCACGATTTTCAGGCTGAAATCATCGGTCACATACGCATAGGTCAGCGCGCCAAAGGCCACCCCGATCAGCAGAAACTGCGCCACTGCGGCGGGACCGGCCAAAGCCATCATCACACCGTCACGTCGTGCTGCGCCAGCCATCGGCACCGTCATCTGCAGGACCGCGACCACAAAGGCCAGGATCAGCGCGAAATGTCCCAGTTCAACGATCATGCTACAGGCCTCCGGTTCAGCCGACCATAGGGCCAAAGCCCCTGGGTTCCAATGCCCCGCCCATCACGACAGCGCCAGCGAGATCGCCTGCCATTCGGCCTCGACGGTCGCGGCACGTTGCCACGGCGCGACCCTGCGATACCAATAGTCGCGGTTGGACAGATCACCCTCGATCCAGTGGCACAGCGCATGGACCAGATCGTGGTCGCGGTCACCCTCGGTCAACTGGCACAATTCATGCGCCGTCGCCCAGTCCGCCCCCATCGCCAGCTTGCCCTGCCGCAGCCACCACAGCGCCTGCTGCGGCACAGTCAGATCATGTGGAACCATTGTTCCATCTCCCCCTTTAGCGCCGGCCGGCCCGACGTGTGGCCAGCAACAGGCTGGTCTCTGACGTTACGACACCTTCCAGTTTGCGGATGGTGACCAGCACATCGTCCAGTTCCCGCAGGGTCTGCGCCCCGAGTTCGGCCACCAGATCCCATTTGCCATTGGTCGAATGCACCACCAGTACCGCCGGTATCCCCGACAGCCGCGCCATGATCTTCTCGGTCCCGCGCCCCTCGATCCCGATCATCATGAGACCGCGCACCGGGGCCGCCGTCACGTCCGACCGAGTGACCACGGTAAAGCCGGCAATCTCGCCCTGCGCCGTCAACCGCTCCATCCGCGACCGTACCGTGGCCCGGCTCAACCCCAGCCGTGCCGCAAGGTCCGACAACGAGGCCCGGCCATCGCGGCGCAGTTCCGCCAGCAACCGCTGATCCATGTCATCCATTCCGGTCAACCTCCCCGCCATTTTGCACAATACCCCATCCCAAACGAACATAACTCGTCTAGAATTTCCCACAAGTCGGAAACACATTGCCTGCAAAGGAGAACGCCCATGCCCAATACCATCCTGATCGGTGCCCCCATCGACGACGGCCAACGCCGTCAGGGCTGCGTCATGGGTCCCGCCGCTTACCGGGTCGCCGGCATCGCCGCCGCAATCCGCGATCTGGGGCATGGCGTGCAGGATTGGGGTGACGTGTCGCTGCCCGATCTGACCGACGCAGTCTGTGCCAATCCGGCCGTGCATTCGCTGCCACAAGTGCTGGGCTGGACCCAGACGCTCTGCGACAAGGTCGATGACGCGCTGTCAGAAGGCGGCATGCCGATCATCCTTGGCGGCGACCACTCGCTGGCCCTGGGGACCGTTGCCGGTGCCGCGACCTATGCCGCCCGCAATGACCGGCCGCTGTTCCTGCTCTGGCTCGACGCCCATTCCGATTTCCATACCCCGATGACCACGACATCGGGCAACCTGCACGGCACACCGGTCGCCTATATCGCCGGGCGCGACGGGTTCGACAACTTCCCCCCCTTCCCCAAGGTGATCCCGGCCAGCCATATCTGCCTTTATGGCATCCGCTCGGTCGACCCAGCCGAACATGCGGCACTGCTGCAGCATGACATTGATATCAATGACATGCGGGTACTCGACGAATACGGCATCGTGGCCCCGCTCCGCGAATTCCTCGACGTGGTGAAGGCGGCGCAAGGCATGCTGCATGTCTCGCTCGACGTTGATTTCCTCGACCCCGCCATCGCCCCCGCCGTCGGCACCACGGTGCCCGGCGGTACCACCTTCCGCGAGGCGCATCTGGTGATGGAACTCCTGCACGAAAGTGGCCTTGTCACCTCGCTCGACCTCGTCGAGTTGAACCCCTTCCTCGACGACCGCGGCAAGACCGCCAAGCTGATGGTGGACCTTGTCGGCTCGCTGATGGGCCGCAAGGTCTTTGACCGCCCGACCCGTTCCTATTGACCCGGAGCTATTGATGTTGAACCTCGTCCCCTTTGTCTCGGTCGACCACATGATGAAACTGGTCCACCATGTCGGCATCGAAACCGTGCTGGTCGAAATGGCCGCCGAGATCGAAACCGATTTCCGCCGCTGGCCCGAGTTTGACAAGACCCCGCGCATCGCCAGCCACAGCGATGTCGGCGTCATAGAACTGATGCCGACCTCCGATGGCGAGACCTATGGCTTCAAATATGTGAACGGCCACCCGTCCAACATGAAACGCGGGCTGCAAACCGTGACTGCATTCGGCCTGCTCGCCGATGTGGCAACGGGCTATCCGGTGCTGCTGTCGGAAATGACCATCCTGACCGCCCTGCGCACCGCCGCGACCTCTGCCATGGCCGCCAACTATCTCGCCCCGCCCGGTGCCAAGACCATGGCCCTGATCGGCAACGGCGCCCAATCCGAATTCCAGGCCCTCGGCTTCAAGGCGATCTGCGGCATTACCGACCTCAGGCTATACGACATCGACCCTGTCGCCACGGCCAAATGCGTGAAGAACCTGGCCGGCTGCGGCCTGAACGTCACGGCCTGCGCCACCCCGGAAGAGGCGATCCTCGGTGCCCAGATCATCACCACCGTCACGGCCGACAAGCAATATGCCACCATCCTGACCGACAACATGGTCGGGGCGGGTGTCCATATCAACGGCGTTGGCGGCGACTGTCCCGGCAAGACCGAACTGCACCGCGACATCCTGCTCAGGTCGTCGATTTTCGTGGAATATCCGCCGCAAACCCGGATCGAGGGCGAGATCCAGCAACTCAACCCCGACCATCCGGTTACCGAGCTCTGGCAGGTCATCACCGGCAGCGCCAAAGGACGCGCGAGCGCCCGGGAAGTCACCCTGTTCGATTCCGTCGGCTTCGCCATCGAAGACTTCGCGGCGCTGCGCTACGTGCGCTCGAAACTCGCCGATACCGGGCTGTTCGACCAGTTGGACATGATTGCCGACCCGGATGACCCGCGCGATCTGTACGGGATGCTGCTCCGGGCGAAGTGACCCAACTCAATGCAGCCGGAATTCCCCGACCACATTGCGCCATGACCCCGGGCTGATCAGCTTGCGATGGGTGAATCGCACCGAATGCAGCGGGCCCTCGATCTTCTTCTGCCAGAATTCGATGAAATCGAACAGTTTGGGATAATCTGGCGCAAGGTCATACTCCTGCCAGATGAAGGTATTGATAACATGGCGGAAATCGGGGATCCGGTAGAAGATTTCCGCTGTGGTCAGCCCGTATCCCTTCAACATCAGTTCGGTTTCGCTCCGGCGCATTTGCACCTCCGTTTGCTGCTCTGCAGAAACACTCTGCCACAGGCGAATTTATTTTCAATGAAAACAGTATGTTATCACTCAACACCCATGGCTGCCAAAGCCATGCCGGATCGACTGTTGCACCCCAAATGCGGGATAGTGTAAGGTCCGGGCCAACAATATCTTGATCTGAAGCTGAAAGGCCAATGGCCCGTGACCGACATTCCGGAAACCCCCGATACCACAGATGACACACCCGAGCGGCCCGCCCATTCCGGCCCTCAAATTGACATCAGCCAAGAGATGCGGACCGCTTATCTTGACTATGCCATGTCGGTCATCGTCTCGCGCGCCATCCCCGATCTGCGCGACGGGTTGAAGCCGGTCCACCGCCGCATCCTGTTTGCGATGCACGAAACCACCAACACCCATGACAAGCCCTATCGCAAATCGGCCCGCCCGGTCGGCGACACCATGGGCAAGTACCACCCGCACGGCGACTCGGCGATCTACGATGCTCTGGTCCGTATGGCCCAGCCCTTTTCAATGAGCCTCAAACTGCTCGACGGTCAGGGCAACTTCGGCTCGATGGACGGCGATACCGCAGCCGCCATGCGCTATACCGAAGTCCGCATGGACAAGCCCGCTGCCTACCTTCTGGCAGATATCGACAAGGAAACTGTTGATTTTCAGGACAATTACGATGGCAAGGACCGTGAGCCCACCGTCCTGCCTGCCCGCTTCCCCAATATGCTGGTCAACGGCGCCGAAGGCATCGCCGTCGGCATGGCCACCCGCATCCCGCCGCACAACCTCGGCGAGGTCATCGACGGCACCCTCGCCCTGATCGACAATCCCGATCTGTCGACCGAGGCGCTGATGGACTACATCCCCGCCCCCGATTTCCCGACCGGTGCGACGATCCTTGGCCGGTCCGGCGCCCGCAAAGCCTATCTCGAAGGCCGTGGCTCGATCATCGTCCGCGCCAAGACCCGCATAGAAGAGATCCGCAAGGACCGTTTTGCCATCATCATCGACGAAGTGCCCTATCAGGTGAACAAGGCCCGGATGATCGAAATCATCGCCGATCAGGTGCGCGAGAAAAAGATCGAAGGCATCGCCCATGTGCAGGACGAAAGCGACCGCATCGGCGTGCGCGTCGTCATCGAACTGAAGCGCGACGCCACTGCCGATGTGGTGCTGAACCAGCTCTACCGCTTCAGCCCGATGCAGATCTCCTTCGCCTGCAACATGCTGGCCCTGAACGGTGGCCGCCCCGAAACCCTGACCCTGCGCGACTTCCTCACTCATTTCATCACCTTCCGCGAAGATGTCGTCGCCCGCCGCACCGCCTTCGAACTCCGCCGCGCCCGCGAACGCAGCCACATCCTCTGCGGTCTCGCCGTCGCCGTCTCGAATGTCGACGAAATTGTCCGCACCATCCGCGCCTCCGCCGACGCCGCCGAAGCCCGCGAAAGACTGATGACCCGCCGCTGGCCTGCCCAGGACATCGCGCCCTATATCCAGCTGATCGACGACCCCAGCCACACGATGAACGACGACGGCACCTATAACCTGTCGGAAGTGCAGGCCCGCGCCATCCTCGACCTGCGCTTGCAACGACTGACAGCCATCGGCGTCAAGGAAGTCACTGACGAGCTGGAGGAACTGGCTGGCAAGATCAAGGATTACCTCGAAATCCTCGGCTCCCGCGACCGGATCATGGCGATCATCTCGGACGAGTTGCGCGAGGTGAAAACCAACTTCGCCGTGCCCCGCCGCACCGAGATTGTCGACTGGTCCGGCGACATGGAGGATGAAGACCTGATCGAGCGCGAGGATATGGTCGTCACCATCACCTCGGGCGGGTACATCAAACGAACGCCCCTCGCCGAATTCCGCCAGCAAAATCGCGGCGGCAAGGGCCTGTCATCGATGGCCACCAAAGAGGATGACGTCGTAACCAACCTCTTCGTCGCAAATACCCATACCAACCTGCTGTTCTTCACGACCGACGGCATCGTGTACAAACTGAAAACCTGGCGTCTGCCGCTGGCTGGCCGCACCGCGCGCGGCAAAGCCATCGTCAACATCCTGCCAATTGAAAACGGCATCTCGATTGCCGCCCTGATGCCGGTCGATGTACCCGAGGACGAATGGGAAACCCTGCAGATCGTCTTCGCCACCTCGGACGGCGATGTCCGCCAGAACGATCTCAGCGACTTTACCAATGTCAAACGCAACGGCAAGATCGCCATGAACCTGCCCGAAGGTGTTACGCTGGTGAACGCCCAGATCTGCGACGATCAGGATGACGTGATGCTGGTCACTGCCCTTGGCCGCGCCATCCGCTTCTCGACCACCGACATCCGCGTCTTCAAATCACGCGGCTCGACCGGGGTGCGTGGTATTCGGCTTGCCGCAGGTGACACGGTGGTCTCGATGGCCGTGATACGGCATTTCGAAGCCGATCCCGCCGAACGCGAAGCCTACCTCAAACAACGCCGCCTGATCGCGGGCGCGCCTGAGGAAGACATCGAAACCGACGAGGATGAAGATGCTGCCCCGCTCGGTCAACTGTCCCCGGAACGCTATGCCGAAATGTCGGCGGCCGAAGACCTGATTCTGACCATCACCACCTCCGGCACCGGCAAGTTGTCCTCTTCACATGACTACCCAGTGCGCGGCCGCGGCGGCATGGGCGTCAAGGCGATGGACGGCGCGATGCGCGGCGGCGAGTTGATCGCCTCCTTCCCGGTCGAAATCACCGACCAGATCATGCTCGCCACTTCCACCGGCCAGTCGATCCGGGTGCCGGTCGATCAAATCAGCTTCCGCTCGCGCTCTGCCGGTGGCGTCAAGGTGCTGAACACCGGCGGCAATGAAGAGGTGGTCTCGGTCGCCCGCGTGGCCGAACAGGGCGACGAATGATCGAGGGGCTTGAGGCGCGGCTGGCCGAACTGGCCACGCTGAGCCAGACCACAACCTATGGCCAACTGGCCCGGGACCTGCACCTGACCGGCCCCGCCACCATCGCCCGCCTCACCGACGCGCTCGAAGCCCTGATGGCGGACGACGCCGCCGCAAGCCGCCCCCTGCGCGCCGCCGTCGTCAATGCGCGCGGCTCTGCCCTGCCCGCTCCGGGTTTCTTCGCCAAGGCCCAGTCGCTCGGCTACGCCATCACCGACCCGGCCGGTTTCGTGACCGCACAGCGCCAGTCGCTTTCCACCTACATATCTGCCCAGATACCCCACGCGGGTCCGGGGGTGTGAAGGCCCGGGACAAGCCCCGCCAAGCCGCGCGCGATCTACGTGGAATGAAGATCAGATGAAGATCGGCGCTTCGCGGCTTTTCAACCCCGCCAAAACCTCCTAAACCGCGCCCATGACCGACACATTGCACATTATCGGCGGCGGCATGGCTGGCTCCGAGGCCGCCTGGCAGGCCGCGCAAATGGGCGTGCCCGTCGTCCTTCACGAAATGCGGCCGCAGGTGAAAACCTTCGCCCACCGCTCCGGCGATTTTGCCGAAATGGTCTGTTCCAATTCCTTCCGCTCGGATGACAGCGAGCAGAACGCCGTCGGTCTGTTGCACTGGGAAATGCGCGCCGCCCACGGGCTGATCCTTGAATCGGCCGAGGCGCACCGCCTGCCGGCCGGTGGTGCCCTGGCGGTGGACCGTGATCCTTTCGCCGCCCATGTCACCGCAAGGATCAAATCACACCCGCTGATTTCTACGTCATATGAAGAGGTTACCGAACTTCCTTCATCCGGCCACTGGATCGTGGCGACCGGCCCACTGACCTCCTCCGCCCTCGCGCAGTCCATCGCGCAGACCACCGGCACCAGCCAGCTGGCCTTCTTCGACGCCATCGCCCCAATCATCTATGCCGACACCGTCGACATGTCGGTAGCCTGGATGCAATCGCGCTATGACAAGGGTGAAACGGCTGAGGAACAGACCGCCTACATGAACTGCCCGATGACGCGCGACCAGTACTATGCCTTCATCGAAGCCCTTGGAAACGCCGAGAAAACCGAGTTTCATGCGGGTGAGACGGCGGGCTATTTCGACGGCTGCCTGCCGATCGAGGTGATGGCCGAACGCGGCCGCGAGACTCTGCGCCACGGCCCGATGAAGCCGCGCGGCCTGACCAATGCCCATGA
>JBDTQR010000121.1:0-13960 GCA_039932095.1 bacterium | reverse complement strand
TCATCGACCGTGAGATCGACGACATTTCCTGCTGCCAGCCAGAATCCGTTGGCATTCTCGGCTGTCGTGAACGTCAAATTACCTGTGGTCGTGTCGATCGCAGGCAGCACGGAAAATTTCTCTTGACCTGCAATGCTTACGATTTCGAATGGATTCAGTAATTGCGACACTTCGTCGGTCGCCGTTGTGCCGACGAAAAAGCCCGTGGCATTGGCCGCGAATTCCAGATTGTAGTCAAAGGTCGCGCCGACCGAACCCGTGCCGCTACCGGCAGCGTCCAGCCCGGCCAGTCCCAGATCCCCGGCCAGATCCTGAACATATTCGCCGAATTTCTCGGTCGCCACAGTGATGCGCGCGACTCCGCCCGCAACCGTGACCGACACCGTTGTGCCCAGAAACCCTGCCGCATCCAGGGCGCTTTCCAATGCGGAATGAACGGCGGCCTTGGTCTGGCTGGCGGCCCCTGCAAGGGCGTCCAGCGCGTTGGCAAGTTCCTGTCCCAGCGTCTCGGTCGCATTCAGCGCGGCTTGGCCACCTTGCGCTGCTGCGGCAAGTCCAGTTCCAACCAGAGGCATCGCCTCGGACAGTATCTGTTCCTCGATCCTGGTCTGCAGCGCCGCCAATGACGCCTGAATTCCGTTAGCCAGAGAAATGATCTGTGCCTGCGCTACATCCGCCATCAGAGCCCCCAAAGGTGAACGACAAACTTGACTTCAAGAACAATTGACTTTGTCACAAGAGATTGCTCGAATGAAAATAGTTCTGTCAATCAGATAGTTCCGGGTTGGAAGACTCTAATCCGCGTCTCATTGGGTCTGGCTTTTCAACTGAAAGGCGATACGTGACGCGCTAAACTGCTCCACGGGCACTGACGTCAGACACTCCTAAGCCGATGGCAGCAAAAATGCAGCGCCGAACAGCTGTTTTGCATACACGTTGCGTTCGGCATATCACAGGCTTTGCCAACTGCCATTGAAGACCGGAACGCTTCCCTCTCCCCAATTCCGGTCTCCGCCTGCATTCCGGTCCCATCACAATGCTTTGCTTGCCTGTCAACAGATTGTATTTAAATGAGAAATCCGTCCGTGAGGCCCAACCGGCCAAGGGGCGGGCTATCAGATATTCGATACCAATGTGCGGGGTTTCGCGGTCTGCATCTACCGATCCAGCGGCCGGCCCTTTACCCTCGACTTTCGCCATACCGGGCGGCAGAGGCGGATGACCATTGGCCTTTTCTCAGCCCAATATACCGTCAAGACAATTTGTTCACCGAACGGACCTTGTTGCCGGGGTCCCCTGCATACCAGGAGAACTCGCAAACTGAGCGTCCAATCGCCCAATAATATCTTTTCAAGAACAATGACTTACGGCTAAACACTAAATCAGCGCAGCAATCAGCTTTGGAGCCTATCGGCCCGAAGAGACCTGAAAACGGCACTTGGCCCGATAGCGCGATGCTCAGCTCTGGACCTATAGCATTTGAATACAAAGAGAAATTCTGGCTTCTGGTGCAGGCGGAGACCAGTTTGCGCTGTGGCAAGTGGCGGAGGCGGTGGGATTCGAACCCACGAAGGGGTTCCCCCCTTGCTCAGTTAGCAACCGAGTGCTTTCGGCCTCTCAGCCACGCCTCCGACGGGTTTCATTTAAAGGCGGGGCAGGGCGGGAGCAAGGGGGAATCGGCGACGGATGTGGCGCTAGGGACGTAGGGCGGCTTCGGCAGTGGTGGCATGCCCGGGCGTCACGCCGCGCGTCGCCTTGGTCAGGAACGGCAGGCAGATCAGATACATCGCCGCCCCCGCCACCCAGACCAGCCCCGGAAAACTGCTCCGGCTGGCAAAATAGATCAAGCTGATGGTCAGCGGCGCAAAGATCGACACGAAACTGGCGAGGCTGGCCACAAGCCCCATCAGCGCGCCCTGTGCGTCGCTGTCGACCCGGGCCGACAGCAGCGATTGCAGGATTGGCATGCCGGTGCCGCCAAGCGCGAACAGCGGCATCAGCGCAAACGCCATCCAGCCTTGCCCGGCCAGCCCGATCAGCACATAGGCGCTGCCGTCGCAGGCCATCGACAACAAAAGCGCGCCGCGCGGCCCCAGCCATTTGCCCATCGGCCCGATCAACATGCCCTGAATGGCGGCATGAAACACCCCGAAACAGGTCAGCGACAGACCGATCATCGGGCCGCTCCACTGAAACTTGTCCTCGACGAACGGCACCCAGATCGTGCCCGCCACTTCGCCGACAAAGGCAAAGATCACCGTCACGAAGATCAGGCCCCAGATCGCCCGGAAGGTCATCAAGGGCTGTACCGGCCCCAGAAACGACAGCTTCGGCAGCACCTTGGCCTCAGCCGATGGCACTCTGGTTTCCGGCACCACGAAATAGATCATCGCGAGGTTGACCAGGTTCAACGCCGCCGCCGCCAGAAACGGCGCGCGCACCCAGAACTCGCCGAGAAAACCGCCGATGATCGGCCCTACCATAAAACCCACGCCAAACAGCGCGCTCATCTGGCCGAACCGCTTGGCGCGACCGTCTTCCGGCGTGATGTCGGTGATATAGGCCGAGGCGACCGACATGTTGGCCCCGGTGATCCCGGCAATCGCCCGGCCGACAAACAGCAGGGCGAGGTTGGGGGCCAGTGCCATGAAGATGTAATCCACCGCCGCCCCGAGAACCGAGATCAACAGAAGCGGTCGGCGACCATAGCGGTCGCTCAGCGCCCCAAGCAGCGGCGCGAACAGAAACTGCATCGCGGCATACAGCGACAACAACGCGCCATATTGCCAGCCGGTCGCGGCCAGATGGCCGGCGTCGCGGATCAGCGCGGGCAGGATGGGCATGATCAGCCCCATGCCAATGGCGTCAATCGCCAGGGTGAAGAAAATAGCCAGCAGAGCCTTTGACATCGGAGAATCCTTATCGGCGATAAGCTTCCTTATCATTGATAAATTTGCTTATCAACGATAAACCGTGCTAGAGCGCCAAAATGAAGACCGACAAAGACCAGATCGTCGCCGCTGCCCTGATCCTGCTGAACGAACGAGGGCTGGAGGGCTTGACCACCCGCGCCCTGGCCGAGCGTCTGGGCATCAAGCAACCGGCGCTCTACTGGCATTTCAAGGATCGCCGCGCCCTGCTCGACGCGATGAATGCGGCGATTGAAGCCGACTTCAACGCCGCAGCCCCGCCGCCCGCCGCGATGGCCTGGCAGGACTATGTCTTTCAGATGGGCCGGGATTTCCGCTCTGCCCTGATGGCCTACCGTGACGGCGCCCGCGTCCACGCCGGCACCCGGGCCAACCGCGCCCAGCTGGAACGACACATGGCTGTCTTGGTTCGCAACGGTCTGCCCATACCGCTTTCGGTGCAGTTGCTGGTTTCGGTCGGCCGCTTTGTCGTAGGCTGGGTGCTGGAAGAACAGGCCGAAGCCTCCCTCCTGCCCGGAGTGTTGCCGATCCCCCCAGCCGACCGCGGAAGCCTCGCTGGACAAACCATCCGCACCTTCTTCGACATGGGCGACCAGGCGGCGTTTGAAGCTGGGCTGAAGATGCTGATTGCCGGGGCGGAACACGCGTCAGAGGCCGAGCGAACGGGCAAAACGCACCACACACAAATGAAGCCAGCAGCCGATTCCCCATAGGTCGGGGTCCACTGCGAAGCCGTGCCAAACCTTACAATCCGGTTAACGGAAAACCACAAGATATTGATAAAAAACAAGTTTCGGAAGTGTTCACGCGTGAACACTTCCGATTGCCACGCCAGATCAGTCCGCGATCACGTCCTGTTTCTGCTGGCCCAGACCTTCAACGGCCAGTTCCACCACATCGCCCGCCTTGAGGTAAACCGGCGGCTTCATCCCCATCCCGACGCCCGGCGGGGTACCGGTCGAGATCACATCGCCGGGCTCCAGCGACATGAATTGCGAAAGATAGGAGACGAGGAATTTCACCCCGTAAACCATCGTCCGGGTCGAGCCATTCTGCCGCTTGACGCCGTTCACCGTCAGCCACATCGCCAGCGCCTGCGGGTCCGCCACCTCATCCCGCGTCACCAGCCACGGCCCAAGCTGGCCGAAGTTGTCGCAGGATTTCCCCTTGGTCCACTGCCCCGACCGCTCGGTCTGAAATGCCCGCTCCGACACATCATGGGCGACCGCATAGCCCGCGACATAGTTCAAGGCGTCGGCCTCGGATACATATTTCGCCCGCTTGCCGATGATGACCGCCAGTTCCACCTCCCAATCGGTCTTGACCGAACCACGCGGGATGATGACCGGATCGGTCGGGCCGCAGATTGCCGAGGTCGCCTTCATGAAGATCACCGGCTCCGGCGGAACCTGCATGCCGGACTCGGCAGCGTGGTCGGCATAGTTCAACCCGATGCAGATGAACTTGCCGGTGCCCGCCACGCAGGCCCCAAGCCGGGTTCCGGCGGCGACCACGGGCAGGGCGGACGGATCAATGCCGCGCAGCATGGCGATCCCGGTGTCCGAGATCACCGCCCCGCCGATATCGGGCACCAGACCGGACAAATCCCGGATCGTGCTGTCCGAATGCAGAAGTCCGGGTTTTTCCTGACCGCGAGGGCCGTGGCGCAGTAGTTTCATCTCTCTCTCCTCAGATGTTCGCCCAACCGCCGTCGATCACATGCGCGACCCCGGTTGTGTAGCTGGATTCGTCGCTGGCCAGATAGACGACCAGCGCCGCGATTTCCTCAGGCTTGCCGATCCGACCAATCGGTTGCCGCGCGATAAAGGCCTTCTTGGCGGCCTCATAGTCGCCCATGTCGCGCAGCCTCTGGTCCAGTGACGGGCTTTCGACAGTTCCGGGACAGATCGCGTTGGCGCGAATGCCCTGACTGATGAAATCGGCCGCGATGGATTTGGTCAGCCCAATCACCCCAGCCTTGGTTGCGCCATAAACAAAGCGGTTGGGCGCTGCGATGACCGAACCCGCGACCGAGGCCATGTTGATGATGCTGGCACCGCCGTTTGCGATCATCCCGGGCAAGAAGGCGCGGCACATGCGGTACATGGCCGTCATGTTCAGGTCCATCGAGAAGGCCCACTGCTCCTCGTCACAATCAAGGATCGTGCCGGCGGCGACAAAGCCCGCGCAGTTGAATAGGACATCGACCGTGCCCGCCGCCTCGACCGCCGCAGCAATCGATGCCGGGTCGCGGACGTTCAGCACGCGGGTTGCAAGACCCTCTGCCGCAAGGCTTGCCAAGGCGGCCTCATTCACATCGGTGGCCAGCACTTGCGCGCCTTCGCGTGCCATCATCAACGCGGTGGCCCGACCGATGCCTTGACCGGCTGCCGTCACGACCGCTCGTTTGCCCTTTAGCCGCATTCCCTACTCCTCATGCGTCGGAACTTGCCTCGACGGGGCCAGATAAGGCCGCGAGACGTCGCGCAAGGTTGCATCCAACGCCTCGATCTGCAAGGCAATCGCGCCATCGCCGGCCAAGATTATTTCGATCTGACCGGCACCGAATTCGCTGGGAATGAAGGTGATCGACAGCAGCGAAAGCACGGTGTCAGAATCCTTGCGATCGATGCCCTGGGTCTTCACCGTCAGAACATCCTCGAACACCAAAAGGCTTTGCACCCGTTCAAATCCGCGCTTTTGCCGTTCGGCGGCGTCGCGGTCTTCCCAGCGAAAGCGGTTCAACAACATCGCAAAGCGGTGGCGCTTGGCCGCATAGGTCATTTCTGTGATCGGGAAGATGGCGTCCTGCAGCAGGGTTGACAGCACCGACAACCCCTCGACATCCTGCGCGATCAGCCGCAGTGGCCCCTCTTCGGCATCCTCAAAGCGGGCGTCTGTCATCCTGAGATCCGTTCAATCTGGGCACCGCACGCCCGCAGCTTTTCTTCGACCCGCTCGTAGCCGCGGTCAAGATGGTAGACCCGGCTGACCACGGTTTCGCCCTCGGCCGCCAGCCCGGCCAGAATGAGCGAGACCGAGGCGCGAAGATCCGTCGCCATGACCCGTGCACCGCGCAATTTGTCGACGCCGGTCACCGTGGCATGGCCGCCATGGACATCGATATGCGCGCCCATCCGGATCAGTTCGGGGGCATGCATGAAGCGATTTTCAAAAATACGCTCTTCCAGAACCGAAGTACCGTTGGCCGTGCACAAAAGCGCCATCATCTGGGCCTGCAGGTCGGTCGGAAAGCCGGGGAAGGGGGCTGTTGTCACATCCACCGCCGCCACCCGGCCATTCTTGCGCGCAACTTTCAGCCCGCGTTCGGTTTCAGTCACCGACACTCCCGCTGCATCCAGCTTTTCCGCAAATGCGCCGACCAGGTCGAGACGCCCGCCCAAACACTCCACTTCACCGCCACAGATGGCGGGCACCAGCATGTAAGTACCCAGTTCGATGCGGTCGGTGACAACCGGGTGGGTCGCACCGTTCAGCCGGTCGACGCCCTGGATGGTGATTGTCGAGCTGCCCTCTCCCTCGATCTGCGCGCCCATCTTGCGCAGGCAGCGCGCCAGATCGACAATCTCCGGCTCACGGGCGGCATTTTTCAGAACGGTGGTGCCCTTGGCGAGGGTGGCTGCCATCAGGGCATTTTCCGTGGCCCCGACCGACACAAGCGGAAATTCGAAGACTGCACCCTTCAGGCGACCGCCCGGTGCCTTGGCATGGACATAGCCATCGCGCAGGTCAAGTTCGGCCCCCATCGCTTCCAACGCTTTGAGGTGCAAATCAACCGGACGGGCACCGATGGCGCAGCCGCCGGGCAGCGAGACCACGGCATGACCGTCGCGCGCCAGCATCGGGCCCAGGACGAGGATCGAGGCGCGCATCTTGCGGACGATGTCATAGTCGGCGGTGTGGTTGTCGATCTTGTGGGACGACATCGCCAGCACCAGCCCATCCTGCAGGCTGGCCACCTCCGCCCCCAGCGATTGCAGAAGCTGGGTCATCGTGGCGATGTCAGACAGCCGCGGCGCGTTGGTCAGGGTCAAGGGTTCGTCCGACAGAAGCGTCGCCGGCATCAGTGTCAGGCAGGCATTCTTCGCCCCTGCAATCGGGATTGTCCCCGACAACGCTCCGCCACCCCGTATCAGAATTGAATCCATATGCCCGCCTCACTCTTTTTCATTTTCGGGGCTGGTCACGCCAGCCGTTGTATCATCCACCCGCGCCCGAATCTGGGCTTTGCGTTTGGCCATATTCGCCTTCAATGCCGCCTTCAGCCGGGCCTCACGGTGCTGGGCACGCGGAGATTTGGTCGCTTTTCCGACTTGAGGATGGGGCACCTGTGTCATGGCGTCTTCCATAGCGCAGGCCGTTGCAAGGGTCCAGTTCGGATGGTCAGTTTGCCCTTGCACGCCCGTTGGTTTGCGTCTAATCACCCGCCACGTTGCGCAGGCATGACCTGCACGACCCCGGCGCTGCAGTAGCTCAGTGGTAGAGCACTCCCTTGGTAAGGGAGAGGTCGAGAGTTCAATCCTCTCTTGCAGCACCATCATAACCTCCTGATTCTGAAAGAAACCCTTGCAAAGAGAGGGTTTAGCACATCTTGATGTTACAAACTTGGTTACAACATGGTGAGATCGGAGCATGGCAGGCAGGATCAAGCACTTCCTCGAACGCGGTGGACGTTACTATTCGCGCATCGTAGTGCCAACGACCCTCCGGAAACACCTCGGAGGCAAGACCGAGCTCAGAACACCGCTGGGTGGTGATCGCCGGGCGGCCGAACGCGCGCACCCAGCGGCGTTGGCGGACCTCCTATTCATTCTCCGGCAGTCCGAAGTCCACGCCCTGTCGATAGGTCAGCCCGCTCCGCAACGGGTCAGGCAGATGCTGACCACCCAGCAGATCGTGGCTATGAACTATTACCAGCGGCTGGCACAGGACGACCAGATGCGTCAAACGACCGCCTTCTCGGCCATCCCGGTGGATACAGATTTCGCCGCGAGTCTAAGGGCGGGCATGAGTGGAAAACTCACCGATCAAGCCCTGGCGGAGTTGGTCGGGCACCGCATCGAGCGTTATATTGAACTTGGATATACCGACGCCCTTCCCGGAACGCTCTCTTGGCGGAGCCTGGCCATTGCGTTGTGCGCGTCGGAGTATGATGCCCTCGTGCGGGTCTACGAACGAGACGAGGGGATCTTCGATGGACAGCCAAGGCACCCGTTGGTGATCGAGGCCGTCGCTTCAACAGCCTCCGTGACTACCCCGCCACCCCAACCAGTATCGCTGCTGGGGCTATTCGACGACTATATCGCCGCGAAGAAAGTCATCGGCAGTGGCGACGAAGCGGCCCGTCGGTGGTCGCCAGTCTTCAAGAACCTCAGAACCTTTCTTGGCCACGACGATGCCGCTGCCGTCTCGAAAAAGGACCTGATGGCATGGCGCGACGAACTGCTTAGATCGCTGTCGCCGAAGACCGTAGCCGATGTCTACCTTTCTGCGGTCAGAACCGTGCTGACCTGGGCGGTGCGGGAAGACCGCCTGGAAAAGAATGCAGCTAAGGACGTTCGTCAGGCATTGCCCAAAAAGAGCCAGACCCGCGAAAAGGGGTTCACTTTAGCTGAAGCCTGCTACCTCCTTCGCGCATCACAAGCATATGGGTCGACAAGCGATGATCAGGGCGCGAAAGAGTATCCCGAGACGATCGCCGCCAAACGCTGGGTGCCATTGCTCTGCGCTCACACTGGCGCAAGGGTGGCTGAAATGACGCAGCTCCGCAGTCAGGATGTGCGGCTTGATGGCACCACCTGGGTGCTCCGGATCACAGCTGAGGCCGGCACTGTGAAGGCGGGCGGTTACCGAGATGTCCCGCTTCACCCCCAACTCGTCGAGCTGGGTTTTCCTGCCTTCGCCAAAGAGCGTGGCGCAGGTCCGCTGTTCTACAGATCCACAAACTTGGAGGGAAGTTTGGCCGGAGCCCGGACAGTCTCCGGTCGGATCAGCGAATGGCTGAATAGATCGAACCTGGTCCCGCCCGGCGTTGCACCCAGCCACGGCTGGCGCCATCGCTTCAAGACGGTCGGCCGCGAGATCGGTGCATCCGACCGGGTGCTGGACGCCATATGCGGTCACAGTGGCCGGACCGCAGGCGACAATTACGGGGATGTCACCATCAGCGCGAAGCAGCAGGTGATCGGAAAGATGCCATGCTATGAGCTTTAGGCGTGTTGACCGTGGCATATCTAACCCGCGGTGTGGGGCCGGCGCCGGAGTCAGTATCGCAGAACGCCGCAGCGCGTCGCTGAGGTGGTGTGTCGGCATTTTTGCCACGGGTGTGGCGCCGCAGCGCAACGCCCCTCTGGTGGCCCTCCTAGCAGGGCTAATCTCTAAAGCTCTCCAGAATTGGCATGAGGCCGATCACTCGGTCTCTCGTGCCACCGATCGGTGCTGGAGTTGTGCGGAATGTCGCGACGAGCTTGTCGCAGGGGGGTGCTGAGCCACTCTTTTGCCATGACACTCGTCGGTGACATCTGTCACACGGTCATCACAACACTCAGGATTACCGCTGACAATTCAGGCCCTACGCGCTGGAAGCCGAGAAGGCGAGCGGTCGCACGGGTCATCTCCTCGGGCGGCATCGCGCCACTTTCGACACGGATGCGTGCCGACGCGGCCCGGATCTCCATCGGTGGCAGATATTCCGCTTTGAGGATCGTGCCGGTTTCCGAGCTACGATCTCGCACTGGCGGCTCCTCCGATTGGCCCCGGCTCAGAACGAAGCCCTCGTTCACCATGAGTTCGTTTCCGGCACGCTTCTGCACCGCGCGCAGGGCGGCTTGCGTCGCATCCACGATGCGAGAGCCCGTCCGCGCCTTGCCGAAGGCCGAGGAAATCCTGCGCGAAAGCTCGTCCACATGAATTGGCCCCTCGACATCGACGATCTTCAGGATCAGGTCGCCGATCTGGCCTTGCGGCGCCTCGTGCGGCTCGACGGTGCTGCGGACCTGTAGATCCGCGCGACAGTAGGGCGGCGCGGTCAACTGCAAATGGCCGATCTCGATGGGCTCCTCCGATTCCGGCTCGGGCGTTGCGATCTGCATAGCCCCCCCAGCATTGGCGCCGCGCACCGAGATCCCCCGTTGAGTTGCCTCCCTCGCCCGCAAAAGTGCTGCGGCCAGGCGCTGAATTTCATGATCTCGACGGTGGAACCAATCGGTGCTCCAGATCCTGTGGAACTGCCAGCCGAGACTTTGCAGAACGTCTTGGCGCAGCCGGTCGCGCTCTCGCGCCCAAAGCGCCGAATGATAGGCGGCACCGTCGCATTCGACCGCGACTAGATACTGGCCGGGCCGCTCCGGGTGGCGCACCCCGATGTCGATGCGGAAACCCGCCGTGCCTACCTGCGGATCCGCCTCATAGCCAAGATCGCGGATCACGCAGGCCACATCCTCCTCGAAGGGACTGTCAGCCGAAAGGCCGGTCGCAGCGCTCTCCTCGATGATGCCGTTCTTGGCATAATCCAGAAACCGCTTCAGCACTCGCGGACCCTCACGAATGGTCCTGGTAAGATCGATGTCGGCGGGATCGAACGAGGCAAAGACTTCGCAACGGACGCGGGCGCGCGAAAACAGAACGTTCAGCCGACGTTCGCCGCCCTCGCCGTTGACCGGGCCGAAGGACATCGAGGCAAGCCGACCGTTCGGCTCCTGCGGGCCGTAGCCGACCGAGATCAAGATCACGTCGCGTTCGTCACCCTGCACGTTCTCAATGTTCTTGACGAAGACATCCTCTGGCCGCCCTTCGCGTAGGAAGGCGTCCAGAATCGGGTCGCGTCGACGTTCGTATTCCAGCGCTTCGGTCAGCGTGTCGGACTGCGCCTTGGAAAAAGCTACAATACCCAGAGAAAGATCCGGACTGGTGCGGGCATGTTCCGCCACAGCCTTGACAACATGCTGAGCCTCAATCTTGTTGGTTCCGGCCCTCGCCGAAGTGGATTTCCCCCTCGCGTAGACGCCGGGCACTCGGCGGAACTGCAGGCCATAGCTCGGGTCGAGTTGCAGCGGTGACGGCGGCAGGACCAGTTTGTCGCCATAAAATTCCGCGTTCGACACGCGGATCAGTGACGGATCGCGCGAGCGGTAGTGCCATTCTAGCATCCGCGACCGCAAGCCGCGCGCTTCGCAGAGCGACAGGATGCTTTCCATATCGGCCGCCGTGGCACCGACCGGCATCTCTTCGTCCTCATCCTCACTCTCGTCGTCGGCATCAATTAGCCGGTCGAAGAATGAGGTGGGCGGCAACTGCTTCTGGTCGCCAACCACCACGATCTGCCGCGCCCGTGCAATCACGCCCAGGGCGTCCTCAGGCCGTATCTGCGAAGCTTCGTCAATCACCAGCAGATCAAAAGTCAGGCCGCCAGGCGGCAAGAACTGCGCCACAGAGATCAGGCTCATCAGCATCACCGGCTTGATGCGCTGCACCATTGTGCCTGCGTTCTTCATGACCCACCGAATCGGCTTATGGCGGCTCTTGCGGCCGATCTCGCCGCGGATCAGCCCCATTTCGCCCATGCTGCCGCGCGGGATCTGCGCGAAGTGCCGGGCGAGGATCAGGCTCTGCGCTTCGTTCAAGCGCTTGCGCTCCCTATCCTGGAACAGGCGGACCAGTTCGTGCCGGTCAAGCTCCGCGAGCTGCGACAATTCGGGGCGAAGGGCCCGGACGGCATTCCAACGCGCCTCGGCACAGGCATAAATGAACTCGTCTACGGCCGCACCCGGCTCGACCCGCCCATCGGCCACGGCGTCGACGATATCACCCGCTCCCGCCGCTATAGTTTGCGCGGTGGCCCGCGCAAGTGCGGCCCAATCTTCGTAGCTCGGCATGTCGGACAGCATTTCTTGGAAGGCGGCGGTGAGCTCGCCCATAGGAATATCGGCGATATCCGAGGCGAGTTCGGCCTGAGCAAGATCTAGCTTCAGCCTGGCAATCGGTCTTCCAGCCTTCTCTCGCGCATCCTTCTCGAGCCCCATGAGCGTCTCTGCAATACGATCGGGCGATCCGATTTCCCTCAGCGCCGTCAGGACCGACGCGGCGGAGGTGAACCCGGCCGAGGTGACCTGGTTCAGCCAGGTCGACAGCGCCTGAACAGCCGCAAAGTCGGTGCGCTCGCACCGCCAGTGCTCGCCGAGGCTTGTCTGAAGGTAGCCCTCTTCATCAGCGAGGTGCTTTCTTCGACATTGGATGTCAACAAGCTGATCGACGAGCGCCAGGCGCTCAGCCGCAGTTTTGGGCAGCGGTGCTGCCAGGAGTCCAGCCAGGGTCGCCGAAGACTTGCGGTAAGGTCCGAAGATCCGTGCGAAGAACGATGCTTGCCCGCCTGCAATCGCTCCGCGCATCGTGCCCAAGTCAGCGGCCAAAGCTGCGGTCACGAACCGCCCTTCGGCGGCCTGGCGGGCCTGCAACCAATCCGATCCGGCAGCAAGCCCTTCGCGTAGCCGAGGCTGCCCGCTTCTTTCGAATAGCTCCTGCGATACCAGGGCAGAGGCATTCGCGGGAGCGCCAGCCAGGCAGCTCAATGCCTTGCTCAAGCGCGCAACCGCCCCGAGCGTCTCAGGCACGGGCCGGTTCAGGAGCTTTGCCACATGCGCGGCCTCGGGCGCTACTTTCGCCAATGTCGCCAAGGCGGCCGTCAGCTCTGCCTCAAGCCGCGCTCGATCAGGGGGCTGAAGGTCGTGGTTCATGGTCCCGCGGAACGGATGTGCGTCAGGCGGCCCCACTATGTCGAGCGCATCGACAAACTGGTTGATCGCCTGGGTTGCCACACGCCTGTGGTCGGGGGCGGCCTTTTCGAGACCATCTAGCGGAATGCCAGGTGGCCGGGCACCACGGCCGACTAGACCGATGATTTCGGACATGGTCCGGAATGGCGAGTCGCCCGACGGAGCTCCGGGAGAGTGAAGCAGATCCGAGGCCCAGTTGAGCAGATCGCGGTTTCCGCGCAAGGCATCGGCATTTTCTACCTCCGGAACCGCCACGGAACTCGCCATCAGCGTTCGGCCAAGCTCCTGCGCCAAAGCTTTCTTGTTGGCACTGCGCGAGTGCAGTTCAAGGCAGATGTCGCGCAAGCCCGAGCGGACCAGGCGGTGGTGCACCACCGAAAGCGCCGCCATTTTTTCGGCCACAAACAGGACCGTCTTGCCGTCGTGTGCGGCCGCAGCAATCAGGTTGGTGATGGTCTGCGACTTGCCGGTGCCTGGCGGCCCTTGCACCACGAGATTAGCGCCGCGCCGCACCTCTTCGATGACTTTTGTCTGCGAGGCATCGGCATCGACGACCTGGATGATCTCCGCTGGATCTAGAAGCTTGTCGAGTTTGTCATGGGGACCGAATAGCGGTTCGCCGCCATCAAAACCTTCGGCCAGCAGTCCCGATAGAAGCTGGTTTTCCGTCAGTTGCCCACCCAACCAAGACGCCGGGTCGAGGTCGCGGTGCATGAGCAATTTGGCAAAAGAGAAGAACCCGATCTGCATGCCATCCGCATCGACGGCCCAACCAGATTGCGCGGAAACCGCATCGGAAACCTTGTCGTAGTAGCCAGAAGGCATCCATCCCTCGGTGTCGTCGACATCCGGAAGCAAAATCCCGAAATCTTGGCGCAGACGTTCCTGAAGCGGTAGGTTCGTGGTGATATCATCCTCGCGGGCACGGATATCGTAGGTTGATGTGCGTTCATTGCGCACCAACTCGACGGGCAGCAGGAGTAGCGGTGCTTCGCGCCAAACGTCACTGGTGCCGCTCTCGCGCCATTTCAGGAAGCCCATCGCAAGGAACAGGATGTTCAGGCCCTGCTCTTCTTCGGCAGTCCGAGCATCGGTCGCAAGGCGCAGGAGGCGACGCGCTTGGGCCTCGGGTCCCAGCGGTGTTTCAAGAAACTGGTCCGTGAACCGCTCAGGACCTATTGCCTTGTCAACGGCGGAGTAAAATCCGGCCACGGGGCGGCGCAAAACCAGGCCAGTGGC
>JBDTQR010000120.1:0-14110 GCA_039932095.1 bacterium | reverse complement strand
GATGGAGCACTTCACCACTTTTGAACGTAGTGTTAACACTGCAGCAACCGTGCTGACCCCGCACGCTTGCATAACCTCGCATGGGTGTGGGCATCCACTGTTACCTCGAAATCTCACCTGCCCTCACCGCCCGACCATGCACCGCGAGAGTTGCGGTGAACCTCGGGCAACCAAACAGCCTGACAACTTCCAGGACACGTGCATCATAGGCGGCTTGGCCGATCAAGCGGCAGATATCCAGGGCGTGAAACTGGCGGTTTGCGCTAGGCGCGGCCTTGATCAGGCGCTGCAATTCGATTCCTTGGGAGTCAACCACGCGCTGAGGCGGTACATCAAAAGTGGGGCGGGCAGTTCCACCGGGCGACTTGCGCCACTTTCGCATGAACCCGAGCAAGAATCCCGCTGGGACCGCCATGTTTCCGCGCGTTCGGTTGAACGCTACGAAACGGTCCCAGATGGCCTGGGTGTCCACATTCCAGCACGGTAGTGCGGCTTTCGCGGCCTTGATCATTGCTGCCCAAGGGGTCCGATAGACGTTTGTCGCCTTGCCGATTTCGATCTGCCCTGCAAATACAGTTTTGTTCTTAGAGTCTCTATATAGTGATGTGTCGCCTTGATCTGACACGACATCTGGCGCGTCGGTACCGTCTTCGCCGCCTCCAAAGCGGAAGAGCCAGGGCGCATACTTTCCGTAGGGCTTCCAACGTACCAGCGCCAAATTCGAATGTGCAAGTTCGGAAAGCAAAACACTCAGGTGCTGGCGCGACACGCCCATTTTCTCGGCCAGATGGACGAGGGTGAAGGCTGCAGTGCCACGGTCAAGACCGTTGTAGCCGTCCTTCCAGGCGATGCCGTCCAGGATCAGGGTGGCCAGCTTGTGGGCCGAGACGGACAGGTGTGTCTCTGTGATGCGGCGCAGGATGGCGCCAGTTGTCAGTTCCAATTGGTTCGTCCTTCTTTTCAGGACGCCGGACCATCAGGCAAAAGATATTCGTTCCCACAAAACAAGTTGCGGGTTGAACGGGTCGAAATCTCGCGCTAAATTCCTTCTGTCAGGAAGTTATTTAGTGCGGCGTTGGACCTATGGTTTGGCGTCGTTTCTATTTGTGGGGTTATGGTTTCTCGTGTTGGATTGGTTCGGGTTCAGCGCCAGATCGCCCTGACGCTTGGTCAGTAGCGCACCTCTTCGAAGCCATAGGCGCCGGCAAAATCGTGCCAATCGACAAAAACGCTGCGGAAATAGTAGGTGCCGCAGTTATCTGGCTGGCTGAACTTGGACGCGGGCGGGAGCAAGCTTGGTGAACTCCAGTTCCAGCGATAGTCGCCCTGCGCGCCGTAGGTTCCGAGGCGCACTGAGGATGACCTGCTGCAGTTGCCGTCGTGGCCCGGATTCTGCTGGAACTCGGTCTGATAGACCCGGATCGAGCGCACGAAATCGTAGGCCGGGTCGGAGATGTCCATATCTGCCTGATCGGCGACGGGCAGGGCAGGGATAGCGGGCGGTAACATCGGCAGAGGCTTCAGCCCACCCCCCGCCCGCATCGTCACATCGAACAGGTGCTCGACGGTCGTTTCCTTGCGCAGCGCTGCATGCATTGGACAATTCCAGATCTGAAGCGGTGGCTCGACGGGCCAAGGGGTGATCCGGGCGATAAACACGGCGCGGGCTTGCGCGCATTCAATGGAGGCTGGCCAGCCGCCGGCGAGGCAAAGGAGAATGGCACAGTCGACGGGGTAAGCCGCCGCTGGACTGGCAAGCGAGAGGGCGACACCGGCGGCCATGCCGGCAAGGGGAAGCGTTTTGGACATTCTGGAGTTTCTCCTCCTGGAGGGGATGTTGGGGAGTGGACTTGCAGATCAGTTATCCGGTGGCAGGCCCAAGGCCTGATACTCCACGATGGCTCGGTTGATCTCATCGGTGACGGTGGCGCGCGAGGCTTCGAGGCAGAGCAGATAGGTCTGCGCCTCGTCAAAATAGGCCGAGTATTCCTCAGCGATTTCCGCGCGATATTCGGCGCGGGTCGCGGCCTCCGCGACATTTGGCGGCAACGGCGGCAGGCAATCCATCGCGGTCTGGGCACTGGCAAGAGCAACGGGAACAAGACCCACGAAGGCCAGAAGACCGATCATGGCGGGGTTAGGGAGGGGTGGTGGCATTTCACACTCGGTAGTTTCAATACAAGTTGCTAAATGTCATTACACCTCTATTGACGCAAATAGATTCTATCGGTAGTTGTGCCGCAATGTTGCGCTACGACATGTTTCTCATCGGCGCGACATGCACTATGATCTCAAAGCAATGATGCTTTGGAGGGTGCTAGCCCATGAGGAACTTGACCCCGGTGATCTTACAGGCCGGACTGAAGGAGGCCCTGTCCGAAGGCGGCATCGTTGAAGCCCACTGCGTTGAAAATGCAAAGAAGGTCCTCAATGTCTGGCAAGGCTCCTGGCGCATCTATCTGCGCCTGGGCGACCAGACGGCTCTTCTGGTCATTGCACGCGGCTTAGAGCCTCGGGAATTCAAGACCGTCACCGGTCTGATTTCTTTCGGGGTCGAGTTGGGTCTGACGACGGTTCCGGTTCCTTTGCGCAAGGGTGACAAGGCAACCTGGACCGATGGCACGAAAGCAGATCCTAACCCTTAGCCTGTCCCTTTGGGGTCTGGCAGGCCTTCCCGGGGTCAGTGAGGTCATTGACCTGGGTTCTGGTTCAAGCGACCTACGCGTCCAATCCGGCGTGCTTGATTTCGGCAAAAGCATCCCCGCGCGCGACAGCGTGTATGGCGATGGGCTTGAGGGCGCGCGCGAGCCCCAAGCACAACTTGCGTCCTATTCGCCGGCAAGATCACCCGGCGGACCAAAGGGGAGTGCCGCGGTTGAAGATCTGGTGCTGGCGGTTGGTGAGGATTATCTGCGCGATCCCGGCCTGAAAGCGGCTGGCCTGTCTGGAACGCAATGGCTGGCCCTTTTTAGGGCCAATATCGCCGTTGAGTCTGGCTTCAACCCGCAGGCGGTCTCGCCGGTGGGCGCGATCGGACTTGGCCAATTGATGCCGGATACCGCTGACGCCCTTGGCGTCGATCCCAGCGATCCTGAGCAAAACCTGCGCGGGTCGGCGCGCTATCTGCTGACCCAACTTGCAACATTTGGGGCGCCCGATCTGGCTTTGGCCGCCTATAACGCCGGACCCGAAGCGGTCGTCAAATACGGCGGCATTCCCCCCTACGCCGAGACCTTGACCCATGTGGCCAAGGTTCTGCGGCTGACCAATTCATCCCTGATCCCGGAGTAACCTGATGATCCGATTTGCCACCACGGCTTTGTTGCCGCGTTTGTCGCTGCGCACCTTATTGTTGGCTTTGCCCGTCCTTGCCTTTCTGGCGGAACCGGCTTTGGCACAGGATCTGGATCCTTTGAAGAACATGCTGCAAACCGTCGTGGATGCGCTGACAGGACCGATCGGGCGGTTGATCGCCATTCTGGCGGTGGTGGCTGCGGGCTACATGATGTTCACCGGACGCCTGAACTGGCCGCTGTTTCTGGCAATCTTCTTTGGCGTGGTGCTGGTCTTTTCCGCCGCCACGATCATCGATGGCTTTGCCGCACCCTGACATTTGAACCGAACCGGGCAGGGTGGCCATGTGGCTGCTCGCACGGAGATCCACCCGGACATCCAGCGGAATTCCTTTATGCATGACTCCCCTTTGTTCCTCGGCCTGACCCGGCCGCCGAAAATCTTCGGCCTGCCGATCGGGTATTTCGTGAGCCTGATGCTGGCTTCGGTCATTCCCTTTGTTGCGGCCAATGACTGGAAGTTCCTGCTGATCGGGGTCGTAGGCTATCCGGTGTTGTGGTTCGTGGCGGACCGCAATCCCGGGCTCTTCGAGCTGCTGGCCGTCGTCTTCTCCCGCACGCCGCACACGCGTGGCCGCAAGGCTTTTGGCGGCGACCGACATGTCAGCTGATCTCAAGACCCTGTTCTCGCCCCATCCGGCTCTGCAATCTGTCATGCATCTCGAAGATTTGCGGGCCGAGAGTTTTGCCCGCCATCTGCCCTGGCTCAGCACGCCCGCTGATGGTGTCATCCTGACACGTCAGGGCGATCTTCTTGCGGCGGCAGTGCTGGAGGGGCAGGACAGTTTCACCTGCGAAGAGGCCGACCTGTCGCTGGCCACCTCCTCCTTAACCCGCCTTGTTGGCCAATTGGGTGAGGGGTTTGGTTTCCATATCGCCAAGCTGACCTTGCCGGATGGACCGGCCTTGAAGCCCTTCGAAGGTCTGGATTTTGCGGGCTCTATCGACCGGCGCTGGCAAGATCATCTGCGGGGCCGGTCTCTGAAACGTCGCGTCCTTGTTGTGACGCTGATCCTGCGGCCGACGGTCCTGAACCGGTTGCCGCTCTTTGGGTCGCTGTTCAAAGCGGCTTTCAGCGATGATCTGACCGCGCGCCGAGAACGGCTTGACGAGGCAATGGGGCTTCTGGCCGGTGTCTGTCAGGGCCTCGGGTTTCGCCGCTTGTCGATCTCGTCGGGCGAATGGCTCGGGCTTTACGGTGTCCAACTCGGTCAACCGATGGCGCGGATCCTGCCGATGCCAGGACAGTTTCTGGACCAATTCATGCTGACGCTGCAGGCGACATTCCAAGGCAAACGGGTGGTGCTCGAAGCAGGTGGGGATCAGCGCTTTGGCGCAATCTTTGGGGTGAAGTCCTATCCGTCGCGCACCTGGGCGCGAATGCTGGATGCGCTGGAGCTGCCCTGTGACATCGTCATCACCAACAGTTTTACCCCGGTGCGCAACAACGAGATCGAAGAGCGCATCAAGCGCACCGCGCGCCAAATGCGCGCGTCAGAAGATGCCGCAGAAACCCTGCGGCAAGAGCTTTATGAGGCGGCGGACAATGTCGCCTCGGGCCGACAGGTTTTCGGCAAGCATCATCTGACAGTCATGGTGACGGCAGAGAGCCCCGAGAAGTTGGAAGAAGCAGCCTCCGAGGTGTGGCGGGCCGGGCAGGATTGCGGTGCCACTCTGGTGCGCGAAAGCTTCGCCTGTCGCGCGGCATGGTTTGCGCAAGCGCCCGGCAATTGGGGGTATCGGCCGCGAACGGCTTTGATTTCGGCGCAAAACTTCGCCCATCTGGCGGCGTTTCACCGTGTGGCCGAAGGTAGGCCAAAATCCCAAAGCCCCTGGGGCGAGACGATCACGGCGCTGCCAACCCTGACCTCCGGTCTTTATCGCTTCAACTTCCATGACAAAGGCACGCGGGGGCAAGAACCGAGTGCGGGGCACACGCTGGTGCTCGGCCGAACCGGTTCGGGCAAAACGCTTGGCACCGCGTTCCTGATGGCGCAAGCGCGGAGGATCCATGCCCGCATCATCGTCATCGACAAGGATCGCGGCCTTGAAATGGCGGTGCGCGGTCTTGGCGGCAGCTATTCTGCGATCCGGATAGGCGAGACGACGGGGCTTAACCCGTTTCAGACCGAAGTGGATGAACGGGGTGCGGCCTGGCTCACCGATTGGCTAGGCGATATTCTGGCTGGCACCAAGGGCTTTGAAACGGCGCAGACCGTGAGCCTGAATACTGCCGTGCGCCAGATCATCGCCGCCGACCCACGGCTGCGCAGCTTTGACGGGCTTGCCACATTGGTCGCCTCGACCGACGACGACGGCGATCTTGTGTCGCGGGTGCGCGAATGGGGCAAAGGCGGACGGCATGGCTGGCTCTTTGGGCCGGGGGCTGCGGCCGAGATCAGTCTCGCCGAAGATGTAGTTGGCATCGACATGTCAGAAATCCTCGACCTTGGCACCGAGCGGTCGGCCCTGCTGGCCTATCTCTTCCGCCGCATTGAGCGGGTGATCGAAGATCGCCGCCCCACCCTCATCGTGATCGACGAGGCCTGGAAGATGCTGGACGACCCGATCTTCGTGAAGCGCTTACATGACTGGCTCGTCACCATGCGCAAGAAGAACGCCGCCGTCATGATGCTGACCCAGACGCCGACACATCTGACGCAGAGCAAGGTCGGCCAGATCATCGCGGAAAGTGTCGTCACCCAGCTTCTTTATCCAAACCCGCGCGCGAACCCGGAAGACTACCGGATCCTGCGGCTGAACGAGAAAGAGGCCGAGTTCCTTTGCACCCCAACGGGAGGCCTGCGGCTGGCGCTGCTGCGCTCGGCGGGAGACTCGGTCTTCGTCAACATGGATCTCGCACCGCTTGGATCCCTCCTGACTGTGCTGGGCGGCGGGCGCACCGGCGAAGATCGCGCGCCCTTTGCCTGGCGCGAAACTCAAGATTTCTGGAAAGACATGCAATGACCTGTTTGCCTATTCGTCCAGCCTACCTGCTTGTCGGGCTCGCCTTTCTTTCAGCCTGCGCTGGCGTTGAAACCGGCTCTGTCTCGCCCTGCCACGGCCAGTTTCGGGCGGAAGGCGTGTATTTCTCATCGCACACGGCGCCGGATGGGGCGCGTGTCGTGGTCAGCACGATGAACGCCCCCTCCAAGGGCTGCGCAGGCTGATCCGCCATGCGCCGCACCCTCTCTATTGCCGGGATTTTCTGCGCTGCGACCATGCCGGCGCTCCCCTTTGCGCAAGGTGTGCCCGTGATCGATGGATCGCGGCTGGCCAATCAGGTCTCACGCCTTGCGGAAGAGGCCGAGGACGCCTTGAAGCAGGACCAAAAGCTCGGTGCGGACAAGACCCTCAATAGCATCGAGGCGGGCCAATTGGCGGCCTATGACAGGTTTCTGAAGGATACGACGGGCGTCACCGATCTCAGCAGTTTTGAGAAGGGCGACGGGTCATTCCCATCTGCGGCTGAGGTCTATCCGCCCCAAGAAACCAGCCCGGAAAGCCAGCGGCTTTTTGGCGATGGCGAAACCGTTGAAGTGATGATCATTGCGGCCGCCCATCGCTATGATGCGCATCCTGGCGTGCTGAAGGCAGGACTGACGCCCACGACATGGCGCATCCTGCTTCAATCGCTGGTGAAACAGGAAAGCGGATTCAGCAATGCCGCCGTGAGCCCGGTCGGTGCCCTTGGTTTCTGCCAGTTGATGCCGGGCACGGCGGCCGATCTGGGCGTCGATCCAAATGATCCAGCGCAGAACCTGGATGGAGGGGCGCGTTACCTTGCCAACCAGCTCAACACTTTTGGCCGGGTTGATCTGGCGCTCGCCGCCTACAATGCCGGTCCGGGAAATGTGCAGAAATACGGGGGCATTCCGCCCTTTGAAGAAACCCAGAATTACGTCCGCCGCATCTCGGGGTTTTATAACACTTACCTTTCGGTGATCACCGGGGCGGATGTCACCGGCACGCTGGACGGAGTGCAGGGGGCGACGGCGGAATGGGGCAACATGTCCTCTGCCTTCATCGGGTATTCTGACCAGCAGGGCGGGCAGATCCAGGCCGCGATGGCGCGGATAAAGGGGTTTTTGGACGACGCCAAGCCCCAGACGCCAAAAGAGGCGGTCGATCAGAACAGCTACATGATCGCGGAACGTGGCCGACTTCTGGCCCTGACACTGCGCTTGCGCGCTGGGGCGGTGAAGGTCGAAGCGGCCCAAGGGCTCTCGGACGCTTCCCAAGCCCTGCAATATTCCAACTTCTGGGAGTTTCGAAATGCGAATTGATCGGTTTGCCTGCACGGCAGTGCTTTGCTTTGGGCTTGGTGGGGCGCCTACCCATGCGCAGGGCGTGCCCGTCATTGACGGCACCAACCTGGCCAAAAACATCGAACAACTTCAGGCCGCCCTTCGGGATGCCGAAAACCAGATCGCGCAGATCGAGGAGTTGAAAAAGCAGGTCGAGAATGGCTTGAAGCAGATCACCAACCTGCAAGGCATCCTCGGTTCGATCTCCGGCCTGAACGAAATCGCCAGCCTGTATAATTCGGCCGAAGATCTGCGCTCGCGGGCGGCCAAGATCACCGATCTGTCGGGCTTCACCAAGGCGATCTCGCTGGGGGATTTTGACAGCCTGCGGGATGACCTTCTGGATGGTCAGGTCACCATGGGGGATAAAGTAGCCGCTGATTACATGAAGGACACGCTCGCCAATGCCGGGTTGACCCCCCAAACTCTGGCGGGGCTGTCGTCCTCCGACAAGCCGCAAGACAAACGCATCGCCCAGACGGCCGCGACCAGTGCGACGGCGATGGGCATGGCGCAGATGTCTTATGAAGAGGCGGCACAAAGCCTTGGGCGGATTGATGGCTTGGTGGCCGATATCGCCAAACAGGACACGCTGAAGGAAAGCATCGACCTGAATACCAGGATGGCGGCGGAGACCAACTACATGCTCGGTCAGATGTGGCGCCTGAATGCGGCTTCGGGGCTGGCTCAGGGTCAGACCGGGGTTAACTGGGCGGCAGAGCAGGCCAAAGAAAAAAGCTTCTTTGACTATTCTGGAGCGAACTGATGCGGGCCCACTATCTCAGGGTCGCGTCCTTCGCCCTGTTCTTTCTCTTTCCGGGACTTTCTTTTGCTGACGACCTGACCACGCTCAATGATGTCGATCTGATCGAACACACCCGGGAAGCGGTAGGTGCGCAGGATGCAGCCGCGACGCTCAGCCTCATGAGCGAGATGCAACGCCGAAAGACCGGGATATTCGCGGCCGGCGAGACAACCGTTTGCCGGGAGGTGATCGAATTGCCCGGCGTAATTACGGACTGGCGCTTCAGAGGTGCAGCGCGTCAGGCCTATATCACTGCCGCGAAGGAGGTTCAGCTTGCCGCATCCTCTTGCCGTTGTCTCTTTGCGGGGTATTCCTTTGATGCCTTCACTCGAGCTCTGCTTGGCAAATCGCCCAACGATCTGACCGACGCGGATCGCTCGGCGTTGGAGGCCTATGTCGGGCGCAGCCAAAGCAAGGTTGACGCGCGCTACCGCGCCCTCGAAACAACCTGCCGTGTGAAGTGAGCCATGGCCATCATCGCCAATATACTGGGTCAGGTCGACGCGGCTGCCGCGGCCGTGGGGGCTACCGCGTTCAGCGCGGTGGCGGCGCAGATCATCCCGGTGTTTCGGATCGGGTCGGTTCTGGTCGTCGCCCTGATCGGGATCAATCTGATGGCGCAAGCCGTGCCGATGACCCTGCGCAATGGTCTTGGGCTTATGGTCAGGATCGCTGTGGCCTCAGCCTTTCTGTCATCCTGGACCAACTTCAATGCGGTTTACGGCGTGCTGACCAACTCGCCGAGTGAGATCGGTGCCGTGGTGATGAACGCTTTTGGCGGAGGAGCCGGCAATCTTTATGAGGGCTTAGACAACCTTTATCTTCAAGCGCTGGATGTCGGGCAAGCCATCAGCCAGAACGGCAGTTACATCACCGGGGCCTTGGCGGGCCTTTTGATGTTTCTTATCGCCGCCTTGATGGCGACGGTCTCGATCATCGTGATCTCGGCGGCAAAGATCATGATCGGCGTGCTGGTCATCTTCGCCCCGATCGCCATTGCTTGCACCATCTTCAAAATCACCGCGCCGATCTTTGATCGTTGGGTCAATCTGGCCTTGGGGTTTGCGTTTTACCCGATGCTCACCTCCGGCATGGCGGCCTTCACCATCGCTATTGCCCGTGATCTTGCGCCGGCGTCCATCGCCAATGTTGCGGCGATTGGAGACGTCTTAAGCTTTGTCGTCGTCATGATGCTCGGCACCGGGCTGATGGCGATGGTTCCTACCATTGCCCAATCCCTTGCCCAGACAGCAACCGGTCTTGGCGGCATTGCGGCCTCAACGATGCGCGCTGGCGGCAGTGCGGCAAGCTATGGCCGCTCTGGCGTTGCCGGTGGCATTGGCATGGGTCGTGGCGCTGCAGGATTGGATGCAGGTGGCCGCCGCCCCTCGGAGGCGCGGCTGAACGGCAATGTGGCGGGCCAGATCGGCCGCTCCGCCGTGCAGACAGCGATCCGGCTGGCCAGCAAGACGCCCGACAAAAGCTGACCCTCAAAATGAAGTCCCGGAAAGGAAACACGCCGATGGAGGCGCATGGATTTGATGTCGATCTCGTTCTTGAACCCCGCCTTTCGGCGCGGCGCGCCTGGATGGTTGCCGCAGCTGCGGGCGGGCTCAGCCTTCTTCTCGCCACAGCTCTGGTTCTGGTTCTTCCGTTGCGGGAAACGCAGGTCTTTACCGTGTTGGTGGATCGCCAGACCGGTGATGCCGAGAACATCCTGCGGGTCGCGCCGACCGGGATCGAGGATCAGGAGGCCCTGAAGCAAAGCCTGCTGGTAGCCTACATCTCCGATCGCGAGGGCTATTTCCTGCCCGGCATTCAAGCCCGGCTTGAGAGTGTGCAGCGGCGCTCGTCTGGCAGTGCCGAGGAAAGCCTGCGGCTTTTGTGGTCCAAGGGCGGGGACAACAAGGCCTATCCGCCGGAGGTCTATGGCCCAGGTGCTGAGGTGACGGTCACCGTGCGCCGGATCACGTTTCTGTCGGCGAAAGTCGCCCAGATCCGCTTTGTCAAAACCCTGCGTCAGGCCAAGCAAGACCCGGTGACCCAGCCCTTTGTGGCGACGGTCGAATTCGCCTTTGAGCCCAAGACCGAGCGCTCCCTCGCCCACGTCTGGGAAAACCCCTTGGGTTTTACTGTCACCGCCTACCGCGTCGATCCCGAAACTCTGGAGACCAATCCATGACCCGCCCCTTCCTTCTTCCCGGGCTCTTGATCTCTCTGACCTTATGCGCGGGACTGCCAGCCTATGCGGAGGTGACCCCGGCTTCACTCGGAGCAGATGCCCGCGTGCGCTCCGTCCTTTATAACCCCGTCGATGTGATCAGGCTCGACACGCAGCTTCGGGTGAACACCGCCATCGAGCTGGGTGCCGGCGAGCGGATCGACTCCGTCCTTCTGGGCGACAGCAAGGCCTTTGAGGTCGAAGTGCTCTCAAATCGGACCACGGTGTCGATCAAGCCGGTGACCGCGGGGGCGGAGACCAACATGACGATCTACACCGGGCGGCGCACGATCACCCTTGCGATCAGCGAGGGTCGGTCGCGCAGCCCGACTTTCCGTCTGGTGCTGCGATATCCCGAAAGCACCCCGAGCCGTGCGGTAACGGTGGCGGCCACATCGCGTGACATCGGCTATGCCTGGTCAGGTGACAACCATCTGAAACCCGTCGCCATCTGGAATGACGGGCAGGCCACCTTTTTTGCCTTCGGGCCGGATCTGCGACCATCGGTCTTTGGCGTTGACGCAACGGGCCGCGAGGTGACGCTCAATTCCGGGACGCAGGGAAGCGTGGTGCGCGTGCCCGGCCTGCGGGATGAATACTCGATCCGCATTGGCACGCAGGTTCTCTGCATCGAGCGCGTCGAGGGCGGCGTCACCGCTGATGCCACGACGCTGGCAAGATTGCAGGGATGGGAGTTCTGAGATGACCGAAGCCCCGAAAGACGTCGGACCGGCGACCCCTGACCCCGACTACAAGGTCGTCCGCCCCAAGCCGAAAATGACCTCTCGGCAAAAGCTTGGCATGGGCGCGCTATTGGCCGGGGCCTGTGTTGCCGCCCTTTGGACCCTTTGGCCAGCCCGGCCCGCCATTCCCACGGTGGAAACCTCGGGTGTTCAGGAATTCCAAGATGAACAGCAAGGGCAGGGAACAGCCTTCGGGTCCATTGAACCCGCAAAAGGAGCCAAAGGTGGCAAGGATCCCGGCTTTGCGGGCATAGAAGGCGAACTTGCCGCACAGCGCGAAACCCTTGAAGGCCGCAATAGCGCTTTGCAGGATGAAGTCGGCAAGTTGCAAAAGGAGTTGGCGGGCCTCGCCAATCGCGCCGATTCCGAAAAGGACACCAATGCCAAAGAACTGGCACAGGCTTTGGCGAAGGCTCAGGCCCAGAACCTCGCGCTCATCGAGGATATCCGAGGTCAGTTCAGTGCCGAGCTCGCGGCTCTAAAGCCCAATACCGCCACGACCGACGCAGTCTCCTCCAAGCGCGAGGCTGAACTTGCCGCCAAACGCGCGGACCGCGAAGCCGATCTTGCGGCGCGGGTCAATTCGCCGTCTGTTGCCTTTGATGCTGGCAAGTCCAGCGGGGCAGGGGATAGCGGGATGCCGATGCCCGATCAGGCCAAGTCTGGCTCGCGCGATGCAACCGGACGGGATTTTGTCCAATCAGACCGGCAAGCCACCAAGGTCGAGGCCAGCCAGGTCATCGCCAATCCGTCCAACACCGTGCTGCAGGGCACGATGATCGAGGCGACGCTGGAGAATGCGGTGGAGTCCAGCCTTCCCGGCCAGATCACCGCCATCGTCACCCGGCCAATCTGGTCTTTCGATCAATCGCAAATCCTCGTTCCTGCCGGATCGCGGCTCTTTGGCGAATATTCCTCGGACGTTGCCATCGGGCAGGGACGTATCATCGTCGCCTGGACCCGGCTTGTCACCCCGGACGGGCAGTCGGTGCAGATGGAGGCTTTTGGCGGGGACAGCCAAGGCCGCTCCGGCATCACGGGCAAGGTCAACAGTCGCTTCGCCGCGCGCTTTGGCTCGGCTGCCTTGATCTCGCTGCTTGGCGCGGTACCTGCCGTCGCTGCCGCAAAATATTCCGACAAGGTCAGTTCGGACACAGCGCAGAACATCGGGAGCGATCTGGGCTCTTCGATGGGCTCGGCGGTTCAAGCCTATACCAACCTGCCCCCGATCATCACCGTAGCTCCGGGGGCTGCCATTACCGTTATGGTCGACCGCGATCTGGAATTTTGGTGATGGACGGCTCACCTTCCTTTCTCAGCACCTACCTGACGCCGCTTTTGCCGCTCATCCTGCGCCCCGATCTGGTCGAGATCGCCGTAAACCCCGATGGTCAGGTCTGGATCGAGCGCAAAGGCTCGGCGCATATGGAGCCAGTCTCGCATCTCAGGATTGACCAAGGCCTGTCGGTCAATCTGGGTCAGGCCATCGCCTCGGCGGTGGGCGCGCAGTTCTCCGAGCGCAAGCCCACCGTTTCGGGCAAGATCACCTGTGGCGATATCCCGATCCGCGCTCAGGTTATCGCACCGCCTATCGTCGATGGTGGCACGGCGATCTCGCTGCGACCGTTCAAGCTGATGGCGGACGCGATGGTTGAGCCCAAGCTCCTGCACGGCAGCCTCGTCAACCTCGACGCCCGCAGGAAAGCGCGCGCCGCCGAAGTGATGCAACTGGCAGAGGCCGGGCAGCTTATGGCCGCCATGCGGCTTTGCGTGGCGGACAGGATGAACATCCTGATCTCCGGCGGCACTTCGACCGGCAAGACCACTTTTGCCCGCTCGCTCCTGGGGATGGTTGACCCAGCTGAGCGCATCGTGACGATTGAGGATGCCTATGAGCTGTTCCCGGCGCAAGCGAACGTCGTGGCCTTGAAGGCCGACCGCAATTCCCAAGGTGAGCGGACACCGGCAAGGTTGCTGGAGGCCAGTCTTCGCATGCGGCCGGACCGGATCATTCTGGGCGAGTTGCGCGGCGAGGAAAGCCGCACGTTTCTTGAAGCGATCAACACGGGCCATGGCGGCTCCTTTACCACCATCCATGCCGATACCGCCCGCAAAGCCATCGACCGGCTGGCCATCATGGTCATGGCCGCAGGGCTTGGGATGGGCTTTGAAGAGGTCAAACGGTATTGCGCTGGCAGCATTGATCTCGTCGTGCAGCTGGCACGGGAGAATGGGGTGCGAGGGGTCGCGGAGATCGAACTGCCATGAGGGGCAGAGATCCAAAGGTGGGGGGTCGCGGCCAACCGACTTTGCCGGAAGGGAACTTTCCATCAAGCGCTTCGATGAGGTGGTCAATGACTCGGAGGGCGGGAAGCGGCCATCGAACCGGGGCGCTTTAGACTGGGCGCGCCGTCGTTGGCCAAAAACCCACACCACATGCCATGTGCTTTCGCCTCTGCCCCTAGTCTACCAAAAGCTCCTTGCGTCAAACTTTCAAACCTCTCAGCCTCAATGCGTTCAACACGACCGACAGCGACGAGGCGCTCATAGCGACAGCGGCGAACATCGGGCTGATCATCATGCCGTTGAATGGATAAAGAATGCCCGCGGCGATCGGCACTCCGACTGCGTTGTAAATCAGGGCGAAGAACAGGTTCAGGCGGATGTTGGCCATCGTGGCA
>JBDTQR010000119.1:0-14110 GCA_039932095.1 bacterium | reverse complement strand
GGTTTCGTCGTTGCGGGCAATCTCGGCCACCATGTTCATCGCGATGGGCTTCACCGCCGGGCCGCAGTATCCGCCATGCGTCCCCTTGCCGTCGATCATCGGTTCAGGCGAGAAGCTGTCAAGGTTCACTGCGGTGATCGAGTTGATGGTGTTGATCAGCGACACCGCATCCGCCCCGCCGCGCTTGGCGGCCCCGGCTGGCCCAAGGATGTTGGTGATGTTCGGCGTCAGCTTGACGATGCAGGGCATGCGGGAGTGTTTCTTGACCCAGCGCGTCACCATCTCGATATATTCGGGTACCTGCCCCACCGCCGAGCCCATGCCGCGTTCAGCCATGCCATGCGGGCAGCCGAAATTGAGTTCGACGCCGTCGGCCTCGGTATCCTCGATCCTTGTCAGGATGTCTTTCCACGAGTCCTCATCACAGGGCACCATCAAGCTGATGATCAGGGCACGGTCGCGCCATTTGCGCTTGACCACTTTGATTTCGTTGAGGTTGGTCTGCAGCGGGCGGTCGGTGATCAGTTCGATGTTGTTCAGGCCCAGCAGCCTGCGGTCTGCCCCCCAGATTGCGCCGTAACGCGGGCCGTTGACGTTGACGACCGGCGGGCCTTCAGAGCCGAGGGTCTTCCACACCACGCCGCCCCAACCGGCCTGAAACGCCCGCTCGACATTATAGGCCTTGTCGGTCGGCGGCGCGGAGGCCAGCCAGAACGGGTTGGGAGATTTGATGCCGATGAAGTTGGAGGTCAGGTTTGCCATGGGTCAGGGCTCCATTCGACTGGATTGCAGGAGGATCGGGTTGCCTTCGCTGTCGGTCAGCATGGCGAAGCGGACGGCGGGGTCCCAGGAGGCGGTGGTGGGCGGGACGTCGAGGGGGACGCCGGCAGCGGTCAGGCGTGCGGCTTCGGCGTCGACATCGTCGGTTACGAGGTAGAGGCGCGGGGCGGTGCCGCGGGGGACGGTGTCGGCCTTGGGCAGGTGGAGACGGGTTTCGGCACCGGGGATTTCCATCGCGATCCAGCGGCCGCCCTGACCGTCGGGGCCGTCGGTCTGCACGGTCATGCCAAGGCGGTCGCGGTAGAATTCGAGGGCGCGCTGCTGGTCGGTGACGTAGAGGACCTGAAAGTTGATACGTTTCAGCATGGGATTTCGCGCCGGATTGGATCGGGCTGGCTGGTCAAGTTCAGCCCTCCTTGCGCTTGCTCTGGATCACGTCGAAACCGCCGAAGATCATGCGTTTTCCGTCGAAAAGTGGTTCAGGCATGGTCTTCATGCGCGGGTCGTCCATGACGGCTTTCCAGCCTGCATCGCGGATTTCACGGGAGGGCCATTTGATCCAGGAAAACACCACCGCCTCGCCGTCTTGCCGCTGCACGGCCAGCGGGAACGAGGTCAGTTTACCTTCCGGCACGTCGCTGCCCCAGCAATCGACCACCTCTGTCGCGCCACAGTCGAGAAACAGGTCGGCGATGGCGGAGGCCGCCACGCGGTAGGCCTCGCGGTTTGCTTCCGAGACCGCCACCACAACTCCATCGACATAGTCCATGCGCGTTTCCTTTCACCTGAGGGCGGCGTGAATGGCCTCTGCCGCATCGCGACCCTCTGCCACGGCGGTGACTGTCAGGTCCTCGCCGCCCAAGGCACAGTCGCCGCCCGCCCAGACCTTGCCGGCCTGCCGGACCAGTTTAGCACCTTCTTTGGCAATTGGCGCGGTCGCAAGGGTCTGGCCGATCGCTTTAAAGACCTGATCGGCCTTCAGGGTGAAAGTCTCGCCGTTTTCATAGGCAAATTCGACCGCCTCGGCGGCGCTGGTGCCGATGATCCGCTGCGGCGCGGCACCGTAGACGATGGTCACGCCATGGGCGGTGGCGTGGTCCTGTTCGAAGAGGCTGGCGCTCATCTTGTCCTTGCCGCGCCGGTAAACCATGGTGACGGTCTGCGCGCCGAGGAGTTTGGATTGCACGGCGGCATCCACGGCGGTCATGCCGCCCCCGATCACCACCACGTCACGTCCCACCGGCAGAGTGGATTTGTCGGCGGCCTGACGCAGATCGGCGATGAAATCGACGGCGTTGCGAACGCCGGACAGGTCCGCACCCTCCGCGTTCAGCGCATTGACCCCGGCAAGGCCGATGCCGAGGAACACGGCGTCATGGGCGGCTTCCAACTCGGAAAGCGAGACGTCGCGACCCAATTCGCGGCCGTAGTGCAGCGTGATGCCGCCAATCATCAGCAGCCATTCCACTTCACGGGCGGCAAAGTTGTCAGTGGCCTTGTAGGCGGCGATGCCGAATTCGTTCAGACCGCCGGGCTTGGGGCGGCGTTCATAGACCGTCACCTCATGGCCATGCAGCGCCAGCCGGTGGGCGCAGGCGAGACCCGCCGGTCCTGCCCCGACTACGGCGACTTTCTTGCCGGTGGCAGCGGCGCGGGTGAAGGGGTGGATGCCCTTGTCCATCAGTGTGTCCGTGGCAAAGCGTTGCAACCGGCCGATTTCAACCGGCTTGCCCTCGGCCACCTCACGGACGCAGACCTCTTCACACAGGGTCTCGGTCGGGCAGACCCGGGCGCAGATGCCGCCCATGATGTTCTGCGCAAAGATCGTCTTGGCCGCAGCGTCCGGCGTGCCGGTGGCGATCTGGCGGATGAACAGCGGAATGTCGATCGAGGTCGGACAGGCCGTCATGCAGGGCGCGTCGTGGCAGAAATAGCAGCGGTCAGCGGCAACCAGCGCCTCATGCCGGTCCAGTCGCGGCGCCATGTCGGTGAAGTTGCGGGCGATTTCGGCGTGGGACAGGCGCTCGGCGGCGACACCTGGGGTCATCGGGGAATTGGTCAATCGGTCCTCCAATGGTTGTTGCAATCAGGCTGCCACAGCTTGATTTTTTTATCAAATGGTAAATTTATTGACTGACGGATTTCCCGCGAAAAGAGGACGCCCCACTTCCCGGCTTTTCCTTGAAGCAGGTCTCAGCTATATAAGGCACAGAAAATCGCCGGGCCTGGCCCGCCCGGCCAGAAAAGCAACGACGCCAACAGAGGACGGCATGAGCAAAAATTCCCCCGATGCAGACGTGGCATTCATCTCGGCACTGGCCGAGTTGCTGAACAAGAACGATCTGACCGAACTGTCGGTGAAGCGCGAATATGGCGAGGCCGACAGTCTGGAGGTCAAGGTCGTCAAGCAGAGCAATATCGTCCAGATGGCGGCAGCCCCGACGATGACCTATGCCGCCCCTGCTGCGGCCGGTCCCGGTGCCCAGGCCCCTGCCCCAGTCGCCAGTGAAGACCCGGCCCAGCATCCGGGCGCGGTGACTTCTCCCATGGTCGGCACTGTCTATCTGTCAGCCGAACCTGGGGCTGCGGCCTTCGTCGCGGTCGGTTCAGTGGTGAGCGAGGGACAGACCGTTCTGATCATCGAGGCGATGAAGACGATGAACCACATCCCCGCACCGCGCGCCGGCACCGTCAAACGGATCGTGGTGTCTGACGGCCAGGCGGTGGAATTCGGCGCGCCCCTGTTGATCATCGAGTGAGGCGCAGACCTTGACCCAACCGATCTTTGACAAAATCCTGATCGCCAACCGGGGCGAGATCGCCCTGCGTGTCATCCGCGCCTGCCGGGAAATGGGCATCAAATCGGTCGCAGTGCATTCGACGGCGGATGCCGATGCAATGCATGTGCGGATGGCGGATGAAAGCGTCTGCATCGGGCCGGCTTCTTCCACCCTGTCCTATCTGAACAAGGCGGCGATCATTTCGGCTTGCGAGATTACCGGCGCACAAGCGGTGCATCCGGGCTATGGGTTTCTGAGCGAGAATGCCGCCTTTGCGCAGGCGCTGCAAGATCATGGGATCACATTCATCGGCCCGAATGCCGAACATATCCGCATCATGGGCGACAAGATCACCGCCAAGGTCACGGCAAAAGAGCTGGGGATTCCGGTGGTGCCGGGGTCGGACGGCGGGGTGCCGGATTATGAAACGGCGATCGGCGTGGCCAAGGGCATCGGCTTTCCGGTGATCATCAAGGCGACGGCAGGCGGCGGCGGGCGCGGCATGAAGGTCGCAAAGAACCCCGAAGAGCTGGAGATTGCCTTCCGCACAGCGCGGTCCGAAAGCAAGGCCGCGTTCGGCAACGACGAAGTCTACATCGAGAAATACCTGCAAAAACCGCGCCATATCGAGATTCAGGTCTTTGGTGACGGCAAGGGTCAGGCTGTGCATCTGGGCGAACGCGACTGCTCGTTGCAACGCCGCCACCAGAAGGTGTTCGAAGAGGCACCCGGCCCGGTGATCACGCCCGAAATGCGCGCCAGGATCGGCAAGGTCTGCGCCGATGCCGTGGCCAAGATCAACTACATCGGCGCCGGGACGATCGAGTTTCTTTATGAGGATGGTGAGTTCTTCTTCATCGAGATGAACACGCGCTTGCAGGTCGAACATCCGGTGACCGAGGCGATCTTTGGCGTCGATCTGGTGCGCGAACAGATCCGGGTCGCCTCCGGCCTGCCGATGTCGTTCACCCAGGGCGAGCTGGAAATCAACGGTCACGCCATCGAGGTCCGTATCAATGCCGAGCGGATGCCGGATTTCGCGCCGCGTCCTGGCAAGGTCAAGGTATTTCACGCACCGGGCGGCCTCGGCGTGCGGATGGATTCGGCGCTTTATGGCGGCTATTCGATCCCGCCCTATTACGACAGCCTGATCGGCAAGCTGATCGTGCATGGCCGCGACCGACCCGAAGCCTTGGCCCGCCTCAATCGGGCGTTGGGGGAGTTGATCATCGACGGCATCGAAACCACCATCCCGCTGTTTGACGCGCTCTTGGCCGAGCCGGACATTCAGAATGGCGACTACAATATCCACTGGCTGGAAAAATGGCTGGCAAGCAAGTTCGGCGCCTGACTATGGGCCGGATCGCCCCAGACGCATGACGTGACCGTCACGCCAGAGGTGTTGCTGTCGGCCTAAGCTCAGGGTGTGTTTCCAATGGCCGAAAGCCGCGATGCGCGGGGCATGCATTGGGTCGACCCGCGCCACCGCGGCATCATCCCGCTGGATGGGTTTCACATTGCTCGCAGCCTGCGCGCGCCGATTCTGCGGGCGCAGGTGACGCTGGACCGAGACTTTGCCGCCGTAGTTCAAGGCTGTGCTGACCGGCCCGAGACCTGGATCAATGGCGAAATCTTCGCGCTCTATGCGGCCTTGCACGCCATGGGCCACGCCCATTCGCTGGAGGTCTGGCAGGGCGAGCGTCTGGTGGGGGGTGTTTACGGCGTGGTGATCGGGGCGGCGTTCTTTGGTGAAAGCATGTTTTCGCGGGTCACCGATGCCTCGAAAGTGGCGTTGGCCTATCTGGTCCATGTGCTCAGGGCGGGCGGTTTCACGCTGTTTGACACCCAGTTCCTGACGCCACATCTGGCGAGCCTGGGTGCCGTGGAAATCCCGCGCGCCGCGTATCATCGCCGGCTGGCCGCTGCCCTGGCGACCGAGGCGCAGTTTCGCGCCGACTACCCGTTCGATCCATCAGCCGTTGCCGGCACATCGCAGCGCAGCACCCAGACGTCATAGCGCGCATGGTCGAGCGCGTTCAACGCCGGGGACGAGGCGATCATCCAGCCTTTGAACACCGGGTCGGCAGAGGCCTGATCCATGATGGTCAGATGGGCATAGGCCTCACCGGTCGGCTGGTCGGACGGATAGCGGCAGTCATCAAGCGTGACCGTCAGCTTGCCTTGAACCTGGCTTTGGCCGATGGACAGATCGTGGTCGGACACCACGCCGGTCATCTTGTCGAGAAAGCGCAATTCGCCGCCCCTGGCCTCGACAATGTCGGCCGAGGCCATCTGGGCCATCATGAGCAGCACAACGGGCAGGCCAAAGCGGATCATGGGTTCGGGGCGGGTGTAGCCGGATCGGACTTGCCGCCGACGAATTTCAACAGCAGTTGCACCAGACTGACCGCACCCTGAGTATCCTCGATCTCATCGCCGGGGGCGAGGTTGTCAGGCATGCCGCCGGGCACCAGTTCGACGAAATTGCCGCCGAGCAGACCTTCGGACGAGATCAGGATGGCGCTGTCGGTCGGCAGCTGGATATTCTTGTCCAGGTCCACCACCACATCGGCGAAATAGGTCTGCGGGTTCAGCGTCAACGAGGCGATGCGGCCTACCTTGACGCCCGCCAGTTTCACATCCGACCCGGCCGAGATGCCCTGCACCGAGCGGAAGCTGGCCTTCAGGGGATAGGTGGCAGAGGTGCCGCCTATCCCGGCATTCTGCCCGGCATAGGCCACAAAGGCTGCCGCGGCGACCAGGACCACGGCCCCGGCGAAGATTTCCAGACGATTTTCAGCCATTACTTCGGTGCCCAAGCCTCATAATCCGCCCGCGCCGCCGGTTCCGCCGACCGGATCGAGCCGGGTGGCGCATAGGCAGCGGACGTGCCGGTCAGGTTTTCCAGATGGGGTTTTTCCCAGATCTTGTGGGTGAGCGGGGTCTGGGTCGGCGGTTGATCCCATGTGAAATGCAGCCAGCCGTGCCAATCCGGCGCCACGCGCGACGCCTCCATCTCACCATTGTAGATCACCCAGCGTTTCTTGCTGTCCTTGGTCTGATAATAGGTGTTGCCCTGTGCGTCCTCGCCGACTTTCTGGCCATTGCGCGCCGTAAAAAACTGGGTGCCGATTGTCTGGCTGTTCCACCAGGTGAGCAGGCGCTTCAGAAAGTCCATCATGGCCTCCGGTTGTTCTGCCTACCTATGCCGGATGGATGGCAAAAGGTCCAGAGGTGGAACGACCGTGGTCCACGCCGCTGTCTGGTGACGGCGGCTTTTCGCGGCAGCTTGCAGGCCCGTGCAAGGCCGGGCGGGTCAGGCTGCGGCTCAACAGGCTCAGGCACGCCTTTGGCCCTGCATCTGGGTGACGGGTGTCGCGCCGCCGTTGACCCGGAACACCGAGACCAGATTGACAAGCTGCGCGGCCTCCTGCGCCAGGCTTTCGCTGGCCGAAGTCGCCTCCAGCACCATTGCGGCGTTGCGCTGGGTAACCTGATCGAGTTGACCGACACCGACGTTGATTTCGTTCAACCCGGTGGATTGCGCGTTGGCCCCGCCGGCAATGCCTGACATCAGATTGGAAATCTCTTGCACCCGGGTGACGATGCCGGACAGTGCCTGGCCTGCCTTGCCGACCAGTTCGACGCCCTTGGACACCTGATCAGCGCTGCCGGTGATCAGCGTCTTGATCTCACGCGCCGCATCGGAACTGCGTTGGGCGAGGGCGCGGACTTCGGATGCCACGACGGCGAACCCGCGACCAGCCTCGCCGGCGCGGGCTGCCTCGACCCCGGCGTTCAGCGCCAGCAGATTGGTTTGAAAGGCGATGTCGTCGATGACACCGATGATGGTGGAAATCTGCCCGGAGAATTCGGCGATCTTCTGCATGGAGCTGACCGCAGCCTCGACGACGGCACCGCTGTGACCCGCCTCGGTCTGTGCCTGTTTGACGACCTTGTCGATGTCCTTGGCCCCGGTGGCGGCGGCTTTGACGTTCATCGTCAATTCGTCAAGCGCTGCGGCCGTTTCCTCCAGGGCTGCGGCCTGATTTTCGGTGCGCTGTGACAGGTCGCCGGATTGGCGGCTGATGTCTTGCGCGCCGCGACCGATCTTGCCCGCCGTTGTCATCACTGCACGGATGGCTTCGCCAAGCGTTACCATGGCGGAGTCGAAATCGCTGCGCAACTGGGCATATTGGTCGGGGAAATCACCGTTCAGGTGAAAGGTCAGATCCCCGGCGGCAAGGCGGCTCAGGCCGTCGGACAGGCTGGATACCACCTTTTGCTGGGTTTCGACATCGTGTTCCCGCTCCCGCCGGGCGACTTCGGCCAAAGCGAGATTGTGACGCATCACGTCAAGTGACGTGGCAATGCGCCCGACTTCGTCAGGACGGCCAATCATCGGGACGGGACTGTCGTAATCGGCATTGGCCACCCCGTCCATCGCCAGGGAAACCGCCCGCATCGGCAACCGCAAGGCGCGGTGCAGATACCAGGCGCCCAGACTGAACAGGACCACGAACAGCAGGAAGGCGGTGCCGATGGCGCGCAGCAGATTGGCGCGGATTGCCGCCTCGGCCAACGTGTTTGACCAGACCAAGGCAACGACGCCGGTCATCTCACCCTTGTCGCCAAAGATGGCCGGGGCAGCAACCAGCAGGCCGCTGGCATCGGTTTCGATCTGACCGGACGCGGCGGCCTTTTCTGCCAGGGCTTGCAGGACCTTCTTTGTCGGTTCTGACAGATCCCCTTCATGGACAAGGGGTTCCATCGTCTTGTCATAGGCCACCGCGCCCGAAAACGTGTTGCTTTCCCGCGCAGCAGTTGCGGCAAAGGCCGAACTGATCACCTCGGCCTTCCCGAATTTTATCGCCCCGGACGCCTCGCGCGCCACGGCTTCGGTGCTGGAAACCGCGAGGCCACGCAACCCGTGGACGGCGGCCGCGCGCAATTGGGACTGGGCGTTGAACGTGACGAGGCCGGCAACCAGGGCCGTGATGATGGCGACCAGGGCCAGGCATTTGCCAAAGATCGACAAATGGCGGCGCGGGGCCGTTTTCTTCGCAGCGACTGTCATGTCAACTTCCTTCCGGTCCGATTACATCAAGGCGTCGGCGTCAACCCCGACGGTCAAGGTGCCGATCACCGCCTGCGTGGCCGGGTCCACGATGCTGATCGAAATCTGGCCCTGATAGCTCTGGGTGGATTCGTCGAGTTCCACATCGCCAAAGAACGTGCCGGCGGCACCGGTCGGGAAGACCTTGGTGAACTTGTCCTCATCGCCCTGCCACATGTCCGAAGTCGGCGAAGACACCGAGACATTCAGGCCGACATTGTCGGTGATGAACGCCTCGGTGATCTTGCCGCCGGACGCCTCGACCTGTTGGCGCAGAAAGTCGGCGGCGGCGTTGTGCAGGACCGGCATGATCGTCGGGGTGTCAGCCTGACCAACCTCCGCCTTCCAGGCGGCGTCTGCGGCATCAATCGCGGCCTGATCATAGCCCGCCCGGTCCGAATTGGCCGCCTCGATCGCGTGCACCAGTGCCGGGTCTTCGGCCCAGGCCCGGATTGACGCGTCGAGATAGGCTTTCATTGCGCCTTGATAGTCGACCGCACCGGCGGCCTGGCACATCAGTGCCAACGGCAGTGCTGCCACAAATCTGAATTTCATCGGTTTTCCCTTTTGTCCAACACCACCGCCCCATGCGGCGGCGATGTTTGACGACTGTAGGGACCGGGACTTTATGGGGTCTTAACCGGGCAAGCCCGTCAGCGGCAATTCGTCAGGTGATCGGCAGGGCCGAAGTCGAAAATGGACAAAATTGAAGTGATCCGGGTCGGCTGGCGAAGTCGCAAACAGCAAGACACCTTGCCGGTCCGATCACCGCAAGGCTTTTGTAACGTCCAAGGACGGCCTTGGTCAGCCCGCAGTGGCAGGCTTTTTCTCTTTGACCTCGGTATGCACGATCAGCGGTTTGGCACCGTTGTTGACCGCCTCTTCATTGACCACAATCTCGGAGATGTCGTCCATGCCGGGCAGTTCGAACATGCTGTCGAGGAGGATGTCTTCCATGATCGAACGCAACCCGCGTGCCCCGGTCTTGCGCTTGATCGCCCGCTTGGCAATGGCGATCAGGGCATCGGCGGTGAAGGTCAACTTGACGCCCTCGATTTCGAACAGGCGCTGGTACTGCTTGACCAAGGCGTTCTTAGGTTCGGTCAGGATAGTGACCAGGGCGTCTTCGTCAAGATCGGTCAGGGTGGCCAGAACCGGCAGGCGGCCGACGAATTCCGGGATCAGGCCGAATTTCAGCAGATCTTCCGGCTCCAACTCGCCAAACAACTCCCCTACCCCGCGCGAATCCGGGTCCTTCACATCGGCGCCAAAGCCGATCGCCGAACCCTTGCCGCGCATGGCGATGATTTTCTCAAGTCCGGCAAAGGCGCCGCCGCAGATGAACAGGATATTGGTGGTGTCGACCTGCAGGAATTCCTGCTGCGGATGCTTGCGCCCGCCCTGCGGCGGCACGGAGGCGACGGTGCCTTCCATGATCTTCAGCAGCGCCTGCTGCACGCCCTCGCCCGACACGTCGCGGGTGATCGAGGGGTTGTCGGACTTGCGGGTGATCTTGTCGACCTCGTCGATATAGACGATGCCACGCTGGGCGCGTTCGACGTTGTATTCGGAGGCCTGCAGCAGCTTCAGGATGATGTTCTCGACATCTTCACCGACATAGCCGGCTTCGGTCAGCGTGGTGGCGTCGGCCATGGTGAACGGCACGTCGAGAATGCGGGCAAGCGTCTGGGCCAGCAGGGTCTTGCCGCAACCGGTCGGGCCGATCAGCAGGATGTTGGACTTCGACAGTTCCACGTCGGTCTTCGAGGCATGGTTCAGCCGTTTGTAATGGTTGTGCACCGCCACCGACAGCACGCGCTTGGCGTGAATCTGGCCGATCACATAGTCATCCAGCACCTTGCAGATGTCGCGCGGGGTTGGCACGCCATCGGTTGCCTTCAGGCCAGTGGTCTTGGTTTCCTCACGGATGATGTCCATGCACAGTTCGACACATTCATCACAGATGAACACCGTCGGACCGGCAATCAGCTTGCGAACCTCATGCTGGCTTTTGCCGCAGAAGGAACAGTAGAGCGTATTCTTACTGTCGCTGCCCGAATTGTTCGCCATCTTTTACCTCTGCGTCCGCCTGACAAGAAGTTTAGGCCAAGGCCCGCCCCTCCACAATGTGAAATTGCCCCCACTGTCCCAAACGTGAGGGCAGCGGGGGAAATTGGTCACTTAGCCGTGTCTTCCATCTTGCCGCGGCTTTCCAGAATCTCGTCGATCAAACCCCAGGCCTTGGCGTCCTCCGCCGACATGAAATTGTCCCGCTCCAAGGCGGCTTCAACCGCTTCGTAGGTATTGCCGCTATGTCTCACATAGATTTCGTTAAGACGGCGTTTCAGCTTTTCCGTCTCACGTGCGTGAATCATGATGTCGGTCGCCTGCCCCTGATAGCCGCCGGAAGGCTGGTGCACCATGACGCGGCTGTTGGGCAGCGAGAACCGCATGCCCTTTTCGCCCGCTGTCAACAGCAGCGAGCCCATCGAGGCCGCCTGACCGATCACCAGCGTCGACACCTTGGGCCGGATGTATTGCATCGTGTCATAGATCGACAGTCCGGAGGTAACGACACCGCCTGGGCTGTTGATATACATGGAGATTTCCTTGGACGGATTCTCCGCCTCAAGAAACAGCAGCTGAGCGCAGATCAGGCTGGACATGCCGTCATGCACCGGGCCGGCCAGAAAGATGATCCGCTCTTTCAGCATGCGGGAGTAGATGTCATAGGCCCGCTCGCCCCGGCTGGTCTGTTCGACGACCATGGGGACGAGGGTGTTCATATAGTGGTCAAAGGGATCGCGCATTTCCAAACCTGCCTGTTTGCTGTCGAAAGGAGTATCGCCGGTTACTTGCCAGAGTCTTAGTGACGCGAACCGGGGGGTGCAAGGGCGGGGGAAAAATTCGCCGCAGTTCACCGGGGAATTGGAGCGTTACACCGTCCTGTGTCGACGACCTTGACGTGGCGATGGGGCCGCCTGACCCAAGGGAGCCTCGCGGTACGATGGTCGGTCAATGTTCACAGATCACATCAACATTGATCACCAATAGACTGTTTTACCATACTATTTGAAAATTCTTACCGCGCCAGCACCAGATCGGCCTTCAACCCGCCCAGAGCCTTGCTTTCGCCCAAGCGCAAAGACCCACCGTGACTGCGGGCGATGTCGGCGGCGATGGACAGGCCAAGCCCGACGCCGCCGCCATGGTTGGGATCGCGGGCATCGTCAAGCCGGGTGAATGGCATCAAGGCCTCTTCCCGTTTGGATTTCGGAATGCCGGGGCCGTCATCCTCTACCGTCAGACGCAACGAGCGGTCAGTGAAGGCATAGCTGACCAGCGCCCGGTTGCCATACCGCACCGCATTGCCCACCAGATTGTCCATCGCCCGCACCACCGCCTGTGGCCGCATCCGCACCCGGCCGGCGCCGCTGCACGCGGCCAAACTCACCGGCAAACCGCTGCGCCTGGCCTTGTCGACCACCTGAGCCACTAGTTCGGCGGGGTCGGCGTCAGTGGTCTCTTCCATCGCGTCGCCGCGGGCAAACGCCAGAAATTCATCGACCAGCCGCACCATATCCTCGACATCGCGCTGCAGGGCGGCGGTTTCCTCATCCTCGGGCAGGAAGGACAGGCCGAGTTTCAACCGGGTCAGCGGGGCGCGCAGATCATGGCTGACCCCCGACAGCATCAAGGTGCGCTGTTCGATCTGCCGTTCGATCCGGCCGCGCATGTCCAGAAAGGCGCTGCCCGCTGCGCGCACTTCCGTGGCACCGCGCGGCCGGTAGGGTATGTTCTGACCACGGCCAAAGGCCTGCGCGGCAGCGGCCAGACGGGTGATCGGCGACAGTTGGTTGCGCAGAAAGACATAGGCCACCGCCGTCATCAGGATCGAGGCAAACGCCGTCAAAACCAGTAGCTGATGCGGATTGGACGCCGTCAGCCGACTGCGCGACAATGTCACCAGCATTGGCCCTTGCGCGCTGGTCAGCCACAACCGCACCTCGCGCTGATTGGACTGCAGGTCAACCGCCTGCAGGCTGGGCAATTGTTCGTGCAACGTCGTGCCAACTTCGCGCCCCGACAGATCCCAGAAATCCCGTGCGTCCTGCAAATTGGCAGGCTCGTTCACCTGCAGCGAAACCTGCATCGACAGATCTGAACCGATCAGCGCCGCCACCGACTTGGCCTGCGCCGGACCGGTTGCGGTATTGACCGCGTTGAGCAGGTGACGCACCTCAAGCCCCACCCCGCGCGACAGTTGCCGGGTCACCCCGTCAAAATGGCGCTGAATGAAGACGACCGATACCACCAGCTGAATCGTGACAATCGGCACGATCAGGATCAATGCGGCCCGTCCGAACAGGCTGCGCGGCATATAGTTCTTGAAGCGGAAGGCCATGGCGGCGATCTTACCGGGCAACCAGTCGCAAGGGAAGCCAAGATGCCGGACCCGACCCCGCCGCTCCGCGTCCTTTGCGCGGGCAACGCCTCGGCCCTGACCGGCACCGGCACCAACACCTATCTGATCGGACGAGGAGAGGTGGCGGTGGTCGATCCCGGCCCTGATCTGGCGTCGCATCTGGCTGCGATTCTGGCGGCGACCGCCGGTGAGCGGATCAGCCGGATCCTCGTCACCCACGCCCATCTTGACCACAGCGCCCTCGCCCCCCGGTTGGCTGCCCTCACGGGTGCCCCGGTGCTGGCCTTTGGCCGCGCCGACAGCGGCCGCAGCACCACGATGACCGAACTGGCGCGGCAGGGTCTGACCAGCAGCGAGGGGGCAGATCAGGCCTTTGCACCCGACCAAACGCTGGCCGATGGTGACCGGGTCATGGTCGGCGACAGCGTGGTCGAGGCGCTGCACCTGCCCGGCCATATGGGCTGTCATCTGGGTTTTGCGCTCGGCGATGGGCTGCTGTTGTCGGGCGATCATGTGATGGGCTGGTCGACGTCGCTGGTCTCACCGCCGGATGGCGACATGGCGGCCTACATGTCCAGCTTGCACCGCCTGACAACGCGGACCTGGTCGCGCATGTACCCGGGGCATGGACCGGAAATTGCCGACCCCGGCCGTCGCCTTGCCGAACTGATCACCCACCGCCTGTCACGCGAGGCGGCGATCCTTGCGGCCCTGCGCGACCATGGCCCCGCCAGCCCCGCTGCCATCGCCGCCCAGGTGTATCGCGACGTGGCGCCGCACCTCTTGCCCGCCGCCACCCGCAACGTGCTCGCCCATCTGATCGACCTGACCGACCGCGCCCTTGTCCACAGCACCGGACAGCCGCTGGACCGCGCAATTTACACCGCACGCTAATCGGCGTTATTTTCCGAACCGCCCCTTTACGCCCCCACATGACCTTGCTATAGGACCCCCGTGTTCCGGCGTAGCTCAGCGGTAGAGCAGTTGACTGTTAATCAATTGGTCGTA
>JBDTQR010000118.1:0-14137 GCA_039932095.1 bacterium | reverse complement strand
TCCACGCGTGGACGCCTCGCGGAACCAGCCAGCAGGCAACCCTTTGGCTCAATTTTTCCGGGCTTGGAATTTGCCCTGACAGCCCTGATTTGCTAGGGTCAATTCAGGGACAGCATGTCCGGGACCTTTTTCAGAACACGTGTGGTGCTTGGGGGCACGTGGGGTGGATGGAGGGTCCCTTAGGGGTAGGGGGCCCTCCATTGTTTTCCCCTCAGACCAACATCAACAAAACCCCGATAATCGTGCAGCCAATCGTCGCATAGCCGCCATCAATCAACGTCAGCGTGAAGGGCCGACCCGCGTAAGCGTTGTTGATCATGATCCAGGGCGAGATGAAAAACAGCCCGATCCCGGCCCCGCCCATCAAGCCTTCCACAACCGTCGTCATCGCCGCCATGCTGAACACATGCCGCATCATCCCCGCCACCAGCAGCATGCAAACCGCCGACAGGATGTAGGGCAGCGGGGAGGCCGCATTCTTCGGTCGCCCATCCGGCCCGACCGCAACCCGGGCCGCCGCCATCCACGGCTTGGCCAGCACCATGTACCAGACCGCGCCAAACAACCACGACCCCGCCGCCGCAACCAGCACCCTCACAACTTCCATTGTCGTTCCCTCCCTCGTTGACCGCGACCTTACCGGTCGCTTCAGCCGTCTACACCACCCAACTCACACACAATCGCCCATTCCTCCGCCGTGACCGGCTGGACGGAAAGTCTGGAGTTGTTGATCAAGATCATCTTCTCCAACCCCGGTAGATGCTTGCACTCTTCCAGCGTCACCGGCCGTTTGAACCCGACCACCGCCCGGATCTTCACGCAATCCCACCGCGGATCATCAGTGGTGCTGTCCGGCTCTGACGTCCGGCAGACCTCGACGATTCCGACCATCGCCTTGCCGGTGTTGGAATGATAGAAAAACCCGCGATCGCCCACCACCATGGTCCGCATATTGTTCCGCGCGGCATAGTTGCGGATGCCGTGCCATTCCTCGCCTGCAGCCCCTTTGTCGACCTGATCGTCCCAACTCCACACATCGGGTTCGGATTTGAACAACCAATACGCCATCAGCCGACCACCTTCTTCCATTCACGGATCACGACCGTTTCGAACAATCCCGCTTTGGCATAGGGGTCCGACGCGGCCCAGTCCTGCGCCGCCTGCACGGTATCGACCGACAGGACAATCAGACTTCCGGTCATCTTGCCCTCGCCGTCCAGAAATGGTCCCGCCATCTCTACCACCCCGGTCGCCGCGATATGATCCAGATGGGCCGATCTGTTGTCCAGCCGGACCTGCAGGGCCCCCGGCTTGTCGGTGCAAATGAGCGCCACGCGCATGTCTACTCCTGTTTCAAGGGTCTGGACATCAGACTGCGGATTGCCGCATCCAATGGTAGCTTCCGATCAATCAAATCCGCAACCATCCGCGTGATCGGCATCGCCAGTTTCATCTGATCCGCCAGCCGGACCACCGCCTTGGCGGTGGCCATGCCTTCGACGGTAACCGCCGGATCAAACCCCGCCCCGCTGCCAAGCGCCATCCCATACCGCAGGTTGCGCGATTGCAGCGAGGTGCAGGTCAATACAAGGTCGCCAAGCCCCGACAGGCCGGCCAAAGTCTCGGCCCGTGCCCCAAGCCCCGCGGCAAAGCCCTGCATCTCGACATAACCCCGCGTCATCAACGCCGCCCGGGCCGAATCGCCCAGACCAGCCCCGATCACCACGCCCGCTGCAATCGCAATCACGTTCTTCAAAGCCCCGCCCAGTTCCGCCCCTATCACATCAGTGGTCCGGTACAGCCGCAACTGCTGCGTCGACAGCAGATGTTGCAGGTCTTCGCCAACCGTCTCTGGCGCGGCGAGGGTCAGCGCAGTTGGCAGGCCCTTGGCAATGTCGGCTGCAAAACTTGGCCCAGTCAGGATTGCTGCCACCGCCTGCGGGCAGGCCGAGGCAATCACCGCCGTTGGGCCATGCAGACTTTGCAGATCAACCCCCTTGCAACACGCCACCAGAACCGCATTGGCGAGGCTGGTGCCATACTGACCGAGCACGCCGCCAAGGGACTGCATCGGCACCGACAGCAGCACCGCCTCAGCTCCGACCAGATCTGCGATTTCGGCGGTCGCAGTGACGCTGCCCGGCAGCATAGCCCCCGGCAACCGCGCCGCATTCAGTCGGGTCTTTTGGATTTCCGTAGCGTCACTGCCGTTCCGGGTCCACAGCCGAACGTCACGGCCATCATTGCCCAAGGCTATCGCAAGGGCAGTTCCAAATGCGCCGGCCCCGAGCACGCCGATCATGCCTTGGCCCCCTTCTTGCCGAACCCGATCAGTGGTGCGGCAGTCTGGTCCAGCGGCCAACGCGGGCGGGCGACCAGATCCATGCCGTCGTGATGGCCAAGCCGTAACCGCTCGATCCCGGCCCAGGCAATCATCGCGCCATTGTCGGTACACAACTGCAGCGGCGGCGCGATAAAGCTGACGCCCATGGACGCCGAAATATGCTCTAATGCGGCGCGTAGGGTCGCATTCGCCGCCACACCTCCAGCGACCGCAAAAGAAGTTTCCCCGTCCGACACATGCAAATAAAGCTCCAACGCCCGACGGGATTTCTCGGCCAGCACATCGGCGACTGCGGCCTGAAAGCTGGCGCAGATATCGCGGCGGTCCTGCACCGTGATGCCGCCTTGCCGGCCGACAAGCTCATCCCGCGCCCTGAGAACGGCGGTTTTCAGACCGGAAAACGACAGGTCGCAACCTGGCCGGTCCAGCAATGGCCGTGGCAGACGGAACCGCCTGGGGTCGCCGTCGCGCGCTTCAACCTCGACAGCCGGCCCGCCCGGTTGCGCCAAGCCGAGCAGTTTGGCAACCTTGTCGAACGCCTCACCCGGGGCGTCGTCGATCGTGCCACCCAGCCGTTCGAACCTTTCAGCGCCATGCACGATCAGGAACTGGCAATGGCCACCAGACACCAGCAGGATCAGATAGGGGAACGCCAGTCCATCTGTCAGCCGCGGGGTCAGCGCATGGCCGGCAAGATGGTTCACCCCGATCAACGGCACACCGGCGGCGCGGCTCAGGCCTTTGGCCAGCATTACCCCCGACAGCACACCGCCGATCAGGCCCGGACCAGCGGTCACGGCGATGCCGTCCAGCGACGTAAGCCGAACGCTTGCCGAATCCATCGCCCGTTCGACGCAGTGATCCAACCGTTCGGCATGGGCGCGGGCGGCGATTTCCGGCACCACGCCCCCGAAGGCGGCATGCAGGGCGGTCTGGCCCTCGACTTCGGATGACAGAATCTCGGCTCCTCCGGCATCCGTCCACCGCACGACAGCGGCTGCAGTGTCGTCGCAACTGCTCTCGATGCCAAGAATGGTCAGGCTGTTGCCCATTTTCCGCCGTTGCCCAATGCCCAAGCTGCAGGTAACACCAAGCCCATGGTCCCGCAATCCCGCGCCCCGGTTATCCTGCTCACCCGTCCGGCACCGCAATCGGAGCAGTTTGCCGCAGCGGTCCGCGTCCGGTTTCCCGATTGCCCGGTCGTCCTGTCTCCGCTGCTGGCGCCAGTTTATTTTGCACCGCCAATTCCGCCGCGCGACTGGACGGCGGTCATTTTCACCTCACGGACCGCCGTTCAGTCAGTGGAGCGGAATGCCGCCTATGGGGCTGCGCTGCCGAAGTTGGCGTTCTGTGTTGGCAACGGCACGGCCCAAGCGGCGACCGAGTTGGGCCTGCATGCGATCTCGGCAGATGGCACGTCCGAAGATCTGCTGACGTTGATCCGTGACCATGCGCCCGGTGGCCCGCTTCTGTATCTGCACGGTCGCGAGATGCGGGAGGACCTTGCGGAAATGCTCAATTCGGCAGGAATCGAGACGGTTTCCCTGACCACCTATGCGCAGGAGGCTGTGGCGCTGTCGCCCGAGGCAATCCTTACCCTGCACAGCGGCGCGCCCGTCATCGCCCCGATCTTCTCGCCCAGAACCGGTGCGATTCTCGCGCGGCAACTCCCCCACCCTCCAAGCGGCTTGACGCTTTGCATTGTCGCAATAAGTTCAGCAGTAGACGGCATCGCCGGCGCGGAAATGGTTGTTGCCAGGCAGCCGACAGCGGATGCTGTGCTGAATGCCATTGCAAACAAGCTGCAATCACTATGCGAACCTTGAACCCGGTCGCCCCACAGCATTAGGTTGGGCAACAGGATGCGCTGGCCTCAGACCGCGTCGACCTGTCAGGAAGGATTTGGAATGGACGAAACGCCGAAGACGCCAGAGCAACCGGAAACGCCCGCGCAACCGGATGTCGCAGAACTGGCGGCAGAAGACGTGTCGACCCCTTCCGTCGCCCCCCCTGATCCCGTACCGCCGCGCAGAGGCTCGGTCGTTTTGCCGATTGTTGGCGGCGTTGTCGCTGCGGTGATCGGTTTCGGCGCGGCGCAGGTCTATCCGTCCCTCATTCCAAATGCCGACGTTGCGGCCCTGAAAACCGCCTTTGCCGCGCAGACGGCGGAAACCAAGGCATTGCAGGACAAGGTCGCGCTGTTGAGTGCGGACGCCAACAAACCTGCAGATATCGGGCTGTCGGACCGGATCACGTCGGTGGAAACCTCGCTGGCCGCCATGGCGAGCCCGGCTGACACAAGCACGCTTGCCGCGCGGATTGACGCACTTGACGCCAAGCTGGCTGCACTGCCCGCCGCGTCGGCCAGAGCCACCGATCCCGCCGACATTGCCCGGCTTCAGGCCGAAATTGACGCGCTAAAGACCAATGGCATGCCCGCGACCGTGCTGGATGAGGCCAAGGCAGAACTCGACAGCAAAGTGTCAGAACTCGACACCAGACTGGCCGGCATCAAGGCCGATGCCGAGGCGGTGGCCAAGGCGACCGTCAACCGCGCTGCCTTGCGGCAGATTCAGGCCGCGCTGGACAGTGGCGGGCCCTATACTTCAGCGCTGGCCGACCTCGCCAATGTCGATCTGCCGCCGGTGCTGGCCGACAATGCCGACAGTGGCCTGCCCAGCCTGCAAGTGCTGCGCGACAGCTTTCCGCTCGCCGCCCGCGCCAGCATCGATGCCGCTCTGCGAGCCGACATGGGCGAAACCTGGACCGCGAGGCTGGGCGCATTTCTGCGTGGGCAGACCGGCGCCCGCTCATTGTCCCCGCGGGAGGGCACCGACCCCGACGCTGTGCTGTCGCGGGCCGAAGCCAAGCTCGCGGCTGGTGATCTGCCCGGAGCACTGGATGAAATCGCAGTCCTGTCGCCGGCAGGTCAGGCCGAGATGGCGGATTGGGTCGCCAAAGCCAAGCTGCGGCTGGCGGCGCAGGCTGCCGTCCATGACCTGTTGTCGACCTCTGGCCAATAGGGGGACATGATGATCTGGTCTTTGACTAAACTCGTCCTGTTCATCGTCGCCCTGGCGGTCGTCACCCTTGGTGCTGGCCTTTTGATGGATGCCGGCAGCGTGGTCCGCGTCGCCTTTGCCGGGTGGGAATTCACACTTGGCCCGGTTCAGCTGATCCTGGCCGCGGCAGTGGTGCTGGTGCCGTTGTGGGTGCTGATCAAGGCGCTGGGTCTGCTGGCTGCCACGTTCCGCTTTCTCAACGGCGACGAAACCGCCATTTCGCGCTATTTCGACCGCAACCGCGAGGCCCGGGGCTACAAGGCGCTGTCCGAAAGCATGGTGGCGATTGCCTCTGGCGAAGGCCGGTTGGCGCTGATCAAGGCGCAGCGCGCCGAATCCTATCTGGGTCGCCCGGAACTGACCAATCTGCTGGTCGCTCAGGCCGCCGAAGTTGCCGGCGACGGCAAACGGGCAAGCGAGGCCTACAAGGCGCTGCTGGCCGATCCACGGACCCGTTTCGTCGGCGTGCGTGGCCTGTTGAAACAAAAACTGGTTGAGGGCGACACCGAAACCGCCATGAGGCTGGCGGAAAAAGCGTTCGAGATGAAGCCGCGCCACCCGGAATCACAGGATATCCTGCTGAAACTGCAGTCGGAAAATGCCGACTGGAAAGGTGCGCGCAGCACGCTGGGTGCCCAGTTGAAATCCGGCATTCTGCCCAAGGACGTCTACCGTCGCCGCGATGCGGTCCTGGCGCTGCAAGAGGCAAAAGTCATCATCGACGACGACACCTCGATCGAGGCCCGCGAAGCCGCGATTGCCGCCAACCGTCTGTCGCCTGACCTGATCCCGGCTGCCGTCATGGCAGCGCAGTCCTATCTGCAAAAGGCCGACAAGAAGAACGCCGGCCGTGTGTTGAAAAAGGCCTGGGAAGCCAAGCCGCATCCCGATATCGCCGCAGCCTTTGCCGAGATTGAACCCGAGGAAACCCCCGTCGAACGGCTGAAGCGTTTCAAACTTCTGACGGCAATTCACCCCGACGATCCCGAAGCCAGATTGCTGCTGGCAGAGTTGAATGTTGCCGCCGAGGATTTCCCCGCAGCGCGGCGCGCCTTGGGCGATCTGCCTGAAAGCCATCCGACTCAGCGTACCCTTGCGATCATGGCTGCCGTAGAGCGTGGCGAGGGCTCGGACGATGCCACCGTGCGAGCCTGGCTCTCCAAAGCGCTGGTCGCCCCGCGCGGTCCGCAATGGTGCTGCGACAAATGTCAGGCCATCCATGCCGACTGGGCGCCGATCTGCGAAAACTGCGGTGGATTTGACACGATGACCTGGCGTGAACCGATCGAATCCACCGGCCACAGCGCCACCGGAGCAGAGTTGCTGCCGTTGCTGGTCAACCAGCCGGCCCCGGTCAAGGATGATCCCGATCCCGACCCACCGGTCGACGTCGAGGCAGTGGTGCGCGGTGCCGGCTGACCCCGCCGCTTGCGCCCCTGCTGCCCCGCAAGGCCGGGGCTTGACTTCGCTCCGGCCGGATCATACGAGAACCAAACCAGAAAAGTGCCGCTGTAGCTCAGCTGGTAGAGCACGTCATTCGTAATGATGGGGTCGGGGGTTCGAGTCCCTTCAGCGGCACCACCGACCGCGGATCATTTGCTGCGGAATCGTCTGCTGCGCAGGGTCTGTGGCGACTGCGGGGCTGGATATTCATGGTGCAGCATCCCGAAACCGCCAATCCAGCTTGACGGAATAAAGCCGATCATCCACCGTGCAAACTGACTGACGCGTGGCATTGCCGAACGGCGAGATGGTCCCTTTCGATGACCTATGGTTTAAACGTTTCCAGTTTGGACGGTTCCCAAGGCTTCCGGCTCGACGGGATCGCCGCCGGGGATTATTCCGGCATTTCGGTTGCCGGTATCGGCGATGTCAACGGTGACGGGATCGGTGATCTGATCATCGGGGCCCATCTCGCCGATCCGAATGGCAGCAATTCGGGTCAGGCCTATGTCGTTTACGGAACCACCAGCGGATTTCCGGCCAGCCTCGACCTCGCCACTCTGACCCGGGCGCAGGGTTTCACCTTGAACGGCGCGGCGGTGAACGATCTTGCCGGCTTCAGCGTTTCAGCCGCAGGCGATTTCAACGGTGATGGCAAGGCCGATTTCCTGGTCAGTTCCTTTGGTGCCGACAGCAACGGTACCGATGCTGGCACCACCTATGTCGTGTTCGGCCAGACCGGCAATTTCTCGGCCAATCTCGCCTTGGCAAGCCTCCACGGCTCTACCGGTGTCAGCATCATCGGTGCCGATGCCGGTGCCTTTGCCGGCATCAGCGTCGCGCCGGCTGGTGATGTGAATGGCGACGGCTTCGACGACATTATCCTCGGTGCCACCGGCGGCTGGAATGGCGTAAATACCGTGCCCGGTGCTGCCTATATCGTGTTCGGCAAAGCCGCGGGCTTTGGCTCGCCGATCGACCTTGCCACGCTGGACACCGCCGGGCTGAAGATCGTCAGCGACGTGCAGGTTGGCCATTTCAGCCAGCATGTCAGCGGCAACGGCGATTTCAACGGCGACGGCTTTGCTGATGTGATCATCTCGTCCTATGGCGCAAACTCTTACTCCGGCAAGGCTTTCGTGGTGTTCGGCGCAGCGGACCTTGGTGGCACATTGTCGGTCGGCAGCCTCGATGGCAGCAACGGTTTTGCGATTGCGGGCAGTTCCACCCAGTTTGTCGGCTGGTCCGTCGGAAATGCCGGCGATGTCAACGGCGACGGGATTGACGATCTGATCATCGGCGCGTCGAACACCAACACCGACGGCGTGTCAGGTGCCGAGGGCGCGGCCTATGTGGTCTTCGGCAAAAGCGGCGGCTTCGATGCAACGTTTGATGTGGCGTCGGTCAATGGCAGCAACGGTTTCCGGCTCGATGGCGAGGTGAATTTTGCCGGATTTGCCGGTCTGGCGGTGGCAAGTGCCGGCGATGTCAACGGCGACGGCATCGCCGACATGCTGGTCAGTGCCAAGAAGGCACCGAACCTCGCAGGTGACGCTGGCGCGGTCTATCTGCTGTTCGGCAAGTCAACCGGCTTTGCCGCCGATATCGACCTTGGTCACCTGAAGGGTCAGGACGGCTTTCGCATCGATGGCAATGCCGACGGCGACAATCTGGGTTTCAGCGTCGGCAGCGCTGGCGACATCAACGGCGACGGCTTCGACGACATCATCTTCAGCGCCTACAAGGCCAGCCCCAATGGTCTTGGCCATGAAGGGGCAAGCTATGTGATCTTCGGCCGGGCCACGCTGACGCTGTCGCCGCAACTGGAATTGGCGGATCTGAGCAGCGACGAAGGTTTCCGGATGCTGGGCGGCTTCGGTTCGGTTGCCGGCTATGCGGTCTCGTCGGCGGGGGATGTCAACGGCGACGGCATCGACGACATGCTGATCAGCGGGCCCGGAAACTATGACATCGACCCGGGTCATGTCTATGTCGTCTATGGCAAATCCGGCAATCGCGCGACTGATCTGACGCTCGACAACCTGACCGCCAAGACCGGCTTTACGATCAGCGGCGTGGGCAGCAGCGATCATCTGGGCACAGCAGTGGCGCAGGCCGGCGACGTCAACGGCGACGGCATCGGTGATTTCATCGTGTCCACCAGCGCCGCCAGCACGGCCCGCGGCGAAACCTATGTCGTGTTCGGCAAGGCAGGCGGCTTTGGCCAGAACTTCGACCTGACGCATCTGAACGGCACCAACGGCTTCCGTCTGCATGGCACCTCGAAGAACGATTATTCCGGGGTCAGCGTCGCGTCCGGTGACATCAACGGCGACGGTTTTGCCGACATCATCGTCGGTGCGTCCGGGCGCGACTCGAACGGCGTCAACGCCGGTTCGGCTTATGTGTTCTTTGGGGGCCAGACCTTCGCCGCCGTGATGAACCTGTCTGACCTGAACGGCACCAATGGCTTCCGCCTGGACGGCCCGCAGCCAAGGGCCTTTTCGGCCGCCGATGTTGCGTCGGCTGGCGATGTGGACGGCGACGGCATCGATGACGTGCTGATCGGCGGCGTCGCGACAAGCTTTGGCAGCGGCCACCGTCAAGGCGCCGCCTATCTTTTCTTTGGCAAAGACGCAGGTTTCAGCGCTGCTACCAACCTGGCCACGCTGGACGGTCACAACGGCTACATGTTCCAGGGCGTCAAGAACAAGGACTATGCCGGCCTGTCCGTGGCCAGTGCCGGCGATGTCAACGGCGACGGTTTCGCCGACATCCTGATCAGCGCCAGTGGTGCCGACACGGCCGGCGTCGATTCCGGGTCAAGCTATCTGGTCTTCGGCGGCACCGCCAATCTTGCCGCCCTTGACGCCAAAGGCGGCCCGGTTGACGGCACCGTCCTGCTGTCGCAAGTCAAGGGCGCTTTCGGCCTGCGGCTTGATGGCGCAACGGCGGGCGAATATTCCGGCTACAGCGTTTCGGGGGCCGGTGACGTCAACGGTGACGGCTTTGACGATCTGATCATCGGCGCCTACCGTGCCGGATCGCCGCAGGATGCGATGACCGGCAGCACTTATGTCGTCTATGGCAAGGCCACCGGCTTCGGCTCGGTTCTCGACCTTGGCGCGCTTGACGGCACCGACGGGTTCCGCATTGACGGCGAACCCGGCGGCAGCCGCTCCGGCTTTTCGGTCAGCGCGGCTGGCGATGTGAATCACGACGGCATCGCCGACATTCTGGTCGGTGCGACCCGGGCCAATGGTGCGACCGGTGCAGCCTATGTCATCTACGGCCTTGCGCCGACCTTCGCCGTTCACCGCGTCGGCAGCGTGGCGGACCAGACAATCTTCGGCGGCGTCAAGAACGATTGGCTCGAGGGCAAGAGCGGCGCCGACACCCTGATCGGCGGCGCTGGCAATGACACAGTGACCGGCGGTGTTGGCCGCGACGTCCTCAGCGGCCAGGCTGGCAAGGATACCTTTGATTTCAACAGCCTGTCCGAACTCGGCAAGACCGCCCAGACCCGCGACGAGATCACCGATTTCAGCGCCGGGGCCAGGCACAGTTTCGTCGACCGCATCGACCTCATCGGTCTTGACGCCGATACCGGCACCAACGGCCACCAAGCCTTCGACTTTATCGGCACAAAAGGTTTCACTCATCATGCCGGAGAGTTGCAGGCCCGCCATTTCGGCAACAACACCATCATTTCGGGCGACGTCGATGGCGATGGCAAAGCCGATTTCCAGATCCAGATCGACGGCCTTGTTTCGTTGTTTGCCAATGATTTCCTGCTGTGAACCGCCCTCAACCCCTGACCCCGGTCAACCCCGGTGATGGACGAAGCCGCGACCGGCGATAAATTCGCCCTGACCACCTCGCGCGGATTTGACGCATGGCTCGCCCGCGCCGGCGGATCGCTGGCCTTCACCACCTATCAGGCCGGCAAATTGTTCATGCTGGGTCTAAGGCCGAACAGCACCTTGGCGGTGTTCGAGCGCAGCTTTCCGCGCTGCATGGGCCTCGCCGTCAGCCCTGATGCGCGCAGCCTGCTGCTGGCGTCGCATTACCAGTTGCTGCGCCTCGACAACGCCCTGCCACCGGGTCAGGCCGAGGGGGAATACGATGCCATCTACGTGCCGCGCCTCGCCTGGATCACCGGCGATCTCGACATCCATGATGTGGCCTTCGACGGCAACGGTCGGCCGGTCTTTGTCAGCACCCTGTTCTCCTGCCTTGCCACGGTTCAGGATGGCTGGAGCTTTCGCCCGCTCTGGCAACCCAGCTTCATATCCCGACTGGCCGCCGAGGATCGCTGTCACCTGAACGGTCTCGCCATGGCTGACGGCCAGCCGCGCTATGTCACTGCGATTTCGCAGTCCAACCTTGCCGACGGCTGGCGCGACCGGCGCAGTGACGGCGGCGTCGTGATCGACCTCGCCACGGGGCAGGTGGTCTGCGACGGCCTGTCGATGCCGCATTCGCCGCGCTGCCACGACGGGCGGCTCTGGCTCTTGAACTCTGGCAACGGCACCTTCGGCCATGTCGATCCGGTGGCCGGGGTCTTTCATCCCTTGACGGTGCTGCCCGGCTTCGCCCGCGGACTGACCTTCATCGGCCCCTATGCCGTGGTCGGCCTGTCACTGGCCCGCGAGGCCGGAACCTTTGCCGGCATCCCGCTTGACGGCGTGCTGAAATCCCATGGCACCGAACCACGCTGCGGCCTTGTCATCATCGATACCCGCACCGGCGACATCATCGCCTGGCTCCGCATCGAGGGCGTCGTGCGCGAGCTTTACGACGTCGCCTTCCTCCCCGGCCTGCGCAATCCGTCGCTGATCGGCTTCAAGTCTGACGAAATCACCCGGATCGTGACGATTGCCGCCGATGTGGCAGACGGTGGTCCGGATGGCGGTACTCCGGCACGAACAGGATGATCACCGCCGCCGCGGCCGCACACAAGGGAACTGCCGTCAGCGCCAGTTTAAAGTTGCCGCCAGCCGCATCGGCGACATAACTGACCAGCGGCTGAAAGATCAGCGCCCCGCCAATGCCGATCATGTTCACAAAGGCCACAACCGTGCCGACCACGGCGTTTGACTGGCCCTCCTTGGCCATGGTGAAGGTCAACATCTGCAATCCGCCGAAAACCCCCGCCACAAACAGCAGCGCCCCGTCTCCCCACGCCGACCCCGGCAAATACAGCACCGCCGCATAGGCCAGCCCGGTCAGCACGGCACCGCCGAACACCAGATATTTGCGATGGCCCAACAGGTCGGACACCCAGCCGCCCGCGATGCTGCCGACCGCCATGCCACAAAAAATCATCGACACATCGGCCTCGGCGGCCACTTGGCTCAGGCCATGGTCACCCATCAACTCGGTCGCGCCCCACAGCCCGGCATAGACGTTGACCGGCATGTAAAACAGCATCCCAACCAACGCGATTGCCCAGATCCGGCCACTGCCCAGAACCTCCGTCAGGCTGTTGCGGATATGGTCCCCCGGATCCGAGGTCGCTGTCGCTGCGGGCGATGGTGGCTCTCGCAGGTAAAGATAGGCGACAGCACACAGCGCCAAACCAACCAGGCCAGTCGCGCCAAAGACCACCCGCCAACCCGCCAGGTCGATGGCTTTGGACAGGGCAACCGCCCCGATGGCAGCCCCCAGCATCCCGACCGCGTTGATCGCCCCGGACAACAGCGCAAACCGTTGCGGCGGAAACCAGTGATTGACCATCCACAGCGCCGCGACGAACGCGAAAGCGGCGCCAAACCCGGTCACTGCCCGGCCCAGACCGCCGATCCAGACCACATCGGTCGCGGCGAACAGCAACACACCCAACGCGCAGCCGAAACTGCCCAGCAGAACGCACCGCCGCGCCCCATAGCGGTCCAGCACCAGCCCCACCACAATCTGCATCGGCGCATAGACCCAGAAGAACAGGCTGGACAATGTCCCGAACCCCGGCGCCGACAGGTGGTAGAAATCCTCGATCGCCGCCGTGCTGAGACTCGGCACAATCCGCGTCACGAACTCGAACAGAAAAAATGCCGAAGCGATGGCAAAGGCAGTCCAGGCGGCGCGCATCGGTCTCACGTTGTTGCTTATGGTCGGCGGTACACCCGATCGCCGCCACGGGTCAACCTCACCGTCCACAACCGCGCCGCAAGCCCCAGACCGCAACCCTTGAAGAGGGGGCGCGGGACGGCATCCAGCCCATCAACACGGACGTCGCGCTATCCCAGAAACCCCTTGCTGACCGCCGCCTCCTGCTCGACCATCAGCCCGAACGCGGTCTCCATATGGGCCTTCATCGTATCCCGCGCCGCAACCGCATCGCCCGACTCCAGCGCGTCCAGCAGCCGGTTGTGATAGTCATGCCCGCGCGCCCACAGCTCATGATTATGCGGCTCATACAGATGGCGAAACACCGTCAGATCGCTCAACACCTTGGCGATGAAATCGACGATGAACCCCAGCAGCGCGTTGGAACATAGCCCTGCCAGCTTGCGGTGAAACTCCAGCGACGCCACATGCTGTTCGCGCTCCTGCTCCGGTGTGGCGGGCGGCAGGGCGAAACGCGCGGTGGCAGCGCGAAACTCGGCCAGCACCTCCGCCGACAGCCGCCCCGCGACATTGGCGGCCACTTCAGGCTCCAGCACGATGCGCAGCCGGTACAGATCCTCGATCGACAGGTTGCGGAAGTAGAAGAAATTCGCCAGCAGCGTCGCCGCATGATCGGTCGTCATCTCGGTCAGAAACGCCCCGCCACCCGGCCCGGTCCGCGTCCGGATCAAGCCCTCGGCCTCCAGTATTCGCATCGCCTCGCGCACCGTGCCCTTCGACTTGTCCAGCGTCGCGATCAGCTCCGTCTCATTCGGCAGCCGGTCACCCGGACGCAAACCCTTGCCGACCACCAGCTCCTTGATGTGGTCGGCGACCTGCCGCGTCCGGCTGGTATTGCGTTTAGTCGGGGTGGTAGCAGGCGGCAAAGGCGTGATCTCCGATCGGGGCGAGGTCCGGTTCCTGGCTCCGGCACACAGCGCTTACCTTTGGACAACGCGGCGCAAAAGGGCAACCCTGCGGCGGGTGCAACGGGTCAGGCAATTCGGTTTCCTGACTGTCGCGCACCGCCAAGGGCCGCCCGACCTTGGGCGCACTATCGGCCAGCAGCCGCGTATAGGGATGCCGCGGATGCGAAAAAATCTCCAGCGCCGGGCCGATCTCCACTACCTTGCCGAAATACAAGACCGCCACCCGGTCCGACACCGCCTCCACCACCGCC
>JBDTQR010000117.1:0-14278 GCA_039932095.1 bacterium | reverse complement strand
ATAGGTCAGGTCATATTGCGCCCTGAGGTCGCCAAGCAGGTTCAGCACCTGCGCCTGCACCGACACATCCAGCGCCGACACCGGCTCATCCAGCACGATGATCTTCGGCCGCGCCAGCAGCGCCCGCGCAATCCCGATCCGCTGCGCCTGTCCACCGGAAAACTCATGCGGATAGCGGTCGAGAAACTCCGGCCGCAGGTTGACCGAGCCAAACACCTCGTCAATCCGCGCCGCCCGCTGCGCCCTGTCCAGCCGGAACAGAGCCTTTAGCGGGGCCTCCATGATCTGCCTTATCGTCTTGCGCGGGTTCAGCGACGACAGCGGATCCTGAAACACGTATTGGATCTGCTGCGACGACAGCTTGCGATCGCTTGTGTCAAACGCCCTGCCATCAATCTCGATGGTCCCGGTCGTCGGCACCGACAGCCCGACCAGCATCCGCGCCAGCGTCGATTTCCCACAACCGGACTCGCCGACAATCCCCAAGGTCTCGCCCTGCAACACCGTCAGGTCCACCGGCCGCAACGCCTTGATCACCCCGGTCGAACCCCGAAACAACGACCGCCCAACCAGAAACGACTTCGACAGGTTTCTGGCCTGCAACGCGACGCTCATGCGACCTCTCCTTCGGGGAACAGGCAACGTACCGCCCGGGCCTCCCCCACCAATGCAATCTCTCCGGCCCGGCAAACGTCCTGCGCCCGCAGGCAGCGCGGCGCAAAGGCGCAGCCCGCCGGCAGGTCGTTCACCGCAGGCGGCAACCCGGGGATCGACACCAGCTCGCGCTTGCCGCCCCCCAGTTCCGGCACCGACTGGATCAGCCGTTTGGTGTACGGGTGCTGCGGGCTGTCCAGCACCTCTGCCGTCGTCCCGGTCTCGACAATCCGCCCGGCATACATCACCGCCACCCGGTCACAAAGCTGGCTCACCACGCCAAAATCATGGGTAATGAACAGGATTGACAGGTTGCGCTGCCGCCTCAGGTCATCCAGCAGCGCCAGAATCTGCGCCTGCACCGTCACGTCCAGGGCCGTGGTCGGCTCATCGGCAATGATCACATCCGGATCGTTCAACAGCGCCATTGCAATCCCGACCCGCTGCCGCATCCCGCCCGACAGTTCATGCGGATAACTCGCCATCCGGCTTTCCGCATTCGGTATCCGCACCGTTTTCAGCAACTCCAGACACCTTTCCCGCGCCGCCTCATGCGTCACCCCGCCATGCACCATGACCGCCTCGACCATCTGGTCGCCAACCCGGTACAAGGGATGCAACGTCGCCTGCGGGTCCTGAAAAATATAAGCCACCCGTTTGCCGCGCAGCGCCCGCAAGTCGCGGTACGGCAGCGCCAGCAGGTCCGCCCCCTCCAGCCGCACCGCGCCGCCAGTGATCACACCCGGCGGCGAAGCGACCAGCCCCATGATCGACAGCGCCGTCACCGACTTGCCCGACCCGCTTTCCCCGATCAGCCCCAGACACTCCCCCGGCCGGATTGCCAACGACACCCCGCCAACCGCCCGATAGACCCGCTTGCCGACATGAAACTGCGTCTCCAGATCCACCAACTCCAGCAACCCCTTCGCCGGGCCTTCCAGCGGTACTGTCTTGCGCGCCACCAAAGTCGTCGCCATCGGCCTCGACAACGCCCCCGACCGCAGCCGAGGGTCCAACGCATCCCGCACCCCGTCGCCCAGCAGGTTGATCGACATCACGATCAGGAAGATCATCACCCCCGGAATGATCGAGGTATGCGGCGCCGTGATCAACGCCGCCCGCGCCTCGCCCAGCATCGAGCCCAGATCCGAGGTTGGCGGCTGCGAGCCCAGCCCCAGAAACGACAGCCCCGCTGTCTCCAATATCATCCAGCCGATGGTAGTCGACATCGCAATCACGATCACCGGCACCACATTCGGCAAGATCTCGGTCAGGATGATCGCCAGATGCCCCTTGCCCGACAGCCGCGCCGCATCGACAAACTCCCGCGCCGCCAGCCCCGCCGAAATCCCCCTGATGTTCCGCGCGAAATACGGCACATTGACCGCCGCCACCGCAATCAATGCGTTCAGCAACCCCGGCCCCAGCGCTGCAACGATGGCCAAAGCCAGCAGGATATAGGGAAACGCCATGATCATATCGATGCCGCGCATCATCAGATTGTCGATCCGCCCGCCGAAATACCCCGCTGTCACCCCGATAAGCGACCCTGACACCGCCGCCAGCACCGCTGCGATGAACCCGACCGCAAAGCTGAGCCGCGTGCCATACAACAAGCGCGCCAAAGTATCCCGCCCCAGATGGTCGGTGCCCAACACATGCCCAGCCGTCAGCGGCAGCAGAAACCGGTCGGTGGTGGCAGTGGCGTTGGGGTCCTGCAACGGCAACAGCGGCGCGACGAGACACAAAAGGATGATCACCCCCAGCACCACCGCTCCCAATGCGGCCAGACGATTGCGGAACAGCAGGCGCAGGAACAGCGTCATGTCTTGATCCTCGGATCCAGCATCGACTGCGCCACATCGACCATGATGTTGAACAGCACATAGCAGGCCGCGACAAAGGTCACCCCGCCCTGCACCAGCAGAATGTCGCGCTTCAGGATCGCATCGACCAGCATCCGCCCAACCCCCGGCCACTGAAACACCACCTCGATGAACACCGCCCCCGACAGCACAAAGCCGGCCTGCAAGCCGATCACCGGGATGATCCCGACCATCGCCGCGCGCAAAGCATGTCGCCAGATCACCCCGGCCTCACCAACCCCCTTGGCCCGTGCCGTGCGGATATAATCCTGCCGCAACACCTCCAGCATCGCCCCGCGCGCCAACCGCGCCACAACGCCGGTCGCCACCACGGCCAGCGCAAACGCCGGCATGATCAGGTGCCTGACCAGATCCGCCAGATCACCACCGCCATAAATCTCATACATCCCCGACACCGGCAGCAGGCGCAGCCGCACCGCGAAAGTCAGGATTATCACCATGCCCAGAAAGAACGACGGCACTGAAATCCCGATCAGCACCGCGAAGGTGATCGCCTTGTCCGCCCAGGAATACTGCCGCGCCGCCGACACCACCCCCGCCGCAATTCCCACCACCGTGCAGATCACCAGCGCCGTCCCCGCCAGGATCAAAGTCGCCGAAAACCGGTCCAGAATCTCGTCGATCACCGGCCGGTTCAACGAAAATGACCGCCCGAAATCGCCGGTCAACATATTGCCCAGCCAGATGAAATACCGCACGACCAAAGGCTTGTCCAACCCGAGGTCGCGGTTGATCTTCGCCACGTTTTCCGGGGTCGCATAGGCCCCAAGGATCGCCTGCGCTGGGTTGCCCGGGATCATCGCCATGATCAGAAACACGATCACCGTGATGCCGAACACCACCGGTATCGCCGACAGCAGGCGGTAGAGGATGTAGCGTCCCAGTTGCGCCTCCTGTCAGGTCACGCGGCCGGCAGGGACCGGGCGCCGGAAGAAAGCGCCCCTGTCCCTCACGCCTTGGTCACCGCTTTCAACTCCAGCAGGAACGACGGCTGCAAGGCGATGTTCTGCACCGCCGCCGTCGCCACCGCATTCTGCTTCCAGTTCGCCACGAACAACCACGGCGCATCGTCCTGCACGATCTCCTGCATCTTCTTGTACAACACCGCCCGTTCGTCCAGCGAGTTGGACACTCGCGCCTTCTGCAACAGGTCATCGACCTCGGGGTTGGAGTAGTAGCCCGAGTTGAAGCCGCCCTTGTCCGGCCACGCCTCGGTCCGCAGCGCCAGGAACGGCAGTGTGTCGGGGTCCGAGGTCATCCACGCCATCTCGGCCATGTCCGCCTTGCCCTCCAGCCCCGGGTTCACCTCGCCCAGGAAGGTGTTCCACTCATAAGTCTGGATCTTCACGTCAAAGCCGACCGCCGCCAGGTCGGCCTGCATCGCCGTGCCCATCGCCACCGGATCCAGCATCCCCGACCCGCCTTCCGTGACAAAGAATGTCACCTTCGGGTTCGGTTGCCCGGCCTCAGCCAGCAGCGCCTTGGCCTTGGCGGGGTCATAGGGATAGGGCTGCAACGCGTCATTATACGCCCAGGAGAACGCCGGCGGCGTCGGACCAGCCGCAACCGCAGCCGTCCCCTCCAGCACCTGATCGACCAGCGCCTGCTTGTTGATCGCATAATTGGCGGCTTGGCGGACCTTCTTGTCGGCAAACGGCCCCGACTTGCAGTTCAGGATCAGGAACCACAGATGCGGCCCCGCCGCTTCGACGATCTGGAAATTGTCGTTCTTGAACTCCGACAGCGACACCGGCGGCACCTCCAGCATCAGATCGAGCCCGCCCGACAACATCTCGGCCGTCCTTGTGTTGGCGTCGGTGATCGGCCGGAACACCACGGCGTCCAGACCCGGCGCCCCGTCCCAATAGTCCGCGTTCTTCTCCACCGCGACCAACTCGTTCGACCGCCATTCCTTGAATTTGAAAGGCCCGGTGCCTGACGGGTTGCGGCCAAAATCCACCCCGAACTGCTTCACCGCGGCAGGTGACACGATATAGCCCGTCGGCGTCGCGAGGTTCGAAATGAAGGGCGCAAACGGTTCCGAAAGGGTGAAAACGGCCGTCTTGGGGTCTAAAGCCTCGGTCGACGTGATGGAGGAGAAGAAGAACGCCAGCGGGAACGGCCCGGTGTTGTGGAACGGGTGATCCTCTTTCAGCATCCGGTCAAAGTTGAACTTCACCGCCTCGGCATCCAGCGCCGACCCGTCGTGGAACTTCACCCCGGCGCGCAATTTGAATGTATAGGTCAGCCCGTCGTCTGATACCGTCCAGCTTTCCGCCAGCGCCGGTTCCGGCGTCAAGGTGCCATCCGCGAACCGCACCAACCCGTCATAGACATTGGCGAGAATGCGGAAGTCATTGGCCGCCGTCACCGCATGTGGGTCCAGCGCCTTGGGTTCGGCGATCTGCCCGACGATCAGGACGCCGGGCGGCGTGTCGGCCCGGGCGCGCAGCCCGATCCCGGTCAGTGCCAGTGCCGCCGCTGATGTCAGCATTAGCGAGCGGCGGGAAAGATGGATGGCTTTCATATCGGTCTCCCTGAGTTTTTGGAATCCCGGGTTCTTCCGGAATCATCTCTTGTACAAAAATTATCATGATAATTTGAAATTCATAGAATTTTCTGCAAGGATGCCGGACAAGGCGGTGTCAGATCCCGCAAGATGATGCAAAACAGGGCGAATCCAGCGATGACCTTCTCTCTTCTGGTGCGCGATCCGGCAACCGGAGCTTTCGGCGGGGCGGCCGCAACCGGTTCGCTCTGCGTCGGCGGCTGGGTTCTGCGCGGCAATCTCGGCGCCGGCCTGTCGGCCAGCCAGGGTGCCGCGCCCTCCACCTTCTGGGGCGAGGATGTGCTGACCCGAATGGCCGCAGGCGCTGTCGCAGAGGCCGCTTTGGCCGCTGTCACCGCGCCCGACCCCGGACGCGACTGGCGTCAACTGGCCTGCCTTGACCCGCTAGGCCGCACCGCCGCCCATTCCGGCCCGCAGAACGGCGCCGCGCGTGGCCATGTCTGCCAAACAAACCGGGTGGCGTCCGGCAACATGCTGACAAGTCTCGACAGCCTCGATGGCCTGCTGGCCGCCTATGAGGCCGCCACCGGCCCGATGTCCGCTCGGCTGTTGGCGGCTCTGATTGCCACCCAGCAAGACGGCGGCGACCAGCGCGGGTTGAAATCCGCCGCGCTCCTGGTTCTGCACCCCGATTGCCCGCCGCTCAGCCTGCGGGTGGATTGGTCCCCCGATCCGCTGGCCGCCCTGCACGACCTGCACCACCGTGCGACCACCGGCGACTATGCGAAATGGACCCATGCTGTCCCGGTGGAAACCGACCGTCACCGGGCCGACCCCCAGATCCTCGACAACGACTGACTTGGAATGTCTTCCTGAAAAAGCAGACCGTTGGCGCAATCGCTTCGCCCTGAAATGTCGGAAATCGGCCGCTGCCTGACGCGTCCACGCGCCCGAGTCCGGGCGGGAAAACCGGCGCGGATCGGGTTCTGGCAGGACTGATCCCGCACTAATCCTCAGGCGACGCCGCCGGACCTTGACCCGCCTTGGCGACAAGCGCCGTCAGCCGGGCGATCTCATCCAGCGCAGCCGTTGACTCCTGCGCCACTTGCGCAAACAGCTTTCCGGCCCGCTTCACGTCCTGCTCCAGCCGTGCCTGTTCCTGCACCTCGCGCTTCAGCGCGTCCAACTCGCCCTCAAGGGCGGCCCGTCTGACAGCTTCCAACCGCGCCGCCGCAAGCGCCTTGGCCAAGGTGTTCTCCCATTGCAGCGTCGCAACGGCCGGAACCCCAGGATCCCGCCTCACCGACGCAGTGGGCCGCACCATCAGTGCCTGCGAAAGACTGTCTTGCAGCAACGCGATATGCGCCCGCAGCAACGCGGCCTCGGCCTTCGCCTCGTCCAGCTTCCCGATCAGCGCCCCTTTGTCGTCCAGCCGCTCTCCTTCGCCACGGTCGCCCTTTGCGTCGTGCCCGCCGCCGGTCGCGCTCTGATCCGTCTTCCGCATCCCTGCCAACTCCATTCCACCTGTTGCGCCACACGCGGGCATGGAGGCCACACCGCTTTGACGCTACGATTGGCCGACAGCCACCAAACCCGAAAGCACCGTCATGGCACCATCCTCCAACCCGCCGCCATTTGATACAATCTGGTTGGGTGTGCACAAGACCGGAACCACCTTTCTGCAAAAGTGCCTTGATTTGTCGCAACCGGCCTTGCGCGCCCACGGCGTCCACTATTTCGACCTGGCCGAATTCCGCCGTCTTTACACAAGACCTCTGCTGCACCTCAACCATCCTGACCCACCGGCACCGCCCCTCTCCCGCGACGCCCGCCACCGGCTGGTCTTTGATGAAAACATCCTTGCGCTGGTCCAGCACGCGCTGGGCGACGCCGCCCTTTACCCCGACGCCGCCAACCGGGCCACAAGCGTCGCCAACCATCTGGGCCTGACCAAACCCCGCGTCGTCCTTGGCCTGCGCAGCTTTCGCACGTTCCTGCCGTCGCTTTATGGCGAGGCGCTTAAATCCACCCCATTTCGGCCGTTCAGAGCCTTCAATGTCACGCACGCCACGCATCTGTCGTGGAACAACCTCATCACCCGCCTGATCGCCGCCTTCCCCGGCTCGCCCGTGCTGTGCTACGCCGCCGAAGACCTGCGCGGCCATGAACGCGACCTGCTGACCCAAATCGCCGACCTGCCGCCAGACGCCGTCTCCCTGATCACCGGCAGCGAACGGCCCGGCTTTTCTGACGCCGCGGTCCGCGCCCTGCATGACCTCGCCGAACAGCGCCCGGTCACCAGGGACGACGTCTCCGCCCAAGCCAGACAATTCCCCCGCCTGGCCGGTGTCGCAGCCTACAATCCGTGGACCGACGCCGAGGCCATCGCCCTCGATCAACGCTACACCGCCGATCTCGCCAGCATTCGGCGCCGCCCCGAAGTGCAGTTCATCAATCTGGCCAGCCGCGCGCTATAGCGTCAACCGCTGCAGCGCCTCGAACAGCCGGTCGGCCAGCAGGTCCAGCTCATCCTCCACCACCGCGCCATCAGCAAACAGCCGCGCCAGCTGCGCCTGCACCACCGTATAGCCACCAGCAAGATCCGCCCCCACCGCAGCACCCGCATCGAACGGTTGGAACGCCGCGCCTTCCAAAGGCAACCGGTCGCGCAGGTTCACCCAGGCATCCGAACCAACATAGCGGCCCACCCGGTGCGATCGGGTCGCAATATACAACGGCACCGCCCCCACCGCGAAGGCGTCAAAGATCTTCTCGGTCACATAATTCGCCTGATGGGTGTTCTCGATCGCCGAGACATAGCGGCACGTTCCCGCCAGCCGCGTCAGCTTGTCCAGATGCCAGTCGTCCAGCTCGCCGCGCCCGGGCTCGTCCTCCCAGCCCTTGCCCGCCCGCAGGATCGAGGCCCCCTCACAGGTCCGCGCAATCCGCGACCGCAGCACGCTCAACCCCCAGACCTCGCGATCGGCAAACACCGGCGCATGCCGCGGCCCCTGGCGCCGCTCGGCCATGAACACCGCGTCCCACTGCGGCGCCTGCCAGCGTCTGACCCAATCGTCCACGCCAAGCCCGGCATTGCGGTCAAACAGCGGGCTAAGCTGGGCGACATAGCGCGGATCGGTCAGCAGAAAATACGGGATCCGCTCGGTGTCGAACACATCCGAGGTGAAATGGTTCACCACGGCATAGCCAAACCTCACCAGCCCATCCTGCGCCATCCGGTAGCTGGCGAATGGATCGGCCGACCAGCAACTGTCCCAAAACGGCTCTTCCGACAACAGGACCGGCCGCAGATCCGGATGCAGTGCCACCAGCCGGGACAATGCCCTTCCATGCCGCGTAAGATCATGGCTATGGCTGAACAGCGCGATCTGCGCATCGGCAGCGTCTTCGACAAACACGATCCGGTCTGCCAGCCGGTCGCGGATCGGCGCATAGGCCAGCGGCTGTCGGTTCCAGAAATCACCAAACAGCAGAATGCGGATCATGTCTCAAATGCGGCCACGTCAACCGACGGCGCCTCCGCGTCCTCCGCTCCCACATAGCCCAGCGCATCCAGCGCCTTGGCCGCTTGCTGAATGAAACGCTTGGCCCGTTCCAACCCAGCCTTGTCACCGGTCAACGCGGCCAGCCGCCCCTCTGCCATGTGGCGCCGCCACTCGGCCACGGCGCGGTCTTGCGCCAGCCTGCGCACCAGATGGGCCAACTGCTCGGGAAACAGGCTCGGCGCTTCGATCAGATGCAGGTTGCTGGCCTCGGCATAAGTTGGCCAATCCGGGGTCAGGTCCTCCAACGTGATGTCCGACCGTCGATCCGCCAGCTGCAGATTGGTGATGGCAAACCGCTCCTGCAGGTCCTGCGCCAGCCTGCGGCCCAATTGCAGCCCCTCATCGCCCGGCATGCCGTCCAGCAAACCACCGATGAACAGATCAAGCTGCAGCGCCGACAGCCCGGCACTCACCGCATTGGCCAGCAGGATGGCACGCCAGTCCAATTCGCGGTGCTCCGGCTCCACCGCGCCAAGCTGGCTGCGGTCCAGACCGAACAGCGCGCTGATAACCCCGATCATGTCCGGCGTGGTCTTGTACGGGATCAGCCGCAAACTCCCGGCACCAAAGCCCGTTTCCCACAGACCGACGATCTTGTTGTGATTGTAGAGGTTGTTCTGCGGGCCGAACGCAGCTTGGGTCAACTCGGCCCGGTTGACCGGTCGCCCCATCCGACAGCGCTGCGACGCAAAGGACACCAGCATGTCGACCTGCGGCCGCAAATGCAGATAGACCGTGATCTCGTCAAACAGCGGCTCCAACAGCCCCTTCAACCGCGCGATCATCCCGGCGGTGTTGATCTTGCTGTGCAACAACTCGCAGGACATCACACAGATCTGCTGTCCCTTGGCGCGACGGACCTCCAGTTCCCGCGCCATATCGGTCCGCAGCCTTTCGCGAAAGCTTTCATGGCTTTGCGCATTGCCAATGCCAAAGGTGGCAAATACCGGATCCGCCTTTCCAGTGTCGCGGGCATAGGCCATCAGCTTGCGATGGCTGCTGGCCCCCGGGGATAACGGATAGCACAGACCCTGCACGGCCAAACCAACCCGGTTTGCCGCGAACCAGCCTTGCAGGCTGGACGTGCCGGTCATTGCGGTGCCGATATGCAGAGCCAGTTTCATGGGTTCGGTGCCTCCATGGTCAAGGTGGGTCCGACGGCAAAGTGCCATGCAGCGCCTGCAAAGCGCGAAATTCCGCGATCAGACTGATGGCCTGCACCCGGTCATGCGTTCTGTCGCTTTGCTCGGCAATCGCATCGGCCCGCGTCTGCAGCCAGGCGATATTCTGCTGCACCCGCTGCTCCACCCCCGCCAGACTGACCAACGTCCGCTCTGCCATCCACGCCGCCACGGTCGCGGCGATCTGCCCGCTCATCAGCGCCTCGACCATCGCGCCAATTGCAAACCCGGCGTATTTATGCCGGATCGCCGGCCAATACGGTGTCTGATCCCGCAACACCCCGGCGGCCCGCTCGGCATAGTCCCAGAACGCACCATGCTGCAGCCGCCCGACATGCCATGACATGTTGCCCACCAGCCATTCCAGCGCCGCCGTCCTCAGAACCACATCCCCCGGTGCGATGGTCGCGCAAATCGTCTCGAAATGGCCAAAAAACGCCAGCAATTCCGGACCCGTCGCCGCCATGGTCTGGCCGCTGCGATTGACCCGGTGAAAGCACAACGCGCGGTCGACAAAACCGACCGAGCCGGCGGCCCGGCAAATCGCCCAGTGGAACGGGTTGTCCTCATAAAAGAAATCACCCTCCGGAAACCTGATCCCGCTGCGCTCCAGAAAGTCGCGTCGATAGAATTTGCGCCACGGCACCCCGATCATCGACACCGCCACCAACCGCTCCGCCGCCAGATCACCCCGCACCGCCCCAAGCCCTGCCCAGCGGTCCCGGTCGAACGGCAGCCGCGCCGCGCCGGTCGCCTCATCATGCTCCAGATAATTGCCGATCAGAATGTCCGGCCCTGTCGCCTCGAACACCGCCCGGCACGCCAGAAACCCGTCCCTTTCCAGCCAGTCGTCGCCGTCGACGAAGAACACCGCCTCGCCCGCCGCATGGCTCAACCCGATATTGGCCGGAATCCCGACCCCGCCCATGGTGTTCGCCCCCAACAACAGCGCCCGCGCCGCAACTCCCGGCCCGAACCCCGCCGCAACCCGGCGTTGCACCAGCACGTCGGTCCGATCGGACGACCCGTCATCGATCACGATCACCTCATCCCCCGGCCTGACGCAGCCAGCCAGACTGTCCAGACACCGCCCGACATAAGGCGCCACATCATGGGTCGTGACGATGAATGAAATCCTCATCCGCCACCCCCCAATGCCCGGTTGATCCGCACCCCGACCCAGGGATTGCGCAGCACGATCAGGGTGAAGACCGGCTCTGACAACTGCACCAGCAGAAACCGCCGCACCATGGCATCAAGACTGGCCCGCAACTCCGGCTCCACCGCCTGACCGATCCAGTCGAACAGCCGCATGTAAAACGCGGCGAATGGCTCAAGGTAGTCGCGCATCCTTGGACTGGCCACCAGCGCGGCCCCAACAGCCTCCAGTGCCCGGAACACCTCCAACCGCTCGCGCCCCGACCGATTGGTCAGCCGCCCGCCATCGTCCTGCACGAAATGCTGGCAACACACCCGGCCCGAGGTCAGAATGCGCTCGGCCTTCAAGAACCCCATCCAGTGCAATTCCAGATCATTATGCACCACAATCTCGGTGCAGCGGATGCCATGCGCGCGCAGAAACCCGGTGCGGTAGATCTTGTTCCACGGATAGGCACTGATCTGGCACAACCGCGCCGCCCCTTCGGCCGACAGCGGCGTCGGACGGTCCGCCATCGCCCCCGCCGCCTGCCATGCTGCATCATCCGCGTCCAGCGGACCCAACCCGCCATGCAGGCGCATCCGGCTGTCGGCATGTCGAAACAGACAGAAATCATACGTCATCCCCGCCAACTCCCCCACCAGCACCGGGAACTCATCCAGAAACACGTCATCCGAATCAAAGAAGATCACATGCGCGCCAGTCACCCGCTCCAGCGCGATGTTGCGCGCATGCCCCGCGCCACGCTGCACCGGGCTGCGCAGCCACAGGATCGCCGGATCGCTGACCCCCAGCGCCGCCGCACTTACCTCCGGCACGGAGTTGTCATCCGACACGATGATCTGGCTGAAGACCCCCAAGGCCAAAGCCTGCACCAACAGCCGCCGCAAGCCCGCAGGGTCATTCCAGACCGGGATCACCAGTGACAGCGTCATGCGACAAACACGCTGAAATTCAACAGATCTACCGCGAAGTCCGTATGTTCGAACATCACCACCACCTCGCGCTTGGCCATGCCGCGCGGCACGCCCAGATCGCGGGAAAAATCGAATGCATCCATGTGAAGGCTCGGCTCGGCATAGGCCACCACCGATTTGCGGAATGCAACGTCGACATTGCCACCCTCCAGCGCCGTCCGCAGATGTACAACCATCGTGACCGCACGCGGCGCCCGCGTCCGGCACACAATGCCCAGCAGATCCAACGCACCAAAATCGATCCATCCCAGATCGAGCGTCAGACTGACCCAGCGCACCGGCCCCTGCGGCATCAGGTGCAACGACAGCATCTCACCCGGCCGGGAGGTGACCGTGCCCAAAACCACCGCCGCCGGGTCGGTCGCCAGAACAATCCCCGGCACCAGCGGCAGGCGGGGCTCAACCGCGATCTCAAACGCCGCCGCCCGCAACAGGGCCAGACTGTGGTTGACCGCCGCCGTCGGCCCGATGGCAAGGTTGTTGGTCATGAACGGCCTTTCAAACCCGTGGTGGCATGTCGTGCACCCGTCGCGCCGATGCAGTCGCCTCCCCGAGATATGCGGTTTCCCGCTAACCTTTGTCAACCAGAGCGGGAAAAACGTCACACTGGCATTCTCCCCAAAGCAGAACGTTGCGCTCACACGACCCCTGTCGCAGAATGATCCAGCCCACGCCGTTCGGCCACGACCACCCGAACCCATGCCAGCGCCATGCTGCCTGCAGAAGGTCACGCTCGTCATGCTGCCACCCGCCAGTGCCACGCCGCAGCCCCCCGAACCGGCACCGCTTTCCCTGTCCCCGGGCGACAGTCCGTCCCCGGTAATCCATGTCATCCACCATTTTGCCTGCACCGGCGGCTCGCTGATTTCCAAATGCATTGCCGCCCAGCCTGATGTCGTCCTGCTAAGCGAGATTGACCCGCTAAGTCTGATCGGCGTCTCTCCCGCAAGGCCGATCTTTTCGCCCCGCAGCGTGATCGAACAACTGCGCTACAACCAGCGCGGCAATTCCGACGCCCTGATCACCGCAGTATTCCAAAGCGAAATCAAGACCCTGCTCGACGGACTTGCCCGCGAAGGCCAGTCCCTGGTCCTGCGCGATCATGCCCATTCGCACTATTGCGTCGGCTCCGCCGTGCCGGATCGGCCCAACCTGCGTGCGATCCTGACTGCCGTGGCCACCACCCGGTCCATCGTCACGGTGCGGCACCCGATCGAGTCCTATCTGTCGCTGTTATCCAAGGGCAACTGGCTGAACATCATCCCGCAAACGCTCGACGAATATTGCCTCCGCTATGCGCGGTTTCTCGACGATTACGCCGATCAGCCGGTCTTTCGCTATGAAGATTTCCTGACTGCGCCCGAGGACAGGCTGCGCGAAATCTGCGCCGCGCTTGGCCTGCCCCATGAACCGGGAGCGATGGATTTGCGCGACAGCTTTCCCGTCTCAGGCGACAGCGGCCGCGGCGGCAAGGCCATATCTCCCCGCCCCAGACGCCCCATCCCGACGCAAGTCATCGACCAGGCCGAATCCGCCGCCTATCCAAGGCTATGCCGCCGCCTCGGCTACGACTCAGCGCTAAGTTGATCTGCGAAAATCACGGCAACATCCCTGCCGTCACCCCGAAATGGCAAAGGTCAGGCGCGCCCCGGCGCGCTTAGGCTTGGGTCCTGGCGAAATTGAACAGTCAAGGTCAGTCCAGATCCATTTGCGAAAGCGCCCACCCCTCAGCCATTGATATCCTTGTCCCAGATCTTCACCTGCCCCGGCGTAACACCCACCAGCCGGCGCAACAGCACGAAGGCCACCAGCGACAGGACCGCAAACACCAGCACCAACAGCGGCGCATTGGCCCCCAGCACGCCGACCCCGACCAAGCCGCCCGTCACCACCGCCCCGATGGCAAAGCCCAGGAAGATGAACCCCGGCACGATCAGCTCCAGCAACCCCAACGCCACCCCGAACACCACCCAGACCCACCAGACCTCCCAGAATTGCCAGGTCATCACAGTTTCCCCTTCAGCATCTTGAACGCATCGGCAAACGCATCCAATGCGCTGGCCGGCACGATGATCATCTGCTTGCCCTCGCCCTTGCCCACTGCCGTCAACGCCTCGACCTGCTTCAGCGCCACCTGATACTGCGCCGCCTCCACGCCGTTCTCCTTGATCGCCACCGCAATCACCTGCGTCGCATAGGCCTCCGCATCCGCCAGCACCCGCCGCGCCTTGGCCCCCTGCTCGGCCGCATACAGATTGGCATCGGCGTTCAGCTCGACCGACCGCTTGTTGCCCTCCGCCTCCATCACCTGCGCCCGCCGCGCCCGCTCGGCGTTCAGCTGCTGCA
>JBDTQR010000116.1:0-14296 GCA_039932095.1 bacterium | reverse complement strand
TCACCGTGCCGGAGGTCCGCGATGCCTGTCGTTCCCAGAACACTATCTGCCGTTTCATGGGGTACGATAACCCTTTGTCTGTTGCCGTGGGCGACCATGGCCGACCCGCTTGCCGTGATCGACAACGAGGGGTTCGGGGCCACGATGACGGCGTTCACCATGGACCTGCCGGTGGGTTGGTCCGGGACCGGCAAAGTGATCTGGAACAAGCCCTGCAGCGGCAACGACCTCTATGAGGTCAGCCTGACCGCCACCTCGGCCGATGGCCAAAGCGGCATCCGCATGAAGCCCGGGCATCAGGTGCAATGGGTGGACACCAGTGTCGATGGCTCGGTTGATCCCTATATCGCGCAACTGGCCGTAGCACAGGCCGAGGCTCTGAAAAACGAGATGCGGACACGGTTTCGCGGCTCCAACTGTCATTTCGGCAAGTTGGCCGGGACCGAGGCTCAGGTGACGCAGCAGTTGCTGCAAGTGTTGATCCTGCCGGACCTGCCCGCCGGGGCGCGGGTGACCGGCATGGCCCCGAACAGCCCGACGCTGGCGCTGTACAAATCTACGGCGGCACCGGGCATGGCAGGGTTCTTCAGCCGCTATGACGCGCAGATCATTGATCTGGCCTATGATGGACCCACCGGGCCGATGGTCGAACGGTTGTTCCTGACCTGGTCGCAATACGGCACCGACCCCGCGACACCCGCTTTGCCGGGCTTTCCCAAAAGCGAATTTCAGACCTTGATCCTCGACACGATCACCTTTGTCTATGCACCGGCTGGCCGTGCGGGCGATATCGAGGTGGCGGTTGCGGCGGTGAAATCGACCCGGGTGGACCCGGCTTGGCAAGAGGAACTGCGCAAAGTTCAGGCCCGGATCGCCGAGCAGCAGCAGAAAGCCCAGAAAGACAGAAGTGACGCGTTCGACCGGCAAAACAAGGCCTTTCTGGATACGATCATGCAATAGGCTCAGTTGGACAGCAGCCTGATCACCACCGGCTCGACCGCCGTTCTGATGCTGGGGTCAAGTTTCATGGCGGCCATGCTTTGGCTAGCGGCAACCGGATTTTCGATCCCGTCCTGCTGCAAGGTGCCAAGGACGGCCAGCAGGTCACTGTCCGGGCAGCTTGTCGGGTCATAGCGCCAGGTCTCGACCTCGGCGGGCAGGTCCAACGCCATCAGACCACAGCGCCGGGACGGAGCGATGTTGCGCCAGAACAGCGAGGCGAGGTCGACAAGCGCTGAACGGTCATCGGCGAAGTAGCTGTGGGCCAGCATGTCATCGCCCAGTGCCGACATGTCGACGGAATCGATGTCCGGAATGGCGATCATGTCCGCGCCACCTTGGCCGGCGCGTGGCATGTCACCGTGCAACTTGCGCGACGCGACGAGGGCCCAGTCATTTTCGGACGCATAAAGCGTCATCCGGCGGGCCAGGGAGCGGATGGTGGGGAGAATCGCGGCAAACAGATCAGCGTCGACATCCGGCGCTGCAAACACCACCTGATCAAAGATCGGTGGCTTGTCAGCGGTTTGCTGATGACGCAGCGCCATCAACTCCAATGCCTCGGTCAGGGCGCGGTTGCCCATGGAATGGGCGACAAGGTGGATGGTGACAGCGCCCGATTGCGCCACAAGGTCGTCCAGAAAATGCGTCAGATGACGGGCCGACACCTGCACGGCGGCGGTGTCCGAAATATAGCCCATGGTCGACCCGGCCGAAGGCCAGGAATACAGGACCGGCACACCCTTGTAGTTCATGTCATAGGCCAGTTGCGCGGCGCGTTTGGCGGCAGAGTCGAAGGTGACGTTGAAGCCGTGGATGAAAACCACGATCTCCTTGCGCTTTTCCTGCCCGACATCCGCTCGCATGTCGGAAAAGAACGCGTCTTCGGCCATCGGTGTGACCGAGCGCAGCATCACATGTTTGGTGGGTGAGGGGCCAAATTCCAGGTTCCAGATCGAGGCGGTTTCGATGGCTCCGGCGACATGGCTGTCGGGCAAGGTGACCTCTGCCACGCCATAGTCGAGCGGGCCACGGGCCGGACCGTAGAACTCGGTCGGGTCGGGGTTGCCGGTACGGGCGCGGTCGGTGGCGTAAAACACCTTCATGCGATGAAACCCCTCACCGGCGCCGCGCGCGCCCGTGGTGGTGGGTTGCAGGGCAGCCTTGGCATCCGACTGCCATTTTGCCGCCTGAACGGTGTCGCCCATCTGGGTTGCGATCTCGGCAAGGCGGGTCATGGTGGCGGCAAGGATCGGGCCGGGCAGCCCGCCATCCTGCTGTTCGGCCAGGATCATCCCCTCGGCCCGTGCGGCACCGCGCAGGTCGGCAATGGCAGTGTATTCGGCGACGGCGCGCGTCCACAACGGCAACGGCGCGATATCGAGTTGGCGGTTACGGGCGACCAGTTGACCGAGGGCAAGATATTGGGCCGCCGCCTCGGCGTGGCGACCTTGCGCCGCCAGCAAATCGGCGGCGAGGCGGGTCAGGTCATGGAGCAGCCGTGGATCGGGATTGGTCTTGGCCAGCGATTGCAAAGCCAGATCAATCTCGGTCAATGCCTGCGTGGGATCGGTGGCGGCGAGCTCGGAAATCCGTGTAAGATCAAAGGCATCCTGCGCCTGGGTCGGCAGCGGGTTGCCCAGGCTCAGGATCAGCAGGGCAAGTGCCAGACAGGTTTTGCGCAATGGCAGCATGAACAGACCCATCCTCAAACCAATCCAAACGCCGTCAGTCTGGCGGTTGCACAGGATTCGGTCCAATGAAATTTCAATTGCGCCGTTGACCAAAGCGTGTAGCATTCCCTGAACTCCCTTTCAGCGGTAATCATGTGCCTTTTTTTTTGCGCTTTTCAGCCAGTTGGTTGCGGTGTCTGTCGATGGCGAGCGCGGTCGTTGGCCTGATGACCTGCCCGGCTGAGGCCAGGACCCGCGCCCTGCTGATCGGTGCCGCGATCTATGATCCAGCCCTCGGTGTGCCAAATCTGAAGGGCCCCCCCAACGATGTGCGGCTGCTGCACGACACGCTGGCCGCACGCGGGGTGACGGAAATCACCGAACTGGCGGATGGGGTCGAAGGGGCGGCGAGACCGACCCACGCAGCGATCCTGCTGGCCCTGGCCGATCTGGCGCGCGACTCGGAGGCGGGCGATCTGGCCATCATCTCGATGAGCGGCCACGGCACACGGCAACCCGATCAGAATGGCGATGAAACCGACGGGCTGGATGAGGTGTTTCTGCCGTCCGATATCGACCGCGCGGAAAACGGCGCGCAGGTCATCCCCAATGCGCTGGTCGATGATGAGATTGGCGCCGCCGTGCTGGCCATCAGACAGAAGGGCGCCGATGTGGTGCTGGTTATGGACAGCTGCCATTCCGGCTCGGGGATGCGGGACGGGGCGGCCAACCAGGCCGCGCGGCTGGTCGACCCGGCACTGCTGGGGATCAACGTCGCGGCGATGGGCAGCGGGGCCAGCGTTTCGGTGCTGGAGGATGAAGCCGATGCGCCGGGTCAGGTGGTGGCGTTCTTCGCTGCGCGCTCCGAAGAGGTGGCGCGCGAGGTCAACCTGACGCCGGACGTGGCGGGGGATAACGGCTGGTACGGGCTGTTCACCGCGCGTCTGGCGGCGCGTCTGGCAGCGGGGGAGGGGCTGAGTTATCGGCAGTTGTTTCAGGGTGTGCTCGCGGACATGAATGACACAAGCCTGCCGGGCGGTGGCCCGCTGCAGACACCGTCCTGGGAAGGCGGCCTGATCGATGCGGCGGTTCTCGGCGGCCGAACCACCCTTGGCGTGCGGCAGTTTGCCGTCACCGGCGATCAGGTGGCGGCGGGTCTGGTGCAGGGCTTTGGCAGCGGAACCCTGTTCAGTCTGGTGGCCGATGCCGCCGACCCCGCGAATGCCGTGGTCGGCTATGCGCAACTGGATGAAGTCGAGGCGGTGCGCGGTTACCTGCGGCCCGTGGCGGCGGGCTGCGTGCCAAAGGCCGCTGAATTGTGCCCGGTCGCGGGCACGTTGCCGGCAACAGCGCGGTTTGCCCGGCTGATGGCGCGACCGGTCGATCTGGCGCTGCGGCTGGCCCCGGCGCGCGACCTGACGACCGGGCTGGATTTGCCCGCGGACGACCCTTTGGCGCAGGCATTGGCCGCTGCAATGGCGTCGGCGCAGGCGCCCGTCGTGACCGACCCGGTGAGGGCGTCGGTGCAGGTTCTGGCCGACAACGGGCGGCTGTGGTTTGGGCGGCGGGCCGCGATGGCGACAACGCCGGTTGGCCTGTCCTGGGGACCTGGAGACAAGCTGGACCTGCCCAGGCTCTTGGAGCGGATGGCAGTCGCAGAGCGATTGGCGACACTGTTGACATCGGCAGCGGCAGAGGGCTCGGTGATGAACCCCTCGCCGATTGCAGTGAAAGCGGATCTGGCGCAGAGCCGTCTGGCCGACCTCGACAAGCCGGGTCAGGCCGGCAATCCGGTGCGGGAATGTCGGCGGGCGATGGCCGGGGCTGAAAAGGATGCCGCCTTCGATCTGGGCAGCGACCCGGAGTTGAAGCAATGCGATCAGGTCAGCTTCGCGGTGCAGGGTGAGATTCAGGGCGCGCGCGATGTCAACCGGGTCCATATCGACTCGCAATACTGCGTCCATGCCGCCCATACCCGGGTCGAGGATACCACGCGTCCCACGGCACTCGGTGCGCCGATGGTCATCTGTTCGGACTGCCCGGATGGAGCCGAAGCCGGGGATGAGCGGCTGTTCGTCGTGGTGACCGAGGCCGAGGCCAATTCGGACCAGTTGAACCTGGAGGGTCTGGTTGAAAACTGCGAGCCTGCGGGCACCACTCGGGGTGCCGCCTCGCAGTCGGCCATGGATTTTCTGACGACACTGGGCAAGCGGCCCGATACGCGCGGCGCCTTTGGCGGGCTGGCGCTTTCGGGGGTTTGGGTCGACGCCTATTACTGGCAGGTCCTGCCGAAGGCTCTGGCCTTTGCCCGGCAGGAATGAGGGCGGCAAACATGCCGTTCGGATTTGGATTTCAGATGGGGAGGGACTGATGGAATTTACTGAACGTCACGGCCGGATCGGCCGCATCGCGGTCTTGGCGGCAAGTTTGCTGATCGGGATCGCGGCACCGGTGAATGCGCAAGACGCCGGACTGTCAGGCATCGCGGTGCCAGAAAGCGGCGGCTCGGTGATGTCCTACATGTATCACCAGCGGTTGAGCGGTGAGAAAATGGACGGTGAAACCGCCTCGCGGGTGTTTGGCGGGCGTCCGGCGCAGCCCGGGGCATGGCCATCGCAAGTCGCCCTGATCGGCAAGGCGCCACCGCGGCCCGACCAGCAGGGCGATGAATTCTTCCAGTTCTGCGGCGGCAGCATCATCGCCCGCCAGTGGATTCTGACCGCAGCGCACTGCGTCTTTGACTCTGACGGCAAGCAAACCGCTGCGGCGGATATTCTGGTGCAGACCGGGTCCAACACACTCGGCAAGGGCGATCTGCGCGCCGTCGCGGCGGTGTTCGCGAATGAGAACTACGACCCGTCGGTGATCGACAATGACGTGGCGCTGTTGAAACTGGCCGAACCCATTGGCCAGTCGGACGGGCCGGTCGGCGCGATTTCGGTGCTGCCGGCAGGCTCGCCGCCACCACAGGGGCCGGGCATGGTGATCGGCTGGGGCTTCATGGAGGCCGGCAAACTGCCGACAGACCTGATGGAGACCGATCTGGACATCGTCAGCAATGCGACCTGCAACAAGGGCATGGCCGAACAGACCAAGCGCGACATCGGGTCATTCCTGATGGGCATGGGCAAGCAGAACCGCATCCCGCAGGACAAGCTTGAACAGGCCTATCAGATCGTGACCGACAATCTGGGGCCGTCGTTGTCCGACAACATGATCTGCGCCGGGGTGGCGAATGGCACCAAGACCGCCTGCAACGGCGACAGCGGCGGGCCTCTCTTGATGCGTCAGGCCGATGGTAGGTGGATTCAGGTCGGGATCGTCAGCTGGGGCCGGTTCCCGCTCGGCTCGGCGCAGCATTGCGGCTTTCCCGAGCTGTACGGGGTTTATACCCGCGTTTCCAACTACTTCGACTGGATCTCTACCACGATCCGGCAGAATTGAGGGGGCGAAGATGCACAGATCCCTGATCCTTGGCAGTCTGGTCTGGCTTGGCCTGACCCTGCCCATGCTGGCCCAATCGGGTGGCGATTTCGGCGGCAGTTTTGATGATCCGGGCGGCGCGGCGCAACAGCCGCTGCCGCCGCCCGTTCCGCCGCCACCAGCCGGTGGCGAGACTGCGGCCCCCGCTGCGGCCCCTGCAGCGGGCGGCGATTTTGGCGGCTCGTTTGGCGACGGTGCTTTTCCGGCCACCGATCCGGGCGTTCCGGCGGCGGGCACAAATCCGCCGCCTCCACCGCCACCAACCGGCACTGCGCCGCCACCGCCACCCCCCGGCGGGGCACCGGCGGCGATAGGCGGCGGTGATTTTGGCGACGGTGGGTCGTTTGATCCCGGTGATGGTAGCGGGGTGACGCCGCAGCCGCCACTGGCACCGGCGGTGCAGCCGGCCCCGCCGCCGCCGCCGCCGCCGCCGCCGCCGCAGCCCGCGCCGGCGCTGCAACCCCAGGCAACCGGGCCGGTGATCGACCCACAGATCGCCGCGTTTGAACTGCGCGATTTTGGCGTCGCCCCGGTGCAGACCCTGCGCTCCGGCCAGTTTCACGCGCCAACGCCAACCGCCGTGCCGGGTGCGCAGACCGTGACGACCGAGGCACTGGTGACCGCCCTGACCGGCGGCATGCAACTGGTTGTCATTGATGTCTTGGGCAACAATTACAGCCTGCCCAACGCCTATATGGCCCCGGAACTCGCCAGCCCCGGCAGTTTCAACGACCGCACCCAGCAACGGGCTGGCCAATGGCTGGGTCAGATCACCGCGGGCAATTTCGCGGCGCCGGTGGTGATCTACTGCTCTGGGCCAGAGTGTTGGCTCAGTTACAATGCCGTTTTGCGGACGGTCGCTGCCGGCTACACCAATGTCTACTGGTACCGTGGCGGGTTGGAGGCTTGGCAGATGGCCGGGCTACAGCTTTCTCCGGCCTCGTTCTGATGCGGGGCGCGGCTATTGTCCTGGTGCTGGCGTTGAGCGCGCCAGCACAGGCAGCGGACCCGTCCGTCACCTGCTCGGTCGAAATGGCCCGGCGCGAGGCGATCGTGGTCAGCGACTATGCCGAACAACACCCGCCATGGACGTGGTGGGTTGGTGTCGATGGCAAATCACTGGGCCCGTGGCCGGTGATCGACATAAAGCGGCGGATGTTGAACGGCGAATTGCCGGGGGATGTCTGGGTTTTCGGCAGTCAGGCAACGGCATGGGTGCTGGCCAGCCAAAGTCAGGATTTCGTGCCGCTGCCCAACCTCGCCCCGTTGGCCCCGGCAGAAATCGACCAGACGCTGCCGCAGCTTCTGTCCGGCTGCTGGGTCTCGGACCCGGTCAGCGAGGCGGCGGGCGACCAGACGGTCTGGATGCTGATGCTGTTTGACTCGGGGGTATTCTTCCCGTCTCGCGGTGTCACGACCCTCGCGACCGGCAAGGAGGGTTTCTGGTTCACCCGGTCGTCCAACGCCCGCTGGGGGATTTCAGGCCAGACCCAGAGCCGTTTTACCCTGTCGCTGCCCGACATCAACTTTCTCGACCCGCAGGACGACTTTCCCGCCGAACTGCTGGACCGCAACCAATTGCGCCTGCAGATGCCGGGTCTGGGCGATGTGACGTTCCGCCGGATGTAGCGGCTGGTTTTCGTGCCGTCCGGCAGGCTGCTTCTGTTCAGCGCTATCTGGCGACCGGGTAGCGAACATAGGCAAAGCGGTCCGAAGTCGGCGCCCAGGACGGCACATTGATCGTGCCCTGACCGCCATTGAAGGCGTCAAAGTCATGCATGTTGCTGCCATCAGGGTCCGCCATACGCAGGATCACATCCTTGTCGGCTGGATGGCCCAGCGTGCCTTGCGGGAAGCTGATATAGCACATCCTTGTGCCATCGGGCGAGATATGCGGGAACCAGTTGACGCGGTCGTCATGAGTCAGTTGTTCGATCCCCGACCCATCGGGCCGCATCCGGAAGATCTGCGCATGACCCGGCCGACGCGCTGCTCCCTCGCCGTTGTAGTAAAGCCATTTGCCATCGGGTGCGTATTCCGGGCCATCCACCGGGCAGACACCATCGGTCAGATAGACTTCCGGGCCGCCCGCAGCCGGGATCACCGCGATCCGCATCATGATGCCGCCGCCCTGATTTTCATAGGCGACATAGGTCAGCGTTTTGCCATCGGGCGTGATGCCGTGCAGATAGTGCCGGTATTTGCGCGCCGGGTCCTGATCGTTGGACACCTTGTGCGGCACCCCGCCGCTCAGCGGCACGTGGTAAAGGTGCCCGTCATTGGCGCTGACAAAGACAGTCTTGCCATCCGGGGCCAACACATGGTCGTTGTTCAGGTTTTCGACGGGGGAAGTGTTGATGCGGTGCGGGCCATCGCGGCCATCGGGAGAAATCCGGAACAGCCGGCCATCGGCGTTATAGACCAACCAGTCACCATCCAGCGTCCAATTCGGCGCTTCGATCAGTTCCTGCGTGTCATAAATCACAGTGGTCTTGCCGGTATCGGCATCGGCCACCACCAATTCGCAGCTTTGCCGGGCCAGCAAGCGCCGGGTGTTGGGGTCAGGGCGCATAGGCTGGCTTCCCGCCATGGCAAGCTCCTCTTTCATCTGCCGAAGGTACAAACCCTAGTGCAAACTTGCACAGCCCAAGTCAACTCACATGACGGATTGTGACCCGGCAGCCTCGCGTCGCCAGCCATCAGGTCCGGCGACAAAGTCCACCGAAGTGGTGCCGGTGAAAGAGCCAGCTGCGTCGTCGAAGGCATGGCGGCAGACGGAGATCCTGGCGGGCTCGATCTCCAGCAGGTTGAAATCGTTGACCTCGCCGCGCAGCCGGTTGGACAGGCTGGTACCGGCCTGGATTTGCAGGGCTGACATCTGTCCCGCGACGGCGGCAAAGGGGTCGGCGCGCCAGCTGTGCAGATGACCGGACAGCACCACATCCGTGCCACAGTCGGCGAGGTCCCGCACACCGCGCGCCGCGTTGCGCATCAGGCGTTTTTGAACCTCGGGCAGTTGTTCCAGCGGGTGATGGACAACAACGACGCGGATGCGGTCGTCCGGGGTGCTGGCAAACTCGCGACAAACCCGCCGGATCGCCCATCCCCTGAACCAGCCTTGCTGCCAGGCAAAGCGGTTGACCGTGTTGACGCCGATCACCACCACCGCGTCGTCGGAGAACTTTGGCTCCAGATTGGCGCTGATCCAGTGGCGGTAGCGCTTCCACGGCAGAAATATCCGCAGCAACAGGTTGTGCAACGGCAGGTCGTGGTTGCCCGGGACCGACAGCACCGGCGCACGAAACTTGCCGATGAAGGCCGCTGCCGCCGCAAACTGCTCGGCCGTTGCGCGTTGGGTCAGGTCACCCGAAATCACCACAAGGTCGGGTTGCAGCCGGTTCACAGCCTGCAAGAGCGGGTCGAGCAATTCTGGCCGGTCGCGACCGAAATGCAGATCCGAGATATGGACCAGACGCCTCACCGTGGCGTGCCGGGATCGGGATCTGCCACCAGAACCGTCAGCGCGTCTTCGATGACCTTAAGCCGGAAGGGCAGGCTAAGGTGCTCGCGTTCGCCGTCGCGGGCAATTGCCCTGCTGCGCCGCGACCGTCGACCGATGCCTTCGATCAGGATCTCCGCACCGCTCATGACTTCGAATTTCCGCTCGGGCAGACCCATACCCATCGCGATGACCGCTGCCATGCGGATCATCTCGATCCGGGTGGCGTCGGGCGCGATGAAGACGACCATCTTGCCATCCTCGATCAGGTCGGCACCCTCGACCCCCATCTGCCGCAATTGGTACGCATTGTTGACGACAAAGACCAAGGGCGAGCGGACGTCACGGGTCTTCCCGTCTGCCGTGATGCGCAGCCGCAACGGCGGACGGACCGTGCCCAGTGTCTTGATCACCGCCCAATAGGCGGCAGGTCGGCTGCGACCCCAGCGTTTGTAGATGCCTTCGCGGGTTTCCAGAATGGCCGGATAGGCCCCCAGACTGGCGTTGTTCAGAAATACGCTGTCATTAAGCGTGGCAATCCGCATGGTCCGGGATTTTGCCTGCACGATCACCTTGGCGGCTGCCGCAACATCCGTCGGAACGTCGAGAGATCGCGCGACGTAGTTGAAGGTGCCCAGTGGCAAAATCCCCATGGCCGCAGCGCTTCCGCGTATCGCGGATGCGACGGCGCAAATGGTGCCGTCACCGCCCGCCGCCACGATCTTCTTGTACCCTTCGTTGAGCGCATTGCGGGTCTCCGCCTCGATCGTTGCGCCATCGTCGATCAACTTCACCGTGCAGGCCGCCCCAAGGTCGACAAAGGCCGCTTCGATTTTTTCGGGCCCCAATCCGGCATCCTGCTGCCCGGACCCCGCGTTCATGATGATGCAGATGTCTTTGGGGCTCACCACAGGGGATTCCTTGTGCGTCACTGGTTGGGGATGGTTTCGGGTCAAGACTGCCACCCCGCTCTGGTCAACTGACCTGACTGTGCCGGACTCGGTCACGCAGGACCGCCCGGTATAAGACAGGTGGGTGCAGCCATGAAACATGTCCTCCAGTTTGAACAGGGCGTCCGGTTTGCAGACACAACGTACGACGCTGACTTGTGTTCCAACCCAGCTTCGCGAAACTGCGCTGTCCTGTCCGGAATTTCACTGGCACAGCAGGCGATATCCGCCACGAGTATTGCGCCCAACCGGAACTTGCCCGGCTTCGGGACGACACAAACCGTGACCTTCAGGCGGACATCGCAGTGGACGTCGCCGGTGACCTCGGGCTGTCCATGGGCCATTTGTGAGGGCAGGTTTTTGTGCGCAAGCCGGGCCCGGACCGACCACCCGACGGACCCGGCCCATCGCCTCCAACGTTCATGCGCCTACCAATGAATTCGCCATTGTCATATTAGGTTCAATCATCCAATGTCATGGTAAACCGGCTCTTTGACTCTGGCAGATCTGCCGGCCACACCAGAGTGCTGCCCCCTGATCCCGCCGGTCAGTGCCGGGTTTCGTGCGGGATGCCGCATTACAGGGGCGAGAAATAACGTGACGGAAAATCCGCGCGTTGCTTGAGGAGGAAGACATGAAACGTCGTGCATTCTTGCTGTCCAGTGGTGGTGTCGCCGCTGGGATGGTTTTACTGCCCAACCTTGCCTTTGCCGAGGCGGGCCGGATCGACTGGTATACCTCATCCGACCAGAACATCCTCGATTTCTGGACCAATATCGTTCAGCCGAAGTTTGAGGCAGCCAATCCCGGCATCACGCTGAACCTCGTCGATGCCGGAGACAACGCTGGCAACCTTGCCATCGCCGACCGTGCCGTGGCCGCAATGGCCGGTGGCAACGATCCGCAGGCCGACTATTTCGAAAACTTCGACCCGCGTCTGCCGAAGGGCGCGATGGACGCCGGCCTCTATGTCAACATCAAGGAAGCCGGTCTGTCGAATTATTCCAAGATCAACCCGCTGGCGTTTGACGGTGACTATTCGCTGCCCTACCGCGGTTCGCAGGTTCTGCTGGCCTATGACACCACCAAACTGGCCCCGGCTGACGCGCCCAAAACCTTTGCTGACCTGATCACCTGGATCAAGGCCAACCCCGGGCAGTTCATCTACAACCGGCCGGACAAGGGCGGCTCGGGCGGCAACTTTGTCCGCCGCGCGATTTATGAGGTCAACGGCAAGGACCCCGCCAAATTCAAGGTTGACAACTACTCGGCCGAGGCGGCGGATGTCGCGCTCAACCCGGCCTGGGCGTTGCTGATGGACCTTGCCCCGTCGCTGTTCGATCAGGGCGCCTATACCGCTGGCAACACCCCGTCGATCCAGTTGCTCAGCCAGTCCGCCGTCACCATGATCCCGGCGTGGTCGGATCAGGCGCTGCAGGCGATCTCCACCGGAGTGCTGCCGGAAACCACCGGTCTGGTGCAACTGGCCGATCTTGGCCTGCCCGGCGGTTTCTCCCGCTCGGTCGTGCTGTCGAACGGGGTGAACAAGGACGCAGCCCTGAAGCTGGCCGATTTCATCCTGACCGAGGCCATTCAGTCGGCAGTGCTGACCGAACTTGGCGGCTTCCCCGGCGTGTCGTGGGACTATGTGGCACCCGAACTGCATGAAAAGTACAAGGACGTCATTCCCAACACCATTCCGGTGTTCCCGGGCGGCGATTGGGAAAAGGCCATCAACGACGGCTGGTACCGCAATGTCGCGCCCAACGTGGTCCGCGAATAAGTGGCGACACCCACCTCTTCGGGCAGCAGGCGTATCGGCCTGCTGCTCGTGGCACCCCCAGTCCTTCTGGTCGGCTGGATGATCATTTGGCCGATCCTGTCGGCGATTGCACGGACGGTCTGGTTGCCGGACGCGGAGGGGGCCAAGCATTTCTCGCTTGAAACCTATGTTTTCTTCTTCTCCGACCAATACAGCATCAACAACCTTCTGGTGACGCTGTGGACCACCGGGGTCTGCGCGGTGTTCCTGTTGCCGATCTGCCTGCCGATCGCGCTTTACCTGCGCTTCGCCAAGGGAAGGCTTGCGGCCTATGTCCAGGGGCTGGCGATCTTTCCGATGTTCGTTCCCTCGATCATCCTGAGTTACGCCATCATCCGCGTGCTCGGCCCGAATGGCACTGTTGACCTTCTCCTGAACTCGGTCGGCATGCCGAAAATTCGCTCGCCCTACCTCACCCCATGGGGTCCGGTGATCGGCCTCGTCTGGGACAACATCCCGCTGACCGTACTGATCCTGCTGTCCGGCCTTGGTGCGGTGTCGGACCAATCGGTGGAAGCGGCCCGTGACGTCGGTGCCAAACGTTGGGCCGTCCTGTGGTACATCATCCTGCCCCGCATCGGCAATTCGATCCTTGTCGCGATCAGCTTCACCGTGCTTGGCATCTTCTCGGCCTTCACGCTGCCCTACGTCCTCGGCCCCGCCGCACCCGAGATGATGGGCCCCTTCATGCAGCGCACCTTCCGCGACCTGAACGACCCGACCAACGCCATCACCCAGGCCGTGATCAGCTTCGCTTTCTGCATCGTGTTCGGGCTGTTCTACGTCCGCTCGGTCGCCAAGAACCGAAAGACTTGAGCATGATCAAGGAACGCACCGACTGGACCGGGATTTTCTTCGCAGCCGCCCTGACCCTGCTGATCGTCTTCCCGCTGTTCATCGTCGGCACCTGGGCCTTCACCAATGTCTGGCGCTATCCATCCGTAATCCCGCAGGAGTTCGGTTTGCGCTACTGGGCCGCAACCGTCGCGCGCAATGACGTCTGGAAATCGATCACCACCAGCCTCAGCCTCGCCACCATCGTCACCCTGATCTCTGCCACGATCTGCCTGCCCGCCGCCTTCGCCTTTGCCCGGCTGGAGTTTCCCGCCCGCAACCTGTTGTTCTTCTCCTTCCTCGCCGGTCACGCCTTCCCGAAATTCGGCCTCCTGGTCGCCATCGCCGGCATCTTCCTCAACCTGCACCTGATCGGCACGTTCTGGGGTGTCGTCCTGATCCAGTTGGTCGGCACGCTCCTCTTCATGATCTGGATCCCCGTCGCCGCCTTCCAGTCTGTCGACCGCCGCATGGAAGAGTCGGCACGCGATGTCGGCGCCTCCCCCCTGCGGGTGTTCTGGTCAATCACCCTGCCACAAGCTGGTCCGACCATCGCAGCAGCGCTGCTGCTCAGCTTCGTCGGCACCTTTTACGAAACCGAGGGCGCCTGGCTGATCGGTGCCCCCGCCATCCGCACGCTGCCAGTGCTGATGATCTCCTTCATCAACAACCAGCCGGTCATCCAATACGGCGCGGTTCTGTCGGTGCTGCTGTGGTTACCCTCATTCATCGCGCTGCTGTTTGCCCGGCGCATCATCGGTTCGGGCAGCTTCGCCCGCGGCTTCGGAGGCTAGATGGCGGTTCTCGACATCAAGGACGTAACCAAGAGCTTCGGCGGCACCACGGCGGTCGAAAAGTTCAATCTTACGGTGACAGACGGTGAACTGGTCTGCCTGCTTGGCCCTTCCGGCTCCGGCAAATCCACCCTGCTGCGGATGATCGGCGGCTTTGAAACCGCCACCAGCGGCGTGATCTCGATTGATGGTGAGGATGTCACCCGCGTTGTCCGTTGCATTCTTCATTGCCGTACGACGCG
>JBDTQR010000115.1:0-14326 GCA_039932095.1 bacterium | reverse complement strand
GGCGAGTAGAGCCCGCTTCCACAAAAAATGCACCCCAGGGAATTGAACGGTCTCCTGAACATGTGGATGAACATTCCGGTTGACCCGGATGGCAAGATCATCTGGGGAGAGCCGCTCAGCAAGCCGGGGGATTGTGTGACCCTTCGCGCCATGATGGATTGCATCGTGGTCATGTCGACCTGCCCTCAGGACATGATCCCGATCAACGGAGCCGCGTGCCAGCCGACCGAGGTTCACTATCGGCTACTGGACTGATTGGTCGCAAAACCGGTGTGGGATCAGGCCAACCCGGAGCTGATCCGATAAACCCGCGCGCCGTCGCCTTCTTTCGCCGAGGTGACGATCAATCCCAACTTCTTGCCCAGCGCCCCCGACATGGCGCCGCGCACCGTATGCGCCTGCCAACCGGTCGCAGCCATGATCGTGTCCATGCTGGCCCCGTCAGGCGCTTGCAACAGCGCGATCAGCATCGCCTGTTTGGTGCCAGCGCGCACGATGGGCTGTTTGGCCGGGGTCATTTCGCCCGCGCGTCTGTTGTCGGCTTCGATCCGATGAGCCATAGCCGGTTCAATCCCAATGGCCAGCAGGCCCGCTTCAGTGACCACCAGCGTGGTGCCGTAGCCATCGCCGGTTTCGCGCCAGAGCGGTTCGCCTCGGCGCAGGGTGGCGTCGACCTCCTACAGCCAGCCGCGCTCGATCATCTTGGTCACGGCCATCTTCGCCGCCGCACCCGCCAGCCCTTTGGGCAGCGGCATGGCGATGTTGTCCGGGCGCTGGGATCCAGCCGTCAGAATGGTGGTCTGGGTTTCGGTCAGCTTGGTCATTGCGGGTTCCTCTTACTGGTCGTGGGTGGCAAGGAAGGAGGCGATGCGCGACAGCAGATCGTTGTGGCCATCGGCGTCGGCCCCGAGGATCACGTCGCCATCGTCGTCCCGCTCCAGATCGACGATCTCGCGCAAGAGGGCGATTGCTTCGTCGCATGCGGCGAGGCGTTCGGCCTCCCATGCGGCGGTGATCGCGTCTTGTTCGATCTGATGGCGCTGGGCCGGATCAATCGGCATGGCTGGCCTCCCATTTTGCGAAGTCATCGGCCATCCCCATGCTTTCGGCGATCTTGCGCAGGATCCCGGGCGCCTCGCCCTCCAGATCGGCGGCGAGTTTCGCCTCGGCCACGAAGGTTTCGCGCGGCAGATGGTTCAGTGTGCCATAGTGGAGGCGCATCGAGGCCTCGATCCCGGTGGGGTTCAGGTCGGGTGCCAGTTCGTGCAGCAAAGTTTGGTAGCGCATGGCTGTCTCCATGATCGGGTGCGCGGGATGCGAGCCCTTCTACGCAACCGAGCCCCGCCATCGCGGGGCTCGGTTGGGGTGCTTCTGATCAGTCGGCGAATTCCGCCTCGCTAAAGGCGATGTCTTTCATCTGACGCAGCAGGTTTACGTAGCGCTGCAGATCGCCGACATGGCCCCAGTGGATCTCGTCGGGGTCGGCATGGAAGTGGTCGTCACTCAGGCATTTCAGGCGTTCGAGTCGGGCGTCGATTTCGGCCTTGGCAGCCACGAAGGCGGCGAGGGCTTTGTCGTTGGTGGCGGTGGTGCGGCGGTTGGTCATGGCGTGTTCTCTTGTTCAGCGGATTGCGGCTTGGCCAGCAGCGAAAGCCGCTTCCAGCGCGGCGCGGATCGACCAGACCGCCACATCGTGGAAGTCGAGGCCGTCGCTGTTGCGGATTTCCAGCGTCTCGATGTGGAAATGCTTGGCGGCGATCTCCATCAGCAGGACTTCCCTGGGGGCTTTAACGGGGGGCGCGGTCATGGCGTGGTCTCCGGGGCTTGGGCTGTTTTGCGCTTGCAATCAGGTTCGCTCTTACACCAAACTTGATCAACAAAATAACAAGCAATATCATTGCTTTGATTAAACTAAGGGGCTGCAATGAACGGCATGAGCGAGCGCGAATATTCCACCCATTCCGGCCTGTCACGGGGCGCGATCCAGAATGCCAAACGCGGTGGCAGGCTGGTGTTTTATGCCGACGGTTCGATCAACGCCGCCGCATCAGATGTACGCCGTGCAGACATGACCGACCCCGATCAACAGCGCCGCTCGCTTGGAGGCGACGCCGCCCTGCCAACCGGTGGCAGTGGCGGGACAGACAGCTACCTCAAAGCCCGCACGGCGCTGACGGTCTACCAGGCGCAGGAACGCCAGCTAGCGATCCAGAAGAAGAAAGGCACGCTGGTCGACCGTTCTCGAGCGGAAGTGCTGGTGTTCCGCTTGGCGCGGCAGGAGCGCGATGTCTGGGTGACATGGCCCGCCCGGGTGGCGGCGCTGATGGCCGCGCAAGTGGCGGCGGAGGTTGAAAAGGCATCTGGCAAACCGTTGTGATCGAGGCCGCGACCATGCAAAGGGTTCTGGATGCCCATGTCCGGGCGCAGCTTGAAGCCCTTGCCGACCTCCGGGTTTCGCTTGGATGAATGCGCTGTTGCGAAAGGCGCTGGCCAAGAGCTAACGGTGCCGAGGGACAGCAGGCCGGGTGCCGTTCAAGCGGTGCCACACCCATTCGGCTTTAGTTCGACTTGGACTCACGGGACCATCTTGGACAGCTCAAGCATCACCCACAGGCAGGCGAACAATGGCGTTTAGCCCTCCACCAATCCGGTTGCATAGGTGGATTGTTCCGCCATGCGCCTGAACGATGGTGCGGGCGATGGCCAGACCCAAGCCAACGCCCCCGGTATCGCGGTTGCGGGAGGCTTCCAGCCGCACGAAGGGTTCAAACACCGCCTCCAACTGATCCTCGGGCAAGCCCGGCCCTTTGTCCGCCACAGTGATCACCGCGAACCCCGGCTCCTGTGTCAGGCTGACCTCTGCGGTGCCACCGTAGCGCACCGCGTTGTCGATCAGGTTGCGCAGCGCGCGGTTGAGCGCATGGGGGCGGACCACGGCGGGCACCGGGGGTGAAGGGGCCAGAGTCGCGCGGTCGCCGCCAACGTCGGCCACAAGGTCACTCAGCATGGTGGCAAGATCAATAGTGGCAGCGGGTTCCGTCTTGGCAACGCCACGGGCAAACTCCAGCGTTGCTTCGACCATGGCCTGCATTTCCTCGACCAAGGCTTTCAAACGAACGCTGTCCTCTGTTTCATCCAGCATCTCGATCCGCAGCCGCATCGCGGTCAGTGGCGAGCGCAGATCATGGCTGAGGGCCGCCAGCATATGGGTGCGCTCGGCCACAAAGCGGGTCAGACGGTCTTGCATGCGGTTGAAGGCTTGTGTGGTATCGCGCACCTCTGATGGGCCGGTCAAAGGCAGCGGGTTTGCATCCAGCCCACGCCCCAGCCGGTCGGCGCCCACAGCCAGCGCGCGCATCGGGCCGACGACTCGGCGGGCTGTTGCCCATGCCACCAAAACTACAGCCAGCACCATCAACAGGAGAGGCAAGACGGCTCGAGGCGACAGTTGCAGACCGGGCCGGATGAACATCGTGCGCACGTTCAGCCAATCCCCTTTGGCCAGCCGGATCGAAAGCGTCATCTCGATGGGCTCGGCATGGGCCGCCATCATCGCCTCATGCATGGGGCGCATGGCGGTCGGCACACCGTCGGGCAGGCCAAGTGTAGTCAAGGCATGGGCATGTATATCCGCCAGAACTTCGCGTTGGGGTTGGCCGAGGATCTGCCGGATCTGATCCAGGTACAGTGCGGCATCCGTACTGTTGTGCGGGGCCGTCGGAGCAGGCCCCACTTCAAACCGTACCAGCGGCGAATCCGCCGACCGCAGGATTTCTGCCCGCAAATCGGCAGGGGCGTCGTCCAGCAGCAAGGCCACGTTGGCCGCCCGCCCCGCCGCCTCCAGCCCAAGGGCAGCGCGCACCGCGCGGTTGCGTTCGTCGGTCAGCAGGATCAGGCCAAGGCCCTGTGTGATGGCAAGTGCGAGCAGCAGCATGGCCAGCAACTGGCCCCCCACTGACTGGGGCAAGAGGCGGTCCAGGATGCTGCGCTGCAAGGTCACGGCAACTCCTTCACATCGGCGGCGAGGCTGTAGCCGCCACCCCAGACCGTGGCGATCAGCGCAGGCTTTGCGGGATCAGCTTCGATCTTGCGGCGCAATCGGCTGATCTGGTTGTCGATGGTGCGGTCGAACACTTGTGCCGCACGCCCCGAGGTCAGGTCCAGCAACTGATCGCGGCTGAGCACAAAGCGCGGGCGTTCCAGAAACACCGTCAATAAGCGGAATTCGGCGGTGGTCAGGGCGACCTCTGCGCCGTCAGTGTCCGTCAGGGTGCGGCGATCCGTGTCCAGCACCCATCGGTCGAATGCCAGCCGATGCCCGGCAAGGGTGCCGCCGGTCACCTCGGCCCGATCCGACCGGCGCAGGATCGCCTTGATCCGGGCAAGCAGTTCGCGCGGGTTGAATGGCTTGGGCAGATAGTCATCCGCCCCGACCTCAAGCCCGACGATGCGGTCAGTTTCATCGCCAAGGGCTGTCAGCATCAGGATCGGCATGTTGCCCGCCGCGCGCAGGCGGCGACAGACCGACAGCCCGTCCTCGCCCGGCATCATGACATCCAGCACGATCAGATCGAACTGGCCAACCTTCAGCGCCGCATCCATCGCCACGGCATTCGCAGCCGAGGTGGCGCGCATGCCGTTCCTCTCCAGATACTTCACCAACGCGTCGCGGATTTCCCGGTGGTCATCGACGATCAGAATATGGGGCGGATTGTTTGTCATCATCTCTCCTGACTTCGACCCTAACCGATCACGCAGCCCCTGCGCGCACGCGTTTGTCGCAAACCGTCGCAGGACCCGCCCCTGCGACAGATTGATACAAAAGACTCGCCCGGCTGACAAACCTGTGGGACATCTGGCCCCCAGATTGGCCTCATCGCAATTCCGATCAGGAGAGTCAGAATGAAACGTTCAACCAAATTCGTCCTTGCAGCCGTCGCAGCCCTTGGTGTGGCCGCCGTTGCCGTGCCGGTGATCGCCCAGCAAGCGCAGATGCGGCAGGGCGGGATGATGGGCGATGGCATGGGCATGATGGGCGGCCAACACGAAATGATGGGTGGCGGCATGATGGGCATGATGGGTGGTGCCCAAAGCTATGCCATGGCCACGTTTGACACCAACAAGGACGGCACACTCAGCCCCGAGGAAATGACGGCAGGGATCAAGGCCGAGATCAAGACTTACGACACCGATGCCAACGGGACGCTGTCGCTGGAAGAATTCGCCGTGATGCATGCGGCCCATACCCGGCCGATGACCGTGCGCGCCTTCCAGATGCATGACACCGATGGCGACGCTCAGGTGACCGAGGCCGAAATGTCGGCGATGGCTGCGATGATGCAAGACCACATGGGCGGCCAGCACGACGGCATGCCGGGCATGGGCCAAGGGATGATGGACAACAACTGAGGTCAAAGCGACCCCCGGCGTCGCGCCGCACTGGGTTTCGGGGGTCGCACCATCACAGGATAGGAGGCCGCGATGATGAATGGGTACAACATGGGCTGGGGCATGGGCTTTGGCTGGTTTTGGATGGCGGTTGTTCTGGTCGTGATCGGCTTGGGCATCGCCGCTCTGATCAAATACCTGCGCAAGTGACCACAAAAGGAGTGCCGCGATGAGTTATACATTCAACCGTTTGCTGACCGGGGTCAGCTTTGCCGAGGCCGACGCCCGCACCCGCAAGGCGCTTGGCGAAAACGGCTTCGGGGTCCTGACCGAAATCGACGTTGCCGCGACCATGAAGAAAAAGCTCGATGTCGAGATGAGGCCCTACCTGATCCTCGGGGCCTGCAACCCGAAGATGGCGTACCAAGCCATCGGGATCGAGCCGCGTGTCGGCGCGATGCTGCCCTGCAACGTCATCCTGCGAGCGGTGGATGGTGGGGTAGAGGTCAGCGCGATTGACCCGGTCGCCTCGATGCAGGCCATCGAGAACCCTGCCCTCCACGCGGTGGCGGGACAAGTGCGCGACCTTCTGGCGAAGGCGGTTGCGGCGATTTGATGTGCTGGCTCCCGCACCCAGAAACGGCTTGACGTTCCATTACCGTAAGGGGGCAATCTGCCATAAAGCACGTTCTATGCGTTCTCGTTGCCGCCAAAGGAGCAGAATATGTCCCCCTCCAACCCTCAAGTAGGTCATGACCATGCCGCTTCAATGATCACTCCAGATGTTGGGACAGAACCCTGGGGAAACGGACAAACGGCCATTGATCCGGTCTGCGGCATGACGGTGACGTTAAAGGCCGAGACGCGGACGGAAAGTTTCGGAGGCAAGCCGTTTCACTTCTGTTCAGAGAAATGTCAGACAAAATTCAAGGCCGACCCGTGGTTCTATGCCTCCGGCAATGCCGCCAAGCGCGGCAAGGTTGCGGCGGTGGGTGTGCAATACACATGCCCGATGCACCCGCAGATCATCCGCGACGCACCGGGCTCTTGCCCGATCTGCGGCATGGCGCTCGAGCCGATCCTGCCCTCGGATGCCCCCAGCGAGGAGTTGACCGACTTTACCCGTCGCATGTGGATCAGCGCTGTTGTTGCGGTGCCCCTGGTCATCCTGACGATGGGACCGCTTGTCGGTCTGCCCATCCGCGACTGGCTTGGACATCAGAACGCGATGTATCTGGAGTTTCTACTGGCCACGCCGATCATCTTGTGGGCGGCTCTGCCGTTCTTCAAACGCGGCTGGGATTCGGTCATGAACCGGTCGCCCAATATGTGGACATTGATTTCGTTGGGCGTGCTTGCGGCCTATGGCTATTCGCTGCTGGCGACGTTCCTGCCCGGCCTATTCCCGGAACAGTACCGCATGGGCGGCATGGTTGGCACCTATTACGAGGCGGCTGTGGTGATCGTCACCTTGGTGTTTGTCGGTCAGGTGCTGGAATTGCGCGCGCGCGAACGCACGGGTGATGCGATCCGCGCACTTCTGGATCTCGCGCCGAAAACGGCGCGGCGTATCCTGCCGGATGGCACTGAATACGATGCGCCACTGGAAAACATCATGGCGGGTGACCAGTTGAGGGTGCGCCCCGGTGATGCGGTGCCGGTGGACGGAGTGGTGGTGTCCGGCAATTCATCGTTGGATGAAAGCATGCTGACCGGCGAATCGATGCCGGTCGAAAAGGGGCCGGGCGACAAGGTGACCGGGGCCACGATCAACAAGAACGGCTCTTTGATCATCGAGGCGGGCAAGGTTGGCGCCGATACCGTGCTGGCGCAGATTGTGGCGATGGTGTCAGGGGCTCGGCGGTCCCGTGCGCCGATTCAAGGGCTGGCAGACCGGGTCTCGGCCATCTTTGTGCCGACTGTGGTGGCAGTTGCCGCTGTGGCGTTTGTGGCGTGGATGATGTTCGGGCAAGCGCCCGCGCTGGTTTTCGCCTTCGCTTCTGCGGTATCGGTGCTGATAATCGCCTGCCCCTGCGCGCTTGGGCTGGCAACCCCGATCTCGATCACCACTGCTGCCGGACGCGGGGCGCAAGCCGGAGTGCTGATAAAGGACGCTGAGTCGCTGGAGCGGATGGCAGGCGTCGATACCCTGATCGTCGACAAGACCGGGACATTGACGCTGGGCAAGCCCACGTTGACCGACACCGTGGCGCTGGGGGCGATTGCTGAGGGTGACATTCTGGCCTTTGCCGCCGCGTTGGAGCGTGGGTCAGAACACCCCTTGGCCGAGGCTATTGTGGACGGGGCGACGGCAAAAGCCGTGCGCAAACTGGATGCCACGGAATTTGAGGCGGTGACCGGCAAGGGCGTGAAAGGGATGATTGAGGGGCGCAAAGCCGCCCTTGGCAACGCCGCCATGATGCAGGAATTGGGACTGGACACCGCCAGCGCCGAAGCTCAAGCCGATGTCCTGCGCATTTCTGGCAAGACTGCGATGTTCATCGCCATCGACGGGGCATTGGCGGGGATCGTGGCGGTGGCCGATCCGATCAGGGACAGCACCATTCCCGCGATTGCGGCCCTGCATGCGCTTGGACTGCGGGTGATCATGGCTACCGGCGACAACGAGCGTACCGCAAAAGCCGTTGCCGCCAAGCTGGGCATTGATGAGGTGCGCGCCGGAGTGCTGCCCGAGGATAAGAAGGCCCTCATCGACGAATTGCGGTCGCAAGGCCGCAAGATCGCCATGGCGGGCGACGGGGTGAACGACGCCCCAGCCCTTGCCGCCGCCGATGTCGGGATTGCAATGGGCACCGGCGCTGATGTGGCCATGGAAAGTGCCGGGATCACACTATTGGGCGGTGATCTGATGGGCATCGTGCGGGCTCGCAAACTGGCCAAGGCAACGCTGCGAAATATCAAGCAGAACCTGTTCTTTGCCTTTGCCTACAACGCGGCTGGTATCCCGATTGCGGCGGGAGTGCTCTATCCACTGACGGGCACCCTGCTGTCGCCCATGATCGCTGCGGCAGCGATGAGCCTGTCGTCAGTGTCGGTCATCACCAACGCCCTGCGCTTGCGGCGGGTGGTGCTGTGACGGTTCCCCTTTCGCACTGGATGGCAGGTGGGGATCACCCCGGCCCCCATTGCTGCCATGCCAAAACGATCATCACGTATCGCAGCACCTTGCCAATCCCCACCACCAGCAGGAACCGCGCGAATGGCACCTGCATCACACCCGCAACCAAGGTCAACGGATCTCCAACCACGGGAACCCATGAGAACAACAGCGACCAGATTCCGTAGCGGGCGAACCAGGCCTGCGCGCGCGCATTGGTCGCATCCTTGAGGGGAAACCAGGACCGGTCCTTGAAATACAGAAAATACCGCCCAAAGCCCCAATTTACGACCGCACCTGAAATATTGCCCAGCGATGCCGCTGAGATCAGCGCTACCGGCGTTCCCTGCGAAGAGGCCAGCAATCCGATCAGCACCGCCTCGGACGACCCCGGCAACAGGGTTGCCGAAAGGAATGCCGAAAGACACAACAGCCCATAGGTCGAAAGCACAATCACAAAACTTGCAGCATCTCGATCCCATCGCGCCGGGCCAATGGAATGAAAGGGGCGCGCGGCTTCAGCGACATGGACCCGCCCCTTCCGGCAGTGGAACGGCGGCGATCGCTACGGACCGCCGCCGATGTTCGTCATCAAGACAGGGTGCAGGCTCCAACGCCCCGGTTCAGGCGGAAACCGCGAACTCTGTCATCATGCCGGTCGATAGGTGCGGCATGTGGTGGCAGTGCAGCATCCAGCGCGCGGCCTCGCCTGCATCCAGCGCCACGGTGACTTGCGCCATCGGCGGCACATAAACCGTGTCGCGCATAGCCCCGTTGATCGCACGGCCGTTGATGTTTACCACCTGAAACGCATGGCCATGCAGGTGCATCGGATGGCCCATCATTGACATGTTATGGAACATCAACTCCACCCGCTCGCCACTCCCGGCGACAATCGGCTTGTGCGTGCCCCAGGTCTGGCCGTCGATGGTCCAAAGATAGGGCTTCATCGACCCTGCCAGCATGATCATGTGCTGGCGATCCACCGTCCGCGCCGCAAGCGGGGTTGCCGCCTGCAACATGAATTCCTGCGCCATGTCCGGATCAAAAGCGGGCGCATCGGTATCCGACAGGCCGCCGATCCTGCGCACCTCGGCCCCAGCCGTTGCAAGGACGATCCCCGTGCGTTCTCGCGCCCGTTCGCGCAGGGCCAAAATCGGGAAAGCACCGGCGCCCGGCAAATCAATCTCGATATCCAGCCGCTGCGCCATCGCCATGCCAAACCGAGTACCGGGCAGTGGCGCAATCGCATGACCATCCACAGCCACAAGTCGCGCAGGCATACCCGTTTCAATCCAGAACACCGTGGCTGAGGCTGCGTTGATGATCCGCAGCAGCACGCGCCCGCCCTTCTCGACCGCGATCACGTCTGGGTCGGCAAGGGTGCGGTCATTGGCCAGATAGGCATCGAAATTGAAATCGTTCAGATCCATGGCCATGCCACCCGCCGCCATCCCGGACATATCCATGCCCGACATATCGCCGCCCGACATTTCCATACCGGCCATGTCGGCAGTCCCTTTGCCTGCGTCGGCCTTGCCTGTGTTGCCCATCGCCGCCATGTCGTGACCGGCCATGTCGCCTGTGATCTGCGCCAATACGTCGAGGGCGGGGCGGAACGAGAAGTCGTGCAGGAACATCACCACTTCCTGCCGGTCCGCCGCAACATCCTCAGCCGTGCGCACGATCAGCGGGGCGGCCAGCAGGTTCATCTCTTGCACCGGCACATGGCTGTGCATCCAATGCGTTCCGGGCTTGGGCACATAGTCAAAGCTGCGCATCTCACCGGTTTTCAGCAACGGCTTGGGCAGGTTCGGCACGCCGTCCTGTACGTTGGGTGGCACCTGGCCATGCCAGTGGATGATGGCTTCAACATCAAGTGCGTTGGTCAAATCCACCCGAAACGGTTGTCCGGGATCAAGGAACAGCCCCTGCTTGCCGGATGCATTGGCCAGCCCATAAACCGTGGCGGCCTTGCCATCAATGTCCAGAACTCGGGTGGCCGCTGTCAGGGTAAGCGGGGTGGATTGACCGAAGGCCAAACGCGGCTGCGCAACAGATGCAGCCATCGCTGCGGATGCGGCCAGAAAGCCGCGACGTGTAAGATCGTATGCCATGATGATGCTCCATTTGGCCTAAGGAGGCCAACGCAATGGAAATACCCCGCAACGCCTGCGAGGCGCGTTCAAGCGGATGGAGGCGTATCGGGTGGCCTTTGGGCCGGGTCCAGCGTGCAAGACGTCCGAACCGGATCGTCAGAAATTTGCCGACTTGCGACAGTGAATCGCCCGACCAGTGTAACTTGACCAAACTGTTCGATCCGATGAGTGCCAGCACACAACATGGCACAAACTGCGCCGGTTATTCCGTTGTGCTTGGCCCCGGAATGGATCATCTGGCCCTGCGCATCAGCGGTGTGATGCATCGTCATCGCAGGTGTCTCGGCCGCCACTATCATCCCAGAATGCGGGATGCTCAGCATGAAAAACAACGCGAGCACAAGGCTCAGACGCAGCAGCAGGCGGCTTAAACGAAGGATGCGATTATCGTTGAACATCCCGATCAGTTAGGATGCGGAGTGCGACAGATCAAGTCACGTTTCGCGGCACAGCCAATCGCCGCCACAGCTTCGGCTGGCTTGAAGAACCGAGCCTGACGAAAAGGTGAAGCCCTGCGCGGTCTCGGCACTGGCTCGATCGAACCAGCTCAACTATCGTGCAAGGATGACTGGCCTGATCCGCAGTTTTGTATTTCTGTTTCTTGCCATTTTCGTGGCAGGTACGTTTGCGTTGTCGACCGCCCCTCTCAAGGCAGAGGCTTCGGAAGCAATGGCCACCATGGCGATGGCGCCTGATGGGAAAGATTGCGCGAAATGCGATCCGAACATGGACAAGACGGCGACATGTGACCTGATGTGCGCGCTGTCCATGCCAACTATTTTGGTGGGGCCCGCCGATCAAGCGGCGGTTTTGGCTGACTGCCACTTTGAAACTGCTGATGTCACAGCCAAAGGGCGGGCGCCGTCCCCAGCCTTTACGCCACCACGAACCATCATCCTGATCTGACACGGGCCACCCAGTCGGGCAGGCCTGTCCGCTTGCCGCGCGCCTTTATGCGTGACGGCTGACAGTTAGTCCCGGCCGATGCTTTGCATGGGCGCGGGGATAAGGGATGACAAGCCATGACTTTTGCACGATTTCCGGCGCTGTCGCGTCGGCAACTGCTCGTAGGGCTCGGCGCTGCGTCGTTCAGTTCCAGCGGGTCGCCCGGCCTGTTGCGGGCCTTTGCTGGGACTGTGGCGCGACCAACTGGTGCAGTCTCAGCACTGGCCTTTGATCAGGACAGGCTGGTGCTGGCCGCGGCAGGTGTGTGGATCAGCATCGATAGCGGGGTGAATTTCTCGCCGCGGTCCGAAGGGCCGGGTATGGTTGCGGGCTTGGCCACACATCCCGATTTGGCTGGTGTGATCTATGCGGCCACATCCGCAGGTCTACTGCGGTCAGTGGATGCGGGGTTGTCGTGGCACGATGCAGGTCCCGGGCTGCCTGCGGCCCCGCTGAATGCGGTGACGATTGCGGTGCACGACCCCCAGATCATCTATGTCGCGGTTCGGGGTGATGGGATTTGGCAAAGCAAGGATAGGGCTAAAAGCTGGGAATTCGCGATGGACCGACCCTTGGTCGACAAGGTCGAGGTGGATGTGCGGGCGCTGGCCTCTGTCGGCAGTCTGTCGGACATGGGCGGCTATTGGGTCTATGCGGGCACTTCCAGGGGCATCTCCAAGGTGCCGGACTGTTTCTGTCGCTGGTCGCCTCTGGAAAGCACCAGGACGATGGATGCTTTGGCCAAGGGTGCGAAACCTGCCCCCATCGACCCGGCATCGAGGTTGCCGCATCTGTCGGTCGGCAGCCTGGTCGCAACGCCTTCCACGCCGGAGGTGCTGTTTGCAGGCTTGCCCTCGGGCATCTGGAAGACGGCGGACTCAGGTGCCACTTGGGCCCTGGTCAACGCGAAACTTGCCGCGCCAATTCTGGCGGTCAACCCCCAAGACCCGAACCATATCGTTGCCGCCGATGCAGGTGGGGTGATGCTTTCCAGCCGCAATGGCGGTGTAACCTGGGCTGCTCCGGCAGCTGTTTGAGGATGATCAAAATGAAACTGAAATTCACAACCGCGCTGTTCTTCGGCTTTGCCGCCCCGGCTTTCGCCGCAGAAACCGTCACGCTTTACAGCGACCCGACCTGCACCTGCTGCCAGACCTATGCCGACTATCTGAAGGCCAATGGGTACGAAGTGAAGGTGGTTCTTGACACCAACTATGGCAGCGTCGCGACCGCAGCGGGCATGCCCGAGGATGGAAATGGCTGCCATGTGGCCGTGATCGACGGCTATACCTTAAGTGGCTTCATCCCGGTCAAATTCATCGAAAAACTGACGGCCGAAAAGCCCGACATCGCTGGCATCACGCTTCCGGGCATGCGGATGGACGCGCCCGATATGGCTGAAGATGCACTTAAGACCCTGCAAGTCTATGCCTATGCGCCCACCGGCGTCACGCTTTTCCCGGTGGAGTAAGGGCGCTTCATGGCCAGCGCCTCAGGCTTGGTGGATGCGCCCATGATCGCCGTGGTGCTGATGTGCTGGCTGCTCGCCGCTGCCTCTGCCGGTTTTGGCATCGTGGTTTTCGTAAAATGGCTTCTGAAAAGGATGCGCCGATGAGGGTCATAGTAACAATTGCAGCCGTGGCCTTCGCTCAGGCATTACAGGCTGAGACAATCGACCCGGCGACGATTCTGCAGGGGCAGCAAATTTATGCCAGCAACTGCGCCGCCTGCCACGGAGCCAACCTGCAAGGACAGCCGGATTGGAAACACCGGCTGGCCACCGGGCGGATGCCAGCACCGCCGCATGATGTGACCGGCCACACTTGGCACCATTCCGACCGCGATCTGTTCACCCTGACCAAGTGGGGCGTCGCGGCAGTGGTGGGGGGTGGCTATGAAAGCGACATGCCCGCCTTTGGCGAGAAGTTGAGCGACGACGAGATCGAGGCGGTTCTGGACTATATCAAAAGCACCTGGACGAAACGTGCGCAGGCCTCCCAAGTCGCGATCACGGCGGCGGATGTGGCGCAAAATCCGCCGCCGGTTGGTCAATGAAGCCTATCATTCTCACATTGGCAGTCTGGTGCGCCACCGTGATACCGTGCATCGCGGGACCGCAGGGCTTCACGCTTTACAGCACGCCGCAAGACATGCCCGAAGTGCGCTTTGTAACCGAGGACGGCACCCGCAAGACCCTGTCCGGCTTTCGCGGCAAGACGATCCTCGTGAACATCTGGGCGACATGGTGCCCGCCTTGCGTCACGGAAATGCCGACGTTGGATGCCTTGCAGGTCGATTTGGGCGACCAAGGGTTTGAGGTTGTTGCCCTGTCCATTGACACGGGCGGAATGCCCGCAGTGCGTCGGTTCTTCGACAAGGTCGGGATCAAGCACCTGAATATCGCCGTTGACCCAACACAGTTGTCCTTCACCAACTTGCGCATCGCAGGCCTTCCCACCACGCTGTTGATCAGTGCGGACGGCAAGGAAGTCGGGCGGCTGGTCGGCCCCGCCACCTGGAATGAACCCGAGATGGAAGCTTTCCTGAAAGGATTTGCACAATGACGGACCTCAACCGACGCGCGGCGCTGGCGACGCTCGGGGCTGCGGCGGTGTCCCCGGCTTACGCCCATTCGCTTCAGGAATTCGAAGACGAGTTTTACGCGAAAGAACAGTTCTTTCAGTCCGACGTCGGAGAGACCCGGGAGCTTATTTGG
>JBDTQR010000114.1:0-14373 GCA_039932095.1 bacterium | reverse complement strand
TCCTGACCGGCATCACCACCGATGTCTGCGTCTCCACCACCATGCGCGAGGCGAACGACCGCGGCTTCGAATGCCTGATCGTCTCCGATTGCTGCGGGGCGACCGACAAGGGCAACCACGACGCCGCGCTCAAGATGGTCACCATGCAGGGCGGCGTGTTCGGCGCGGTCAGCGACAGCGCCAGCCTGATCGGGGTCCTGCCATGAGCGTGATTGGCGACGAACCGCTTCCCCCCGGCGCGCTGGAGGTTGCCACCATCGGCATGACCATGCGCTTCGGCGGATTCACCGCGCTGGACGATGTGTCGATCCGGGTGGCGCCCGGCAGCCTGCACGCTTTGCTGGGCGAGAATGGCGCGGGCAAATCCACCCTCGTCAAATGCATGATGGGGTTTTATCACGCCACCTCCGGCCAGATGCAGGTCGGCGGGCGCGAGGCGCAAATCGGCGACCCACGCGACGCCCACGCCCTTGGCCTCGGCATGGTGTACCAGCATTTCACCCTTGTCCCCTCGCTCACCGTCGCAGAAAATCTGGTGATCAGCCGCCGCGACACCCCCGCCGTGATCGACTGGGCGAGGGAGCGTGCGGCGCTGGAGGCGTTCATGGGGTCGATGCCGTTCCGCGTGCCCCTGGAACAGCCGGTGGCGCGTCTGGCGGCGGGCGAAAAGCAGAAGCTTGAAATCCTGAAACAGCTTTACCTCGGCCGCCGCTTCCTGATCCTCGATGAGCCGACCTCGGTGCTGACCCCGGATGAGGCGGATGAAGTGCTGGGCCATGTCCGCGCCCTCTGTGCCGCCGGGGAAATTTCGGTGCTGATGATCACCCATAAATTCCGCGAAGTGACCGCCTTTGCCGACGAGGTGTCGGTGCTGCGCCGCGGCCGCCATGTCGGCTCCGGCAAGGTCGCCGACCTCAGCCACACCGACATGGCCGCGATGATGATCGGCACTGACGCCGCCCGCATCCCGCTGCCACGCGCCGGTGAGCCCGGGGCCGCAGTTCTGTCCGTCAAGGGCATCAAGGCGCGCGACCGCTCTGGCCTCAAGGAAATCTCGATTGACGATCTGAGTGTGCGGGCAGGTGAAGTGGTTGGCATCGCTGGCATTTCCGGCAATGGCCAGATGGAACTGATGGAGGTTCTGACCGGCCAGCGCCCCGCCCAGTCTGGCGACATCACCGTCAACGGCGCGCCCTATGCGGCGACACGGCCCGAGGCGCAGGCCCTCGCCGTGCGTTATCTTCCGGAAGAACCACTGCGCAACGCCTGCGCCGGCAAGATGAGCGTCACCGACAACATCGCCTTCCGCAGCTTCGATCTGAACGGCCATGGCAAACGCTTCTGGCTGTCGGGCCGCGAGATGCGCGAAAAAGCCGCCGACCTCGTCGCCGCCTTCAAGGTCAAGACCGCCTCGCTGGACACCCCGATTGCCGCGCTGTCCGGCGGCAACGTGCAACGCGCCGTGCTGGCCCGCGAACTGACCGGTGAGGTCAAGTTGCTGGTCATCTCCAACCCCTGTTTCGGCCTCGACTTCTCGGCAGTGGCCGAGATTCGCGCCCGGATCATGGCGGCGCGCAACGCCGGGACGGCGGTGCTGCTGATGAGCGAGGATCTGGATGAGGTTCTGGAAATGTCCGACCGGATTCTGGTCATGTCCGAAGGCCGCATCGCCTTTGAAACCCCCGCTGCCCTGGCCGACATCGCCACCATCGGCCACCATATGGGGGGCCACGCCTGATGGCCGACATCCCCGCCGCCCTGCCGTTCCCGTTCCGCTTCGACCCCGGGTCCACCGCCCTGATCGTCATCGACATGCAGCGCGATTTCATCGAACCGGGCGGTTTTGGCGCCACCCTCGGCAATGACGTGACCCTGTTGCAGGCCATCGTGCCCACCGTCGCACGCCTGATTGACGGCTTCCGCGTGGCGGGCCTGCCGGTGATCCACACCCGCGAATGCCACAGGTCCGACCTGTCCGACTGCCCCCCCGCCAAGCGGCTGCGCGGCAATCCGGCGCTCAGGATAGGCGACATGGGCGCCATGGGCCGCATCCTGATCGCGGGCGAGCCGGGGGCCGCGATCATCCCGGAACTCGCCCCCGCACCCGGCGAAATCGTCATCGACAAGCCCGGCAAGGGCGCGTTCCATGCCACCGACCTCGCCGCCCATCTGACATGCCTCGGCATCCAATCGCTGGTTTTTGCCGGTGTCACCACCGAGGTCTGCGTCCAGACCACCATGCGTGAGGCCAATGACCGGGGCTATGACTGCCTCCTGGCCGAGGATGCCACCGAAAGCTATTTCCCCGCCTTCAAGGCCGCCGCCCTCGCCATGATCCGCGCGCAGGGGGCCATCGTCGGCTGGACCGCCACAACCGCAGAACTCCGCGAGGCGCTTGGTGTCTGACCCGTTCAACGTCGCAGCCCTGCTGCCCGATGGCTGTCGCGATGCGGTCTACCAGCCGTTCCGCGCCGGGGTCGAGATCAGCCCGATCCTGACCGGCGAACCCGCCGTCGCCCTGTTGCGCTATGCCCCCGGAGCCGGCGTGCCTGCCCACCGGCATAACGGACTGGAGACGATCCTGGTGCTGGACGGCGTGCAAAGCGATGAACGCGGCGACTATCCCGCCGGCACCCTGATGCTGAACCCCGCAGGCTCGGCCCACCGGGTGTGGTCCGACATGGGCTGCGTGGTGCTTATCCAGTGGAACCGTCAGGTGGAGTTTCTCGACCCCGAACCTTAGCCCGGGATGGGTCTTGATCGACCCACCCGGCTCCCGATGCCCCGCGCTGCGCCGGGCCTGATCCGGGACCTGATCCGGGGCCTCGACCGTGCTGGCGCGCCGCGAGCTTCGCAGTGACCTTCGGGGCGCCGGCCTGCGCCGGGGCGGCAGGGGGACGCGGGGATGCGCCCGGGTCCAGCCTTGGTCATCCCGCTTCAGCCACCCTCCAACCGGTCGCGAACCATGCTGATCGGCAGCAACAGATTGGGCGCTAGGCGGGTCAGCGCCGGGAACGGCAGCGTCGTCATGGGCCGTGCTGGAACCGCCAGGCTGGCCAACGCCTCCCCCGCCGCCCACCCGGCCAACTCCCGCCCCATCGCCGTCGACAGCGCAATCCCCCGGCCATTGCAGGCAAACCCGGCCACCAGCCCGGGGCCAAGTTCAACCAGCCGGGGCAGATAGTCCGGCATCACCGACGCCAGGCCCGACCAGGCATAGGCCAGCGGCGGCAGGTCCGGCAGGCCCAGCACCCGCGCAAGACGGCGGTGAATGGCCGCTGGTACCCGGGTTTCGGCGCCGGGGGACAGGATATGCATCCCGCCGCTGATCAACCGGTTCTGCGCATCAAAGCGAAAGGTGAACAGATTGCGCCTTGTGTCCGACACCGCCTGCCCCTCGGGCAACAACCGGGAGCGTACCGCCCAGGGCAATGGCCCGGTTGCCACCTGAAAAACCCGCAGCGGCACGAAGGTCTGCGCCAACCGGGGCCACAGCCCCCCGACATAAGCGTTGGTCGCCAGCACCACCCGCCGCGCCTTGACCGTCCCGCCGGGCGCCGTCGCCAGCCAGTCCTGCCCCTGCCGCTGCAAACCCGACACCGGGCTGCGTTCAAACACCTTGACCCCGGCCGCCGCCGCCGCAAGTGCCAGCCCGCGCGCATACCCTACCGGGTTGATCACCCCACCCGACCAGTCGATCCAACCGCCATGCCAGCCCGCGACCCCGGTCAGTCGGGTGACCGCCGCCCGGTCCAGCAGCTCCACCGGACGCTGCAGGGCCGCCCATTGCCGCACCCGACCCCCAGCCTTGGCAAAGGCCGCCGCCGAATGCGATGGCTGGATCCAGCCCACCTGCGCCGCGTCACAGCTGATCGCGTGGCGTCGGATCAGGTCGAACACCAGATCACCACTGCCCGCCGCCATCGCGATCAGCCGCTCCGCCCGCTCGCCCAGCAACGCCCGCACCCCATCCGGATCGACCTTGGCAAAGTTCGGCACCACAAACCCGGCATTCCGCCCCGAGGCACCCCAGGCCACTGCCTCAGCCTCCAGCACCACCACTGCCAGCCCCGCCTCAGCTGCATGCAGTGCGGTCGACAACCCGGCAAACCCAGCGCCGATTACCAGCAAATCCGCCTCAACCGGCCCCTGCAATACCGCAAAGCCCGGCAGGGCAGCGGCCGTCGCATGCCACAGCGTTTCAGGGGCCCCGCTCATCGGCGGCGCGGCGCAAAGAAGCCCTGCGGCCGCCACAACAGGATCAGGCACAGCATCACCCCAATCGCTACGATCTGCAGGGACGCCGCCCGCGCCTGCCAGTCGCCCGGCACCACGGCGGCCGAGAATGCCCCGGCCCCGACCCAGATCGCCCAGACCACAATCGCCCCCAACACCGCCCCGCGATTGGAACCTGACCCGCCGACCATCAACATCGCCCAGACCTGAAAGGTCAGCGTCGGCAGATAGTTGTCCGGTGCGATGAACCCGATGAAATGCGCTTGCACCGCCCCGGCCAGCCCCATCACGCCACCCCCCACCGCAAAGGCCTGAATCCGGTAGGACCGCGCACTCTTGCCCAAGGCAATCGCCGCCCGCTCATCCTCGCGCAGCGCCCGCAGCACCCGGCCCCACGGACTGCGCGACAGCCGTTCCAGCCCCAGATAGACCGCCAAAGTCACCCCCGCGATCACCGCCAGATTGGCAAAGTTGAACAGCACCGGCTCGGCCTGAACGCCTGCAAAGGGGCGTGGGATGAACGCCACGCCAAACGGCCCGCCGGTCAGGCCCTGCGCGTTCAACGCCACCAGTTGCACCACCACCGCCACGCCAAAGGTGGTGATCGCCAGATAATCCGCTTTCAGCCTGAGCGTGGCATAACCGGTGAACGCCGCTGCCCCTGCCGTGATGACCGCCGCCGCGATCCAGCCGAGCCCGATCGGCCAGCCAAAGCCGCCGATCCGGTCCACCGTCTCGGGCGTCGTCAGGATGGCCGACGCATAGGCCCCAATCGCGACAAACCCGGAAATCCCGACGTTGAACAGACCGGTCAGCCCCCATTGCAGGTTCAACCCCAGCGTGATCAGCGCAAAGATCAAGGCCGTCGACAGAAAGAACGCACCGTAACCCATGAGGTCCACAATCATCGCTCTGCCACCCCGAACAGCCCCATCGGCCGCACCAGCAGCACTGCCATCAGGATGACGAACGACACCGCCGCCCGCCACTCGCCGCCGATGAACTGCACCGCCGCCGCCTCAGACAGTCCGATGATCAACCCGCCCAGGACCGCCCCCGTCACTGAGCCGATGCCGCCCAGGATCGCCGCTGCGAACATCGGCAGCAACAGGCTGAGCCCCATCAGCGGCCTGATCTGCACCAGCACCCCCACCATCACCCCCGCCGCACAGGCCAAGGCGGCGCCAATGATCCAGGTCGTGCGCACCACCTTGGACACGTCGATCCCCACCACCTGCGCCAGCGCCGGGTTCTGGCTATAGGCCCGCATCTCGCGACCGCGCTGACTGCGCGCCAAGAACAAGGCCATCGCGGTGACCAGCACCATCGTCGTGATCAGCAACGCCACCTGATCGGCGGTGATCTTGATCCCCAACCCGACCGGCTGCGCCATCTGGATAGCCCGCGAGAAATACGTCGGGCGCGAGGTGAAGATGAATTCCAGCAGGCTGCGCAGCGCCATCGACGCGCCGAACGACGCCATCACCACGATGATCGACTGGCCCCTTGCCCGAAGCCGGGCAAACAGCGCCCAGTCCAGCGCCAGCGCCAGCAGCGCCGTCAACCCCATCGCCACCACCAGCGCCACCAGCAACGGCAGACCAAACGACAGCGGTTTCAAGGCCGTACTGCCGCCCAGCGCGCCCACCACCGCCAGCGCCGCATAGGCCCCCCAGGCCATGAAATCGCCATGGGCAAAGTTGGAAAAGCGCAGGATCGAATAGGTCAGCGTCACTCCGATCGCCCCCAGCCCGATCATCGACCCCGACAGCACTCCGTCCAGCAGGAATTGCAGGCTCATGACGCCCTCCGTTGGCCAAGGTACAACTCGGCAATGATCGGATCGTCCCACAGCGTCGCGGCCCGCCCCTCATGCGCCTCCCGCCCCTCGACCAACACATAGGCCCGGTCACCAATCGCCAGCGCCGCCCTTGCGTTCTGCTCGACCAGCACGATGGTCAACCCGGCCTGCCGGATCTCGGCCAGTCGGGCAAACACCTGCTGCACCAATATCGGCGACAGCCCCGCCGACGGCTCATCCAGCATCAACACCCGTGGCCGCACCAGCAAGGCCCGCGCCACCGCCAGCATCTGCCGCTGCCCACCCGACAGAGACCCCGCCATAAGACGGCTTTGCCGCGCAAGGTCAGGAAACATCGCGAACATCTCGCCGACCCGCCCCGCCACCTCGGCCCTCGGCAAGACACCCCCCGAAACCGCCAGATTTTCGGCCACCGTCAGCAGCGGAAAGATGTTCTCGGTCTGCGGCACAAAGGCCAGCCCCTGCCGCACCATCAGATGCGCCGGAACGCCGGTAATGTCCCGTCCGTCCAGCATGACCTGCCCGCCAGATACTGGCACCAACCCGGCAATCGCCTTGATCAGACTGGATTTCCCCGCCCCATTCGGCCCAAGGATCACCACGATCTCGCCCGCGTCGGCATGGATCGAGGCCCCCTTCACAATCGCCAACCCCGGCTCATAGCCTGCCACCAGCCCCCGGACATCCAGAATTCTCATGCCGGCACCCCGCCGAGATAGGCTTCGATCACCCTTGGATCCAGCGCCACTTCCTCCGGTCGTCCCTCGAACAGCAGCGATCCCTGCGCCATCACCACGATCCGGCCGCACAGCCGCGACACCATGTCGATGTTGTGCTCGATCAGCAGGAACGTGACGCCGCTGGCGTTGATTGCTTGGATCCGGGCGATCAGCACCTCCAGCAGCGCCGGGTTCACCCCCGCCGCCGGCTCGTCCAGCAGAATGACCTTGGGGTCCGCCATCATCACCCGCGCCAGTTCCAACAGCTTGCGCTGCCCGCCCGACAGCACCCGCGCCGGCTCCTCTGCCAACCGCTGCAGGGCGACAAGGTCCAGCAGCTGCAACGCCTTGTCCCGCGCCGCCCGTTCCTCGGCCGCCACCCGGCGCGGCGCGCTGAAATTGGCCCAGAACCGCTCACCCGTCTGGCCTTGCCGTGCGATCAGCATGTTGTCGATCAGCGACAATGCAGGAAACGGCCGCGGGATCTGAAACGTCCGCCCCATTCCGCCCGCCAACCGATGGTTCGCCGCCTGCCCGGTAATGTCGCGCCCCATCAGATGGATACGGCCCGAGGTCGGCACCACCGACCCCGCGAGCAGATCGAACATCGTGGTCTTGCCCGCCCCATTCGGCCCGATCAGTCCAAGGATCTCACCCTGACCCACCGCCAGCGACATGCCACTGACCGCAGCAACCCCGCCAAAGCGCTTGGTCAGATCGCGCGCCTCCAGCACCGTCGCCGCCATGCCGCCCCCAAAGTTTGATCTGTGATCACACTTGATTTGATCACAGTAGAAGCGTCTAATCCTCCGATCAAGATGATTCGAGTGGCGGGTTGGCGATGGCGGATACGGCAACAGGATTGGCCCCGGTCGGGCGCGACACCGTGCAGGACCGTGTCTATTCCGAATTGCGCCGCGCCCTGATCGGCGGGCTTTTCGCGCCGGGTCAGGTCCTGACGATCCGCCAACTCGCCGACGCTCTGGTCACCTCCACCATGCCGGTCCGCGAGGCGCTCGGCCGCCTGATCACCGAACAGGCGCTGGAAATGCTGCCCAACCGCTCGATCCGCGTCCCGCCTGTCACGATGGACCGCATCGGCGACCTTCTGCGCGCCCGCATCCTGATCGAGGGTGAGGCGATGGCCTTGGCCGCCGCCCGCATGACCCCCCACCTCGTCACCACGATCCGCGCCATCATGCTGGAATGGGAGGAAATGCGCCTTGGCGGCGATCCCGACCGGGTCGACCGCGAAGTCACCCTGAACCACGCCTTCCACTTTGCAATCTACCGCGCATGTGGCTCCATCGTCCTGTTGCCGATGATCGAAAGCCTGTGGTTGCAATCCGGCCCCTTCACCCGCGCCGCGATCTATGCGTTTTCCGAGGCCGGCGCCCACGACGCCGCCCGCTTCCACCACGACATCGTGCAGGCGCTTGAGGCCGGAAATGCCGAAGCCGCCCGCGCAGCGCTGGTCGCCGACATCAGCCGGCCCTTCGCCTATCTTAAAGACAAACTAGGGAAAGAGGCCGCATGACCGCCCTGCGCATCCACTCCGCCGCCTCCGGCCTCGACGTCATGGCAGCGTTTCTGCCCGACAAGGCCCCTGCCAACGTCACCTTCCTGCGGCGCTACCTTGAAACCCCGCGCAGCGTCCCGGCCATTCACGCCATGTGGACCGGCCCCGAGATCTCCTGTCCGATCCCGCCGCTGCATCTGGCCGGGGCCGACTGGGCCACGGCGTTGCCGCCGGAAAACGCCACCTTGCACCCGCAACCCGGCGACGTGGTGCTGGCCTATGTTCCGGCCCGGATGTGGGGCGGCACTCCCGATCCGGTGTTCGACATCGGCCTGTTTTACGGCCCCGGCGCGCGGATGTTCTTTCCCATCGGCTGGCTGGCCGGGTCGGTCGTGGCCCAGGTCCGCCCCGAGGACCGCGCCGCCTTGGCCGAAGCCTGCAACCGCATCCGCCGCTCAGGCACCTGCGATATCACTTTCGGTCTGGAGCCGTGATGGACGACCATTTCGACCTTTACGACCTGCGCGTCGAAATCATCGCCCCCGAGGGTGCGAAAATCTACTGCGGTCAGGTCGGCGACTGGTTCGAACTGCGCGGCGAACAACTCCACCTGCCCCCGGGCCAGAGCTTTTCGATCTATTCGCTGTCGTCCGTCCTGCCCCTGTTGGCCGCCAAACAACGCCAGACCCATCCGCATGACTGGATGACCTCGGACGCCGAAATCGCCTGCCCCGACCCGAACTGCCCGTCCCGCCTGCGCATCACCCGTCTGGCCAAACGCAGCTTCTCCCACGCCGCCACCACCGCCGTCCCGATACCGGAGCAGAAATGACCGTCGCCCGCATCGACCTTAGCCCCGGCTACACCATTTCCCGCGTCATCCGGGGCGGCTGGCAACTGGCTGGCGGCCACGGCCCGGTTGACCGCGACAAGACCACCGCCGACATGATCGCTTTTGCCGACGCCGGGATCACCACTTTCGACTGCGCCGACATCTATACCGGCGTTGAAGAGCTGATCGGCGGCTTCCGCAGCGAATACGCCAAGCAGCGCGGGGCCGAGGCGCTGGCCCGCATCAAGGTCCACACCAAACTGGTCCCCGACCTGACCCGCCTTGCCACCGTCGACCGCGCCTATATCCGTGGCATCGTCGAAACCTCGCTGAAACGCCTGAGGATGGAGCGGCTCGACCTCGTGCAATTCCACTGGTGGGACTATGATGTGCCCCGCTATCTGGACGCCGTGGGCTGGCTGAACGAGATGCGGCTGGAAGGCAAGGTCGCCCGGATCGGCGGCACCAATTTCGATACCGAACGATCGCTCGAAATTATCGGGTCGGGCGTGCCGCTGCTGTCGATGCAGGTGCAATACAGCCTGCTCGACGCAAGGCCACAGCGTCAATTGGCCAAGGCGGCACTGGAAAACGGCATGTGGATCCTTTGCTACGGCACCGTCGCTGGTGGTTTTCTCGGCGACACCTGGCTCGGCCGGAAAGAACCTGAACACCCGTTGGAAAACCGTTCGTTAACCAAATACAAACTGATCATCGACGATTTCGGCGGCTGGGATCTGTTCCAGTCCCTGCTGCAAACCCTGCGCCGCATCGCCGACCGCCACGCCACCGACATCGCCACCGTGGCCAGTGCCGCCATGCTGAACCGCCCCGCAGTCGCCGCGGTCATCGTCGGGGCCCGCAACCGCACCCACCTTGCCCGCAATGTCGCGGTGTCCGAACTCGCCCTGACAGATCAGGACTTTGCCGAAATCGCCGTCATCCAGGCCCAGGGCACCATCCCCGCCGGCGACACCTACACGCTGGAACGCGACCGCAGCGGCCGCCACGGCAGCATCATCAAATACAATCTCAACGCCGAAAGTTGAGCCGTCCTAACCGCCGGACAAGCCCGGACCGGCGGACCTCAGACCAAGGGCCAGACCCAACCAACACGAGGACCCATCATGAAGAGAATTCTGCTTGCCACCGTCGCCGCCCTGACCCTGCTGCCCGGCGCGACTTATGCCTGTGACATCACTGTCGGTCTGGTGCTTGAACTGACCGGAGAGGCCGGGGCCTATGGTCAGGCCGGCGCGAAATCGGTCGAAATGGCGTTTCGCGATCTGAACGACGCCGGCGGTGTCGCAGGCTGCACCCTGAAAACCGACACCCGCGACAGCCAGACGCAGGCCAATGTCGCAGTCGATGCCGCGACCCAACTGGTGCAGGTCGCCAAGGTTCCGGCGATCATCGGCGGCATCATCAGCCCGATGTCGATTCCGATCCTGACCTCGGTCACCGCCCCCGCCAAGATCCTGCAAGTCTCCCCGGCCTCATCCTCGCCGACGCTGACCGCGCTGGGGCGTGACGGCAAGACCAATGGCGTATTCTTCCGCACCATCACCTCGGACGCGCTGCAAGGTGTGGCTGCGGCGAAATTCGCCATCGACAACGGCATGAAGAAGATCGTGATCATCCATCAGAACAACGACTTCGGCGTCAATCTGGTCAAGGAATTCTCCGACCCATACAAGGCGCTGGGCGGTGAGGTGATTTCGGTCACCCCCTACAACGCCAAGCAATCCGACTACGCAGCCGAAGTCACCTCGGCCATGGCCGGTTCGCCCGACGCGCTGTACCTGATCTCCGACCCGGTTGACGGTGCCACCATCGCCCGGCAATGGGTCAGCCAGGGCGGCGTTCAGAAGTTCCTGTTGAACGACGGCATGAACAGCGACGACTTCATCACCGCAGTCGGGGCCGAATACCTCGGTCAGGCCTTTGGCACCTCGTCCGGCACCAGCCCGACCGCCTCGACCGAATATTTCAATGCCAACTATCAGTCATTCTCCGGCATTGACCCCGCAGCCCCCGCCGCCGACCGGTCCTATGACGCCGGCGCTCTGGTCGGTCTGGCCATCGCCATCGCCGGTGGCTCCGACGCCGCCAAACTGCCTGATGCCATCCGCAAGGCCGTCGATCCGGCGGGCGAAGTGATCCATGCCGGCAAGGACGAATTCGTCAAGGCTCTGGCGCTGATCGCCGCAGGCAAGCCGATCCGCTACGAAGGAGTTATCGGCCCGGTCAACTTTGACCAATATGGCGACATCGCCGGTCCGTTCCGGCTGTGGCAGATCGTCGACGGCAAGGTCACCACGGTCGGCGAAATGTCGACCGCTGATGTCGAGGCGGTCAAGGCCCAGGTGAAGTGATCCAGCCGTCAGCCGGGCAGCATGCGTTGTCCGGCTGACACCGATACACCTTTCCGGCAGTCGGCTCTGTCCATTGGTCGCAATTCGGTTGTATGCCGGGCGGCGACCAGCCAGAGGCCACTATGCACATCTTCAAATCGATCAGCGGATCAGCCGCCCTGTACCTGATGTCAGTGCTGGCCGGCCATGCCGACCTGCCGGTGCTGCGCGCCGCCGTGCAAGTCTCGGGCACCGTGAATTGGGAGATGACCACGATCACCCAGTATGGCTTTGACACTGCCAACGGCTTTCAGTTGCAGGTTCAGGACATCGCGGGCACCCCCGCCGGCCTGATCGCTCTGCAAGGCGGGGCGGCGGATGTCATCGTCACCGACTGGCTCTGGGTGGCCCGGCAACGGGCGGCGGGGCAGGATTACGTCTTCCTCCCCTATTCCAAGGCGGTGGGCGCGTTGATGGTGCCCGCCGACAGCCCGGCGCAGACGCTGGCCGACCTGCAGGGTGGCATGATCGGCATCGCCGGTGGACCGCTTGACAAAAGCTGGCTGATCCTGCGGGCCTACGCCCAGCAACACGACGGGATTGACCTTGCCGCGACGACCGAACAGGTTTACGGCGCGCCGCCCCTGATCCTGCAATCGGCGCTGAACGGCGATCTGGACGGTGCAATCAACTTCTGGAATTTTCTGGCCAGGATGGAGGTGGCAGGCATGCGACCGCTGATCAGCGTGTCCGACGCCGCGACGGCACTGGGCCTCGACCCCGATCTGCCGTTGCTGGGCTATGTGGTCACGGGCCAGACCCTGCGCGACCATCCGGACCTGATTGCCGGGTTGCAAAACGCCTCACGCGCCGCCAAGGACCTGCTCGCCACCGACGACGCCGCCTGGGACAGTCTGCGCCCGCAGATGCAAGCCCGCGATGACGCCGAATTCGCGGCATTGAAGGCCGGGTTTCGCGCGGGTATTCCGGCTGCCGGCCCGGTCGATGCAGCGGCGGCGGCAAAGATGCTGGATCTGATGGTGAAACTCGGCGGCAGCGACCTGATGGGCGATGTCACCACCATGCCGGATGGCGTGTTCGCGCCGCCGCTGCCTTGATCCCGTGGCACCGCTTGCCGACCCAGTCCTGCGCCTGAACCTGACCGGCCACAGCCGGGGCGGTCAGGCCATCCTCGGCCCCCTGTCCCTGACGCTTGCCCCACAGGAAACCCTCGCCCTGATCGGCCCATCCGGCATCGGCAAGACCACGATCCTGCGCCTGATCGCCGGGCTGGAACCTGCTCAGGGTGTGGTTCAGGTCACCGGTCGCCTGGCCATGGTATTTCAGGAACCGACCCTGCTGCCGTGGCGCACCGCCCGCCAGAACCTGTGCCTTGCCACTGGCATTGCCGCCGCCGAAGCTGACACTCTGCTCGCCGAGGTCGGCCTCGCTGGCCTTGCCACCCGCTTCCCCGGCCAGTTGTCGCTTGGCCAGCAGCGCCGCCTGTCGCTGGCCCGCGCCTTCGCCGCCCGGCCCGCACTGCTGCTGATGGATGAGCCTTTCGTCTCGCTGGACCCGGACCTCGCGGATGAGATGATGGCTGTCTTCACCCGCCTGCGCGCCACCCGCCCGCTGGCCACGCTGCTCGTCACCCATGTCGAGGCCGAAGCGCGGCGGCTGGCCAGCCGGATCATCCGTCTGGGCGGCAGCCCTGCCGTGATCACCGATGACCAGCAGATTGGCGGATAGACCCATGCAGGCACCGCAACCAACCGGACGCAACCCGCTGATCTTCGCCGTTTCGATGCTGGCGCTACTGGCGTTGTGGACGGTCCTGGCCGCACTCAAGGGCGACCCCGCCACACTTCCACCCCCCCAGACCGTCGCCGCGATCCTGTGGGACGAGGCCGCCTCGGGTCCCCTTTTGCTCCACCTCTTCGTCACGCTCCGCCGGGTGGCCGCCGGCTTTGTCATCGCCATGACCATCGGCACCATTCTCGGCCTGATGCTGGGTCGCTCTCGCCGCCTGAACATCTGGGCCGAGCCTTGGGTGGTGGTGCTGTCCAACCTGCCTGCCCTGGTGGTGATCGTGCTCTGCTATCTGTGGATCGGCCTGACCGAGGCCGCCGCCGTCACCGCTGTCGCCCTCAGCAAGACCCCGATGGTGGTGGTCACCCTGCGCGAAGGCGTCCGCGCGATGGACCCTGCACTGGATGAGATGTCCCGCGTCTTCCGCCTGACCCGCTGGACCCGCCTGCGCCATGTCACGGCCCCGCAACTTGCCCCATGGTTCGCCGCCTGCGCCCGCAACGGGCTGGCGGTGATCTGGAAAATCGTACTGGTTGTCGAATTCCTCGGCCGCTCCAATGGCATCGGCTTCCAGATCCACCTGTATTTTCAGCTGTTCGACATCGCCCGCGTACTGGCCTACGCCCTCAGCTTTGTCGCCGTCATGCTGGTGGTGGACTTCGGCCTGATCCAGCCATGGGAACGGTCTGCCGCCCGCTGGCGACGCAGCGCGACCACGCGCTGAGTGACGCAAAAGGCCGGCCCGGCCATAGCCGGACCGCCCCCTGTCATTGTCCGGCTACTCGGCCGCGAACTGGTTCATGGTGTTGCCATGGCCGCCCGCCTTCAACGCCCGCTCGCCGCCGACCATCTCCTTGAAGGTGTCGCCCAGATCGGACCCCACCTCATGCTGGTGCTTGACCGCCGAAATCCCGCGCCGGATCTCTTGCCGCTGCACCGTCGCAACATAGGCCAGCATACGGTCCTCGCCAAAATACCCCGTGGTCAGCTCATCCACCGATTTTGCCGTCAGATGGAAAGTCGGCAGCGTGATCAGGTTGTGGAATACCCCGGCCCGTGCCGAGATATCGACCTGGAAGCGC
>JBDTQR010000113.1:0-14393 GCA_039932095.1 bacterium | reverse complement strand
GGTTCAGTAGGCGGTTGCCGTCGCGGTAACGGTCGAGGAAGGCCATGGCGTCGGCGCGGCTGGGCAGAATGCGACCCTCGGCGGGGATGCGTTTCAGAATGGCTTCGGCCACATGAGCAGGCAGATTGGCCGCATTCATAAGATGGCCCGCCTTGGTCTGGGCCGCGCCCAGCGAGACATTCCGGTCGCCAACCGCCGCAAGCCCGCTGACGTTCAGTCCGATCCGGGTAAGGAAGTCCTGAAAAATGTCGCCGCCCGTCAACAGCGCCCGGTCGTAAGGCAGCACGATCATGTTTTCATCGTCAAAGGCATCGGCCCACTGGCCCAAACGTTGGTTGTAATCGAGATAGAGGTCATGGTGCAGGGTGTAATGCGGCAAGGCGGTCGGTTGGTGGCCCCAAAGCTGACCCTCGACATAACGGTGCGGCTTGGCCCCCTCTTGATGATGCGAGACGGCGTGGCGGTCCTGACGGCGCAGGTAGCATACGATGCGGACCCGATCAAACAGCGGGCGCAGCATGAGAGCGAGGTCGGTGATGGCGCGGCGGTCGAAGAAGAAGGAGAAATTTTCCGAGGAGGCGATGACGGTGGTTGCCTCTGCCCGGGCCGCAAAGAAGCGTTGGATGAATATTGCGGAGTCCTGGACATGGAACCCGCCCGGCAGGAAACCGTCCGGAGCCATGTTGCCGAGAAACGAGTGCAGATGCGTGGCGGTTGCGGCGGCAACGTAAACGATGTCGTTGGCGCGCAGCAGAGCCCGGTTGCGGTGCAGGCCCTGTTGCAAGGCGGTGGTGCCGGTCTTGTGCGCGCCGATATGCAGGTAGAGATTTGCCATCAGTCACCTTTTCGGATCAGACGGGACGCTGTGCTGCGCCCCTGTCCTTTCCTGCGAACCTTTGCCAGGTCCTGCCGTCATGCTTCTGCGCCATCGGTTTCAGGGGTTGGCGCGTCCGCTGTTGCCTTCCGGTTGCGCTTGTGGCGCCGGCTGCGGCCGGAACTGGTCGCATCACCATCTTCCCCGGTCCGACGTTCGCCGCGTCGCTTTTTCGGCTTGCTTGCCGCGTTCGGCCTGGCGCGGACGGACTCCGACTGTGGCCGAAGTTTTTGAGCCATGTCCAGCAACTTGCGAGCGGTCTCGGGATGAGAGGCGGCCACGGCTTCGGCGGCCACAAGATAGTCTTCGGCGCTCAGCAAGCCAGGGTCGCTGGACAGCGCCTGAATCACCTCTGCACAGGCGCGGATTGCGGCATTGAACGACTTTTCCTTCCAAAGTTCGTTGCCCTCTTCCGGGTAGGCGGAAAAGTCATCGGAAAACAAGTCCGGCCGTTCAGAGATCTTGAACCGCGCGTTCAACTGGCGATTGCCGTCGAGATAGCGTTCGATAAATTGGATGGCGTCGTCGCGTCGCGGCAACAATTTGTCATCACTGTGCAGTTGTGCGAGGACGCTGGCCTTGGCTTCCTGCTGTTCGATGACTTCGTTGAGAATATGCCCGATCTTGGCCTGAATGAACCCCATCGAGACATTCAGTTCTTTCTTTATCGTAAAATCTGCAGCCTGCATTCCGAGGATGTCGAGAAAATCGGCGACTGAATCGCCGTCTTTCAAGGTGCTGCGGTCATAAATCCGCAAGATCATCGCGTCGTCACCAAAGGCATCGGCCCACATTCCGATCCGGGTAGCGTAATCGAGATATCTGAATTGCAGAGGGCTAATTCCGGGCAAGGCGGTCGGCGAAAATCCATGCAGCCAAATTGCCGGTTTGCGCTGTGGATTGGCGCCTTCCTGGTGGTGGGACACTGCGAATTGATCCTGACGCCGCAGGTAGCATATCACTTTGATCGTCTCGAAATACGGTTTCAACGCATCATGGTAGAGTTGAGCGGACTTGGGGTCGAAAAGGTAGGAAAACCCCTCGCTCGAAGCGATGACATTTTGTTCGTCATGCGCCAGAATGTCACCGACAATCTGTGCCCGGCGTTTGGCAAGTGACTTCCCGGCTTCGCCCTCTTCAGCGTCACCGATCAAAGCGCGGCCGAGTACGCCGCCGACGTTCAGATCATTCCGGCCGGCCACATAGCCAAAGCCCTTGGCTGCCAGCACGTCCTTGTTGGCCATCAGAACGTTCTGGATCGAAGTTGTGCCAGTCTTGTGGCTGCCGATGTGCAGGTAAAGGGTGCGGCTCACGGGGGGGGGTCCTTATGGCTATCGGTGCAATTCAATTAACATTGATTGCGTTTCGAGCGAAAGACCTAGCAATGCCGGGCTTGGGAGACAAGGGCGGTGCAGGGCCAAGCCGGGTGTCAGGTGGCTGAATTTCAGAGCGGCGTTTCACCAAAGCCGGGCACGATGAAGTGCCCGGCGCAGAGGTTGCTTCTCGGCTGATCAGCGCTTGGCAATATCGACGTAGTCGCGCTTGGGTGAGCCGACATAGAGCTGACGGGGGCGGCCAATGCGCTGATTTTCCTCGGCAATCATCTCTTTCCACTGCGAAATCCAGCCGACGGTCCGCGCGATGGTGAAGATCGGCGTGAACATCGAGGTCGGAAAGCCCATCGCATCCAGAATTATGCCCGAATAGAAATCGACATTCGGGTACAGCTTTTTCGAGATGAAATAGTCGTCTTGCAGTGCAATGCGCTCCAGTTCCTTGGCGACTTGCAACGTCGGGTTGTTGTGGACGCCGAGCAGGTCGAGCACCTCATCCGCCGATTCCTTCAGCACCGTCGCGCGCGGGTCGAAGTTCTTGTAGACCCGGTGGCCAAAGCCCATCAGCCGGAAGCCGGAGTTCTTGTCCTTGGCGCGGGCGATGTATTCCGGGATGCGGTCCACCGTGCCGATTTCGCGCAGCATTTCCAGACAGGCCTGATTGGCGCCGCCATGGGCAGGGCCCCAGAGGCAGGCGATGCCGGCGGCGATGCAGGCAAAGGGGTTGGCCCCCGACGAGCCCGCCAGACGCACGGTCGAGGTCGAGGCGTTCTGTTCGTGATCGGCATGCAAGAGCAGGATGCGGTCCAGAGCTTTGGACAGGATCGGGTTGACGACATAGTCCTCAGCCGGGACTGCAAAGCACATCCGCAGGAAATTGCTGGAGTAGTCGAGCGCGTTGTTGGGATAAACGAAGGGCTGACCGACCGAGTATTTGTAGGCCATCGCGGCAATCGTCGGCAGTTTCGCGATCATCCGGATCGAGGCGACCTCGCGCTGCCACGGGTCGTTGATGTCCAGCGAGTCATGGTAGAACGCCGACATCGCCCCCACCACACCCACAAGCGTTGCCATCGGGTGCGCGTCGCGGCGGAAGCCACGGAAGAAATTGTGCATCTGCTCATGCACCATCGTGTGGTTGGTGACCCGTTTGGTGAAATCAAGCAGCTGGTCCGCGCTTGGCAGTTCGCCGTAGAGCAACAGGAAGCACACTTCGACATACGAGGATTTCGCGGCCAGCTGCTCGATCGGATAGCCGCGGTGCAACAGTTCGCCCTTGTCGCCGTCGATATAGGTGATGGTGCTTTCGCAGGCGGCGGTCGAGGTGAAGCCGGGGTCGAAGGTGAACACATCCGCCTGGCCATAGAGTTTGCGGATATCCAGCACATCCGGCCCGATGGTTGGCGACAGGATCGGCAGGTCATAGGTCTTGTCGTTCAGGTTCAAGGTCGCGGTCTTGGTCGGAGCGGGCATAAGGTAACCTCCGTTAAGTCGCCCTGACGCTCAGGGCAAATCCAGATCGGGCTACCGCAGAGGCTGCAAAGCCGCGTCGGCAAGCCGGGCAATTGTTTCATCGCGTCCAATGACCAGCATCATGTCATAGACACTCGGCGTGGCGGTGCGGCCAGCAAGGGCTGCACGCAGGGGTGAGGCGAGCTTGCCAAAGCCAATGCCAGCCTCAGCAGCGGTTGAGGTGAGAATCGGCTCTAATTCGCTCTTTGTCCAGTCTGCATTTTGCAGCTGCAGCGTCAATTGCTGCAGCATACCACGGGATACCGGATCGAGAAAGGCCTCGGCCGCGGCCTCCATTCGAATGGGCCGGGATATCATCGCAAAGTGAGCCTTATCAAGAAGTTCGATGAAGGTCTTCGCGCGATCCTTGACGCAATACATTGCCCGGGTCAGCAGATCACGTTGGGTTTCAGTCAGCGCCGGACGACTGGAAACCGCCAGAAACGCTTCCAGTTCATGCAGCAGTGCAGCATCGGCGGTCATCGCAATATGCTGGCCACAGGTGTTTTCCAGTTTCTTGAAATCAAGCCGGGCGGGGGCGCGGCCGATGCCCGAAAGATCGAACATCTGCAGGGCTTCGGCCGTGGTGAAGATCTCGGCGTCCAGATGCGCCCAGCCCAGCCGGGTCAGGTAATTCCGCATGCCGGCAGCGGGATAGCCCATCACCTGATACTCTTCCACGCCGGTCGCGCCATGGCGCTTGGACAGCTTCTTGCCATCTGGCCCATGGATCAGCGGGATATGCGCCCAAATGGGCAGCTCCCAATCCATCGCGTCATAGATCATCTTGTGACGGGCGGCGTTGTTCAGATGGTCATCCCCGCGAATGATATGGGTGACGCCCATGTCATGGTCATCCACCACGACGGCGAGCATATAGGTCGGCGTACCATCAGAGCGTAAACAAATCACATCGTCGAGTTGGTCGTTCTTGAAGCGGACCGTGCCCTGAACAGCATCTTCGATCACGGTTTCGCCGGACTTAGGTGCGCGCATCCGGATGACGTAGGGGCGGTTGGGATAAGTGGCGGGATCGGCGTCGCGCCACGGGCTTTGGAACACCGCATAGGAGCCGCGCGCCTCGGCCTCGGCGCGGAATGCGGCGATTTGCTCCTGAGTGGAGAAGCATTTGTAGGCGGTGCCACGGGCCAGCATCTGATGGGCCACCTCGGCATGGCGCTCGCGGCGTTCGAACTGGCTGACCACCTCGCCGTCCCAGTCGAGGCCAAGCCAGGTCAGGCCGCGCAGGATGGCGGCGGTTGCCTCGGGGGTAGAGCGTTCGCGGTCGGTGTCCTCGATCCTGAGCAGGAATTTGCCGCCACGTCCGCGGGCATAAAGCCAGTTGAACAGCGCCGTCCGCCCGCCACCGATATGGAGAAAGCCGGTGGGCGAGGGGGCAAAGCGGGTGACGACGGGTCTTTCCGGGGCGGCCATTGTGAGGAACTTTCGCATTAACTTTTGGGAAACCATGTTCGCGCTAGGGTCGCGCCAAGGTCCGGGCAGCTTTAGGCAATCAAGAGGGGCGTGGCAAGGTGGCGACTTGGGACGAGGCCGCAGAGTTGGCCACACCGGCATGGCGCGGCTGGGCCATGATGCCGTTGATGGCCCTGCAGGCGCGGCGCGGGACGCTGTTTCCCTTTGTGCCGATCTTTGTAGCCATCGGCATCGGCCTATGGTTCGCTTTGCCGTTTGAACCCGGGCTGGCGTTCTACGGTGTGGTCGCTGCTGGCCTCGCGGGGCTGGTCGTCCTGTGGCGGTTGGGGCCGGAACTGGCGCATCCGTTTGGGGTTGCGTTGATCTGTGTGGCGGCGGGGGTGCTGGCGAGCGGTTTGCGGGGCCATCTGGTGCAGGCGCCGATGTTGGCATTTCCCTATTACGGCCCGGTTGAGGGAAGGATCATCGACATCGACCGGTCGCAATCTGACGCATTGCGGCTGACTTTGGATCTGGTGGTGCTGACGGGCCTTGCCGCCGCAGATACGCCGGTGACCGTGCGGGTGTCGCTGCACGGCCCGCCGCCGGATCTGCCCTATGAGCCGGGTCAAGTGGTGATGACAACCGCGCGGCTGGCGGCACCCGAAAGCGCGGCAGAGCCGGGCGGGTTTGATTTCCGCCGGATGGCCTATTTCAACCGGTTGGGGGCGGTTGGCTATACCGCCAGCCCGGTGGTGCTGTGGCAACCGCCGGTCGGCGGAGTCGAGGTGATCAACCGGTTGCGCAACCGTCTGTCTCTGGCCATTCAGACCGCAGTGCCGGGGGATTCGGGGGCCTTTGCCTCGGGTGTCATGACCGGTGACCGTGCCAATATCTCGGCGGCGGTGATCGTCGACCTGCGGGTGTCGTCGCTGGCGCATCTGCTGGCGATTTCGGGGATGAACATGGCGTTTATCACCGCGTTCGTGTTTGGCGTGGTGCGCTACGGTGTGGCGACGGTCCCGCCGCTGGCGTTGAGGGTGAACAGCAAGAAGATTGCCGCGGTGGCGGCGCTGGGGATTGCGCTGTTCTACTTGTTGCTGTCGGGGGCCAATGTCGCGACAACGCGGGCGTTTCTGATGGTGTCGGTGATGTTGTTTGCGGTCCTGCTGGACCGCAGGGCGCTCAGCTTTCGCTCGGTCGCGCTGTCGGCCTTGGTGTTGCTGCTGGCCCAGCCGGAAAGCCTGATGGCAGCGGGGTTCCAATTGTCCTTTGCCGCGACGATTGCGTTGATCGCGGGGTTCGGGCCGACGCAGCGCTGGCTCGCGGCGCGGTTTCCGGGTTGGACGCACGGGCCGTTGATGCTGGTGGCGACCTCGGTACTGGCGGGCATGGCGACGGCACCTTATGCGGCGGCGACGTTCAACCGGTTCACAGACTATGGCCTGCTGGCCAACCTGCTGACCGTGCCGATGATGAGCCTGTTGATGGGGGCCGGGGCGGTGGCGGCCTTGCTGGCACCCATCGGACTGGCGTGGCCCGCGCTGTGGGTGATGGATATGTCGGCGCGGTGGATCCTGTTCATCGCGCATTGGATTGCCGGCCTGGACGGGGCCGTGACCGCCATTCCGTCGCCGGGGCCCTGGGTGGTGCCGTTGATGACGTTGGGCGCGCTGTGGGTCGTGCTGTGGCAGGGGCTCGGGCGGCTGGCGGGGCTGGTGCCGGTGGTGCTGGCGTTAGTCCTGTGGTTGACGGTCGAGCGTCCCGCGCTGCTGATCAGTTCCGACGGGGGACTGGTCGGGCTGATGACGGCTGAGGGGCGGGCGTTGTCGTCGCCCAAGGGCGCAGGGTTTGCGGCACAAAGCTGGCTGGCGGATGACGGCGACCTGACGCTGCCGGAGGCGGCGGCGCAGCGGGCGGGGTTCACCGGGCCCAAAGGCGCGCGGGCCTTTCGGATTGCCGGGTTCCGGGGCGAGGTGCTGTCCGGCAAGGCGGCGGTTGACGAGGTGCGAGCCGCCTGCGGGCGGGCGGATATCGTGGTGCTGCCGTCGTCCATGGGAAAGGTACAGCCGGTTGCGGGTTGTCTGCTGGTCGACCGGGCGCTGCTGAACCAGACCGGGGCGTTGGAATTGCGGCCCGAGGCCGGCGGGCTGCTGGTGATGCCGGTGCGCAATGTGGCTCGGATCTGGCTCGGCTCGGCGCCGACGCTGGCGGAGTTTGTGCTGAGGCCGAGGTCGCCCGCTCAGTAGCTGCGGATCAGGCCGACCAGTTTTCCCTGGACCTTGACCATATGGTCGGGGAACACCCGGGTTTCATAGGCGGGGTTTGCCGCCTCAAGCGCGATCATGCTGCCACGACGACGGAAGCGCTTCAGCGTCGCCTCGGTATCCTCGACCAACGCCACCACGATGTCACCATTGTCTGCGCTTTGCTGTTCGCGGATCACCACGATGTCGCCGTCGTTGATGCCCGCCTCGATCATGCTGTCGCCCTTGACCTCCAGGGCGTAATGCGAGCCGCGGCCCGACATCAGCGAGCCGGGGACCGCCACGTGATGCGAAACATGGGCAATCGCCTCGATCGGGACACCAGCGGCGATGCGGCCCATCATCGGGATTTCCATCGCGTCGATCGGTTGCACGTCATAGGCGGCAGCGGGGCGTTTCGGGGCAGGCTCGGGCTTTGACCCGGTGATGACCTTGGGCTGGAAGCCAGGCCGCTCCATCGCCTCGGGCAATTTGAGGATTTCGAGGGCCCGGGCGCGGTGGGCGAGGCGGCGGATGAAGCCGCGTTCTTCCAGGGCCGTGATCAGCCGGTGGATGCCGGATTTGGATTTGAGATCAAGCGCATCTTTCATTTCATCGAAAGAGGGCGGAACACCGTCAATTTCCACCCTTTGGCGGATGAAATCCAGCAATTCCAGCTGCTTGCGTGTCAGCATCCTGTCACCCCACTCTGCGTGACTCAACCCCCACGGTCAAGTGTTATCACAATGTTCTGCCCGCGTTCCCGGTTTGTGTCAAGGGTTTAGATCAGGTCGGCAGATATTCGACCACATCGCCGGCCGCATGTGGCCCATCGCCAACCGGACGGATGACGAGTGCGTTGGCCTCTGACAGGATCGACAGCAGGGCTGAATCCTGCCGGTCAAACGGGGTCACCGTCGGCAGGTCATGGGCCTCGGACAGCCGGGCGCGCATGTAATGGGCACGAGGGCCGTTGGCATCGACCGCAGCGCCAAGCCGGCCGCGGCGCGGTTTTGGTGCGGGGTCGGGGCGGGCTTGCAAGGCGCGAACCATTGGCAGCACGAAGAGATGGCCGCAGACTACGGCGGACACCGGATTGCCGGGCAGACCCAACAGCGGCGTGCCGTTCAGGCGGCCCGCCATCAGCGGTTTGCCGGGACGCATGGCGATCTTCCAGAACGACCTTTGCAGCCCCATGCCGGTGGTGACCCGGCCGACCAGATCATGGTCGCCGACCGAGGCACCGCCGATGGTGACAACAAGGTCGGCGTCACTTGCCATGGTCAGCACAGTGCGAAGGTCGGCCTCGGTGTCGCGGGCGATCGGCAACAGGCGGGCAGTGCCACCCTCGGCCTCGATCATTGCGGCGAGGGCGAAGGGGTTGGAACTGATGATCTGCGATGTGGAAGGACGCTCGCCGGGCATGACCAATTCGTCGCCGGTGGCGATCAGGGCGACGACGGGGCGGCGGGTGACGGCGACTTCGGGGATGTTCATGGCCGCCAGCAGGGCAAGGTCATTGGCGGTCAGGCGGCGGGGACCAAGGCTGTCGCCGATGCGGAAATCCTGACCGGCGGGGCGGATGTGGCTGGCGGTGTCGGCATTGGGACTAAGGGTTATCTGGTCGCCGCTGCGGCTGACATCTTCCTGAATGACGACCCGGGTGGCCCCTTGCGGCACTGGCGCGCCGGTGAAGATGCGGACGGCTTGACCGGCGGCGACCGTGCCTGCAAACGCGTGGCCTGCACCAGCTTCGGCCACCACGGTGAAGCGGTCGCCGGGTTTGGGGTCGCCCTGCACAGCGTAGCCGTCCATCGCAGAGGCGGCAAAGGGCGGCTGGTCACGGCGGGCCGTGGCGGCGGCGGGCATCATGCGACCGAACGCATGACGGAGGGCGACGGCTTCGGTGGCCAACGGGGTGGCGAGCACCAGACATTGGGCAAGCGCCTCTTCGACCGAAATCATCACTTCACCTCGTAAAGTCCGGATTTTCCACCATCTTTTAACAGAAGTCGGATGCCTTCGATCTGCATGCTCTTCTGCACGGCCTTCAGCATGTCATAGACGGTGAGGCAGGCAACCGACACGGCGGTCAAAGCCTCCATCTCAACCCCGGTGACGCCTGAGGTCTTGACCGTGGCGGTCACGCGGACACCGGGCAGTGCTGGGTCGGCGGCGAGGTCCAGCGCCACCCTGGTCAATGGCAGCGGATGGCAGAGCGGGATCAGGTCGGCGGTGCGTTTGGCGGCCATGATGCCAGCCAGACGGGCAACGCCCAGAACATCGCCCTTTTTCGCGCGACCCTCGGTGATCAGGGCGAGGGTTTCAGCAGTCATCAGCACTACCCCCTCAGCGACGGCCAAGCGCGACGTCACCGGTTTGTCCGACACGTCGACCATATGGGCATGTCCCTGATCGTCGAAATGGGTCAGGCCGCTTTCCACTGGGTCGGTCATACGCCACCTTGCGAGGTCAGGGGCCGGGCGAGGATGGCGCGGGTGGCGGCGGTGACATCGGGCTGGCGCATCAGGCTTTCACCGATCAGGAAGCAGCGGGCCCCGTAGCGGGCGAGTTCTGAAAGGTCTTCCGGTGTGTGCAGGCCGCTTTCCGAAACGATCAGGCGGCCTTCGGGTACATGGCGGGCCAGTTGGCGGGTGGTGTCCAGCGTCACCTCGAACGAATGCAGGTTGCGGTTGTTGATGCCGATCAGCCGCGATTTCAGCAGGGTGGCGCGGTCAAGTTCGGCACGGTCATGGACCTCGACCAGCACGTCCATGCCGTAATGAGTGGCGGCGGCCTCAAGCTCTGCAGCCTGGCTGTCGGAAACCGAGGCCATGATGATCAGGATGCAATCGGCCTGCAGGGCGCGGGCCTCGGCGACCTGATAGGTGTCGTAGAGAAAGTCCTTGCGCAGGCAGGGCAATTTGGTGGCGCCATGGGCTTGGGTCAGGAATTCATCGGAACCCTGAAAGGAGGGCGTGTCGGTCAGGACCGACAGGCAGGTGGCGCCACCCTCTTCATAGGCGCGGGCCAGGGCCGGCGGATCGAAATCGGCGCGGATCAGGCCGCGCGACGGGCTGGCCTTCTTGATCTCGGCGATCAGGCCATAGCTGGCCACAGCCGCCTCGGACAGCGCACGGGCAAAGCCGCGCGGCTTGGGCGCGGCGAGCGCGGCTTCCTCGACCAAGGCCAAGGGCCGGGCGGCCTTGCGGGCGGCCACTTCATCGAGTTTGTAAGATTTTATGCGGTCAAGGATCGTGCTCATGGGCCAGACCTAGCCAAAAGACGTCGGGAAGGGAAGGCGGATTGATCGGGCTTGTCGGGTTCAGGTTTGCGAACCACCAACTGTCAGGCCGCCAATCAGCAAGGTCGGCTGGCCGACACCGACCGGCACCCATTGGCCGTTCTTGCCGCAATTGCCGATGCCGGGGTCAAGTTGCAGGTCGTTGCCGATGGCGCGGATGTGTTTCAGCGCGGTGGCGCCGTCGCCGATCAGGGTGGCACCTTTGACCGCCTCACCGACCACGCCGTTGCGGACCCGGTAGGCCTCGGTGCAACTGAAGACAAACTTGCCGTTGGTGATGTCGACCTGGCCGCCGCCGAAACCCACTGCATAGATGCCGTCCTTCAACGACGCGACGATGGCTTTGGGGTCGTCGGATCCGGGCAGCATATAGGTGTTGGTCATCCGCGGCATCGGGATATGGGCATAGCTTTCACGCCGCCCGTTGCCGGTCGGGGCCACTCCCATCAGGCGGGCGTTCTGGCGGTCCTGCATGAAGCCGACCAGGACACCGTCGTCGATCAGGACATTCTTGCCCGACGGAGTGCCTTCGTCATCGACCGAGATTGAACCGCGACGGTCGGGGATGGTGCCGTCGTCCAGCACGGTCACGCCTTTGGCTGCGATCTGTTGCCCCATCAAACCGGCGAAGGCCGAGGTCTGCTTGCGGTTGAAGTCGCCCTCCAGCCCATGGCCGATCGCCTCATGCAACAGGATGCCGGGCCAGCCGGGGCCAAGCACAACGTCCATCATGCCGGCAGGGGCGGGCACGGCGTCGAGGTTGACCAGGGCGATCCGTAGAGCCTCTTTGATCTGGGCTTGCCAGAACGCGGGTTCCAGAAGGCGGGCGAGGCCGTGGCGACCACCGCCGCCGGTGGAGCCCTGTTCGCGCCGGCCGTTTTGCTCGACGATGACAGAGACGTTCAGCCGGGCCATCGGGCGGATGTCGGACAGACGCAGGCCTTCGGGGCGCAGAATCTCCACCTCTTGCAGCCCCGCGCCAATGGCGGCGGAGACCTGGATCACGCGGGGATCAAGCGCCCTGGCATAGGCGTCAAGGTCTTTCAGGATGTCGATCTTGCCGGCAAAGGTTGCGTCTTCCATCGGGTCGGCGTCGGTGTAAAGCCGGATGTTGGTGCCCTTGGGGCTGGGGGCCAAAGTGCCACCGCCCTCTCCGACCGCGATGCGGGCGGTTTGGGCCGCGCGTTTCAGGGCGTGTTCGGAGATTTCGGTGGAATGGGCGTAGCCTGCCACTTCACCCCGTATCGCCCGCAGGCCAAAACCTTCGGAGACGTCGTAGCTGGCGTTCTTGATCCGACCGTCATCCAGCACGATGGATTCCGAGCGTCGGCGTTCCAGAAACAACTCGCCATCATCGGCACCGTGGGTGGCGGCGCGCAGGGTGGTCAGAGCGGCGGCTTCATCCAGATAGGTTTCAAACGGGCGGAACGGGGCGTCGGTCATGGCGAGCCTTTCGGGGATTGGGGGCGCGAGCGGCGCGGTTTGTCGTCAAGCTATGGTCTGGCGGGCGGGGTCGCAAGGCGGGGTGCGGCAACTTCGGTCAAATCGTGGTGTTTGCCGGAGCGATTGCCGGTGTCGCGGGCCAGAGTGACGCGACAGTGGCGGCGAAAACACCGCAGAAGCCGCGAAACAGGTGGGGGCGCGGCATCTTGGCTTGCAGTTTCTCTTGTCGCGACGCGGCTAATATGGTTTCACGGCAACCGGAAACAAGGGATTCTGCCGCAAGCGATGGCAGGGCCGCAAAGGTGGCGTCAAAGCTGCCCTCTGTACGGGAATTGAACATGCGTCTTCTGACCCCTCTTCATGGTCTTGCAACTTTCGGGCTGACGTCCTTGCTGGGCGGATCGGCGATGGCCGATGCCCTGGCGCAGGTTGGCGCGCCGGTCGACGGGGGGATGGGGTTCCAGCCCGCCGCCAGTTCGACCGCGGTCGAGGCGCAATGGCTGGACCATATGCTGCTGATCATCATTACGGTCATCACCCTGTTCGTCTGCGCCCTGCTGCTGTGGGTCATGTTCCGCTACAGCGCCAAGCGGAACCCGGTTCCGGCCAAGTTCACCCACAATTCGCCGCTGGAAGTGGCTTGGACGTTGATTCCAATCGTCATTCTGGTGTTCATCGGCTCGTTCTCGCTGCCCGCGCTGTTCTTTCAGCAGGAAATTCCGGTGGCGGACATGGTCGTCAAGGTGACCGGCAACCAGTGGTACTGGAGTTATGAATATCCCGACGCGGCCAGCCCCGACAATCCGGTGAAATTCGACTCGATCCTGCTGGAAAAAGATCAACTGGCGGCGGCTGGCTACAAGGACAGCGACTATCTGCTGGCGGCGGACAACGCCATGGTGATCCCGGTCAACAAGACGATTGTCGTTCAGGTGACTGGTTCGGACGTCATGCACGCCTGGGCAGTTCCGGCCTTTGCCGTGATGCATTCAGCCGTCCCCGGACGTCTGGGCGAGTTGTGGTTCAAAGCGGAAAAGGAAGGCATCTACTTTGGCCAATGCACGACGCTGTGCGGTCAGGGCCATGCCTATATGCCTATCGTCGTGAAGGTCGTGAGCCAGGCTGCCTATGATGCCTGGTACGCCCAGGCCAAGACCGGCAATGTGACGCTGGCCTCGAACTGAGGCGGGGCGGGCTGCACGGACCGAGGGCCCCCAGTAGGGGGCTTTCGCATTACGGGGAATGGACCCAATGGCCGATACACATTCTGTCAGCGAACTGACCGCCGAGCCGGGCTTTGGCGATTTTGTCCAGCTTCTCAAGCCGCGGGTGATGTCGCTGGTGGTGTTCACCGCGTTGGTTGGCATGCTGGTGGCGCCAGGGCATCTTTATCCGGTGGCGGCGTTTTCAACCGTGTTGTTCATCGCGTTGGGGGCAGGGGCGTCGGGTGCGTTGAACATGTGGTGGGACGCCGATATCGATGCGATCATGCGTCGCACGATGAACCGCCCGATCCCGTCGGGCCGCATCCAGCCCGGCGAGGCTTTGGGGCTGGGCCTGGCGCTGTCGGGGATTTCGGTGGTGATGCTGTGGCTGGCCACGAACGCGATTGCAGCGGGGCTGCTGGCCTTCACGATCTTCTTTTACGCCGTGGTCTATTCGATGTGGCTGAAACGCTCGACGCCGCAGAATATCGTGATTGGTGGGGCGGCTGGCGCTTTCCCTCCGATGATCGGCTGGGTGGCGGCTACGGGGTCGATCTCGGTTGAGGCTGGGCTGATGTTCATGCTGATCTTCATGTGGACGCCGCCGCATTTCTGGGCTTTGGCTTTGTTCATGAACGAGGATTATTCCAAGGCGGGTGTGCCGATGCTGACGGTGACGCATGGCAAGAAAGTGACCCGCAATCATGTGCTGGTCTATACTTTGGCGCTGATCCCGTTTGCGCTGGGCCTCGGGTTCACCTCGATTGGCGGGCCGGTTTACTTAGCGGTTTCGGTGTTGCTGAACGCGGAATTCCTGCGCGGGGCGTATCGGATTTGGAAGCGGGATGAGGTGATAGCCGAGGCTGACGGCTATAAGGTTGAGAAAGCGGTGTTCCGGTTCTCGCTGCTGTATCTGTTCCTGCATTTTACCGCGCTATTGGTAGAGGCTGTGCTGCACAGCTCTGGCATGGGGGGCTGGTGATGGCGTTTCCGGCACCCGAACATGAGATTCACCGCAGGCGGTTTTCGCGCAATCTGGGCGTTGGGCTGACGCTGACCTGC
>JBDTQR010000112.1:0-14398 GCA_039932095.1 bacterium | reverse complement strand
ATGCGGATGCAGAACCTGTCTGCCGCCGTGATCCGCCCGCAACTGCCGGAAGTTGCCGGTCGCGTCGCCAAGGGCCGCGCCGGACATGACCGGGTGGCCGAACGGCTGAACGAAAGTCGCGTCCTTTGCGTGCCGCCGCCACTTGCGCCCGAAGACCGTGCCCCCGATTCGATCCAGTTCAACCTGAAAGGCGACTGGACCGATGCCGAGGCATTGCGCTTTCAGTCCCGCGCCAAAGCGCGCGGCGTGTCGGTGCAGGTCTTCGGCCTGTCCGACGGCAACGCCCGCGCTTTCTGGAACTGGGAATTCCTCGGACCGCAGCCCGACCTGCCGCAAACCCGCGCCATGCTGATGCGGGCCTGCGATGTCCGCCTGCCAATCCGGTTGACCCTGGAGGAGCTGGATTTCATCGCCGAAGCCGTAGTCAGCGCCGCCGAGGACGTCCGAAGCTGACAGACGGTTTCCAGGCAATCTGGCTACAGGACCCTGAGCGCGCCCTTCAACCACGGCCACTCCGCCACCGCTGGCCCCACCACCTGCTCGGCTATCAAGCCGCGCAGCCGTCCGGCAATTTGTCCCGGCATATCGCGCAACACCCCGGCGCGGGCTGACAGACTAAGCGTCCGTTCCAGCGGCGCGAACGGCAACGGCGACACCTCCACCGCGGCCCTGAGGCTCGCCGCATGGTGCAGCGCCAGCGGCGTCAGGATGGTCCAACCCTCGCCCGCCGCCACCAAAGCCAATATCGCGCGGTAACTGTCCAGCTCATAGCGATGCGCCAGTCGCAGGTTCAGCCGCGCCAGATGGCTGGCGATCTGCCGCCCCATCAGATGCCGCGCGGTATACTGGATCAACGGCAGGCCCTCGCGGGCCACGCCGCGCGGCGTCACGGCGACAAACGGCTCGGCCAGCAACGGATGGACCTCGCGCCAGCCATCGTCCGCCGCTTCCGACCCCAGATCCGCCGCCACCGCGATGTCCAGGGCTCGCGCTTCCAGCTGGTCGAGCAGCCGATGGCTCGCCCCGGTCTCCAGCAGAAACCGGCAGCCCTTCAACTCGTCCGCCAGGCCCGACAGCAGGCGCGGCGTCACTCCGGCGTCAAAATCCTCGATCATCCCCAACCGCAAGGTCGTCAGACCTGACAGATCGGCCACCGCCAGATCGGCCCGCGCCTCAGCTTCGGCATTCAGGATGGTCTGGGCGTGGCGGCGAAACATCGACCCGGCGGGCGTCAGGCCCATCGGCCGGGCAGAGCGGTCCAGCAGCACCGCCCCCAACGCCAATTCCAGCCCGGTCAACTGCTGCGAAATCGCCGAGGGGCTGACCCCCAGCCGGCGTGCCGCCGCCGAAATCGCACCCTCTTCCGCCACAGCCAGAAAGATCTCGATGCCCCACAGCGTCACCCGGCCCTGGGCACCGGGCATCGCCAGGCCGCGTTCGGTCACAACTTGGACAGCTTCTTCTGCAACTCGGCAAACTGGCGCTTGATCTCGGCCAGTTCTTCCGCCGTTCCCGGCTCTGCCTCAGCCTTCGGCTCGGAGCCGGTCGACGCCGGCCAGCCCGGGATCCCACCCATCATGGTTTTCATGAACGCTTCCTGCTGCTTGCGCATCACCTCGAACCCCGGCATCGCGGTCAGCGGATTGGGCATCGTGCCAAGGTTCTCGATCACCTTGGACTGCCCGTCGCGCAGCATCTCGAAACTCGCGGCCAGAAACTGCGGCACGACCGACTGGATATTGGTCGTGTAAGACCGCACCAGATCGGTCAACACATTCGTCGGCAACACGGTGTCGCCCTTCGATTCGTGCTCGGCCACGATCTGCAACAGATATTGCCGGGTCAGATCGTCGCCGGATTTCAGGTCGATGATCTGCACTTCGCGGCCGGCGCGGATGAAATGACCGATATCCTCCAGCGTCACATAGTCTGAGGTTTCGGTATTGTAGAGACGGCGGCTGGCATAGCGTTTGATCAGCAACGGCTTGGCAGTATCGACCATCGGACGCTCTCCTATTGCAGTGCAGAGAAGTCTAGGCGAGGTGCAGCAAAAAAGAAAGGGCAGGGTTTCCCCTGCCCTCTTTTCAACCCGTTCGGGTCAGATCACTTGGCAGCGGTCGCTGCGGCCGTGGCTTTCTTCACATTGGCCGACACTTCGTCGGTGGCTTTCTTGACAGCGGCAGTCGCTTCGGTCGAAGCGTCCTTGCCAGCGGCCATCAGCAACTCGACGGTGTCCAGCTGGACCTTCTTCGCGATTTCCGCGAAAGCCGCCATGTTTTCCGCAGCCAGCTCGGCCGAGGCCGAAGCGAAGTCGGTGGCCGACTTGGTGTAGTCTGCCGGTTCAGCCTTGGCCTTGGAGGCGGCGGTCAGCTTGGCCAGCGATTCCTTGGCCCATTTGGCGCTCAGTTCGGTCGACTTTTCAGCGGCTTCCAGCGCCACTTTGGTCAGCTTCTCGCCAAAAGCGGCCTGAGTCTTGAAGGCGTTCTGGAAGGCCGAAGCGTCGACCGGGAAAGAAGCCATCATGTCCTGCATCGTCTTGGTGAAGTCGTTTGTCTTGGTCATTTCAAGTCTCCTGATGATCTGGGTGTCTGCCCGATTCCGATGAGACCTATATACATGCTGCAGTGCAGCATTTCAAGTGACTTTTCTGCGACGCAGCGATGACATTCGCGCATAACGGGTATTCCGGCAGTGATTGGCCGAAAGCGCGCATAAAGCCGACAAGCCGGAAATCAGCTGTCCTGCGGCGCCACCACATAGGTCCCCGGCGCCGCCCCTAGGCTGTTCGTGGGCATAAGCGCCGCGATCTGCCCGCCCGAGCGCCCTGCCAGCCAGTCCTTCCAGCGCGGCCACCAGCTGCCTTGGGTGAATGTCGCGGTGGCCAGCCAGTCGTCCGCCGCCGCCATCGCTGCGTCATTGGTGTAATGGCCGTATTTGCCCTTGGACGGCGGGTTGACGATCCCGGCGATATGGCCCGACTGCGACAGGATAAAGGTCTTGTCCTTGCCCCCCATCTGCCGGATGCCGTTGAAACTGGCTTTCCACGGCGCGATGTGATCGGTCTCGCAGGCAATGGCGCACAATGGCAGTTTCACATCGGCCAGTGACACTTTGTGACCGAACACCTTGAACGCGCCCTGCGCAAAACCGTCTTGCTGGCACAGACCGCGCAGATATTGCAAAGCCATGGTGCAAGGCAGGTTGGTGCCGTCGCCGTTCCAATAAAGCAGGTCAAACGCCGGTGGCGCCTCGCCCAGCATGTAGCTTTTGATCGCCGGTTGGTAGATCAGGTCGTTTGACCGCAGAAAGCTGAAGGTCCGGCTCATGAAGGATTTCGACAGCATGCCGTCCTCACGGCTTTGCCGTTCGATCCCGTCGACAAAGTCGTTGCCAAGAAACACCCCGACCTCCCCCGGGTCCGAGAAATCGGTCAGCGTGGTGAAGAAAGTCGCCGATTTCACCGAAGTATCGCCGGCCTTGTGCAGATGCGCCAATGTCAGGCCCAGCGTGGTACCCGCGATGCAATAACCCACCACATTGATCTGCTTCTGCTCGGTGATCCGGCGCACCTCGGCTATCGCGGTCAAAAAGCCTTCGCGGATATAGTCGTCCATGCTGACATCGGCGTAGCTCGCATCCGGGTTGACCCAGGACACAACGAACACGCTGAAGCCCTGCTCGACCACCCATTTGATCAGGCTGTTGGTGGGCTTCATGTCCAGCACATAGTACTTGTTGATCCACGGCGGAAAAATCAACAGCGGCGTCTGATGCACCGTCTCGGTCGCAGGGCGATACTGGATCAGTTCGAACATCCGGTTGCGAAACACCACCTCTCCCGGCGTCGTCGCTATGTTCACGCCAACGGTAAAGGCCTGCTTGTCGGCCAGCGAGACCTGCGCATTGCCGCCCGCCGCCTCGATGTCACGCACCAGGTTCTGCAGACCCTGCACCAGAGACTCGCCGTCCGTGGCGACGGCCTTTTCCAGCGCATCCGGATTGGTGCCCAGAAAATTGGTCGGCGCAAACATATCGACGATCTGCCGCGTGAAAAATTCGACTCGCTTGCGATCGGTGTCGTCCAGCATCTCCATATCCGCCACGGCATCCTTCACCGCCGAGGCGTTCAACAGATATTGCTGCTTCAGAAAGTTGAACGCCGGATTGCTGTCCCACAGCGGGTTGGAAAACCGCCGGTCCTTGGGGCCTGCGTCCGCCGGGGCCTTGAACTCACCCTTGGTCAGGGCCTGCTGCGCCTCGACGTAATGCTTCAGTGTCTTGCCCCAATAGCCGATCTGATGCTCCAGCACCTTGGCCGGATTCTGCATCATTTCCGCGACATAGGCCGCCGCCGCCTTCATGTAGACGTCCTGCCCCGGCCCGTCCAACGCTGCATCATGCGTCCGCTTTTCGGCCAAAGCCTTCATCAAACGGGCCGACAGCACCTCAACCTTGGTCAAATTGTCAGTCAACCGCGCCAGTTTTGCACTTGAGTCGCTGTCTTCGGTTGTCATGTCAAACTTTCGCTTCTATTCTCGCTGCTGTGCAGCATAAGGTCAGAGGGGCGTAACGTCCCTGCGACATTCAGGTCAGGCCCAACCGCCTGCCAAAGGCTAGGAACCCAAATGAAGTATATGGCCACATACGACCTGATGGAAAGCATTCGTAACACGAATGAGTGGATGGGCGCGACCGCCCGCGCAATGGCCTCCTACCCGGCCTTTTCGATGTCGATGAACCCGATGTTGCAGATCACCGCTGCTTGGGGCGAGGTCGCCGAGCGCAGTTTTGGCCGCATGGTGACCAAGCCGGACTGGGGCATCCGCTCCATCGTCGGCCCCAAGGGTCAGGACCATCTGGTCGACATCGAAACCGTGGTCAAGAAACCTTTCGGCGACCTGATCCACTTCTCGGTCCGCCGCCGTAGCCCGCTGCCGCGCAAGGTCTTGCTGGTCGCGCCAATGTCCGGCCATTACGCCACCCTCCTGCGCTCCACCGTCAACTCTCTCCTGCCCGATGCCGAGGTCTATATCACAGACTGGCACAATGCCCGCGACATCCCGGTCTCTGCCGGCAAGTTCGACATCGAGGATTATACCCTCTACCTCGTTGAATTCATGAAGGCGCTTGGCCCTGACATCCATGTCATCGCGGTCTGCCAGCCCGCCCCCCTGACCCTCGCCGCCACCGCCTATCTCGCAGCCGAAGACCCCAAGGCCCAGCCCCGCACCCTGACGCTGATCGGCGGCCCGGTCGATCCCGACGCCGCCACCACCGATGTCACCGACTTTGGCCGCCGCATCACCATGGGTCAGCTGGAGCAGATCGCCATCCAGCGGGTCGGCTTCAAATACAAGGGCGCCGGCCGGCTGGTCTATCCCGGCCTGATGCAGTTGCAATCCTTCATGTCGATGAACGCCGAGCGTCACTCCAAGGCCTTCACCGAACAGATCATGCGCGTCGCCAATGGCGAGGCTTCCGATCACGACGCCCACAACCGCTTCTATGACGAATACCTTGCCGTGATGGACATGACGGCAGAGTTCTACCTGTCCACCGTCGAGCGCATCTTCAAGAACCGCGAAATCGCGCAGAATGAGTTCATGGTCGCCGGTCGCCACGTCGACATCGGCGCGATCACCCAGGTCGCCGTGATGACAGTCGAGGGGGCTGAGGATGACATTTCCGCCCCCGGCCAATGCGTCGCCGCTCTCGCGATGCTGACCGGTCTGGATGACAGCAAGAAGTCCCAGCATCTCGAACCGGGTGCCGGCCATTACGGCATCTTTGCTGGCAAGAGTTGGCGCATGAACATCCGGCCTCTGGTGCTGGGCTTCATCGACAGCCATTCCGAACCGGCCAAGTCCGCCTCAACGCCGACGGTCGCGCCCCTGGCCAATGTCGCGCCGAAAGTCGCGGCCAAACCAGCATCTCTGCCCACGGTCGCGGCAAGGCCCAAAGTCGAGCCCGCGGCAAAGCTGGCACCCACAGCCACCCCAACGCCGGAAACCAAGGTTGAACCAGCATCTGCGCCATCACCGATCCGGTTGGCCTCCAGCAAATAGCCCCGAACCCGTTACATCTCAGCGCAACAGGATCGGCCCGTTCAAGAAGGCCCGCAGCGCGTCGGACACCAGATCGGGTTGCTCCAGTGTCGGCAAATGCCCGGCTCCCGGTATGACGCACAGCTTGCCGTAAGGCATCAGCCCGGCAGTAAACTCCTGCCGCGCCACAGGGGTCACGGTGTCCGCCTCGCCGCCCATGATCAACGCCGGGATCTTGATCCGGCGCATGGTCTTCTGCTGATCCGGCCGACGCTGCATCGCGCGGCTCTGGCGCAGAAATACGCCTTCGCCCAGTTCCAGCGCCATGCTCTGCATCACCGCTACCACATCGCCGCGCCATTCGGTATCGGCCAGCGCCCCAATCGGCACCTCCTCCGCCATCGCCTGCAGCAACCTTCCGGCCCGCGCCGCAACGATCCGCTCCTCGCGCGCCACCGCAACCTGCGGCGGCTCTGACAGCGGCGGGGTCGAGATCAGCACCACCCGCGTCACCCGCTCCGCAGCCCGGCGCAACACATCCAGCGCCACCGCTCCGCCCAATCCATGTCCGATCAGCGCAAACTTCTGCGGCGCCTGATCCAGCACATATTGGCTGTTCTCCTCCACCGTCTCGCCATGGGTCGCAAGGCAGACCTGCGCCGACCACTCCGAGCCCAAGGCGACGATCTGCGGCAGAAACATCCGCGCATCCGCCATCAGTCCAGGCACAAAGACCAAAGGCTCCCGCACCATAGCTTACCTCTTCCATTCACATCGGGACAAATATCCCGCAGGGGGGTCCGGGGGGATGCGAAATCCCCCCGGCCTTTTCAAGCTGCCCGCCGCAAGACATCTTCAACCGCCGCCACAATCAACCCCAGACATGCGTCCGAAGAAAACCGGTGATCCGCCGCCTTGACCAGCGTCAACCGCAGGTCGGGGCAGGTCACATGGTCAAACAACCGCAACGCCACCGCAGCCGGCACATCGACATCGGCCGAGCCTTGCAGCAGCCGCACCGGAAATGGCAGATCAAGTGGCGTCCGCAGGACCAACCGCTGCCGCCCCTCCTCGATCAGCCGCCGTGTGATCACATAGTGATCAGGCGAATAGTCCGACGGCGTCGCAATCTGTCCCTTGGCCATCAACTCCGCCCGTTCGCTCGCCGAAAAGCCCGCCCACATGCTGTCCTCGGTAAAATCGGGTGCTGCGGCAATCCCGACCAGCCCTGCCACCCGGTCCGGCACCTGACGCGCCATCAGCAGCGCAATCCAGCCGCCCATCGACGACCCGACCAGCACCTGCCTGCCCGTGGTCAAGCTCGTCAGCGCCGCCAGGGCATCCTCGAACCAGTCGCCAATCGCGCCATCCAGAAATTCACCGTCCGACTGGCCGTGGCCAGAATAGTCCAGACGCAGAAAACCCCGGCCGGTCCGCGCCGCCCAATCCTGCAGAAACAGCGCCTTGGTCCCCGTCATGTCCGACCGAAAGCCGCCCAGAAACACCACCCCGGGCCAGGTTCCAGCCGTCTGGTGATAGGCAATCCGGCGGCCCTGCGGCGTGGTCAGATAGTCTGGCTTGCTCATGCTGCCCCCAATCGTGCCGCGACCATAGCAACCCCGCCCCCAGCCCGACAGCCCCCATCAACCCTATCGGCAAGGTGTTGCAAAAGTTAATATCTGGTTACCAGAAATCCGCAACCGTCTGTTATTGCCCAGTTTTCGAAAGTGTCCACATGTGGACAGACCTGAAAACGCCGGTTGACAAAGCCCAAATCCCGGTTCACAACCCCGCCCACATAACCCGCAACCGGGCGTTTCGTAGACGCCAAACCGACGAGGATGCCAGCATGGCCCAGATCTCCCTCACATTTCCCGACGGCAACAAACGCGACTATTCCGCCGGCGTGACCCCCGCCGAAGTCGCCGCCTCCATCGCCCCCGGCCTCGCCAAGAAAGCGATCTCGGCCACGGTGGACGGGCAGCATTTCGACCTGCAATGGCCGATCCAGTCCGCCGCCACCATTGCCATCCACACGATGGCCGACGACACGCAGGCCCTCGAACTGATCCGCCACGACCTTGCCCATATCATGGCGCGGGCGGTGCAGGAAATCTGGCCTGACGTGAAAGTCACCATCGGCCCGGTCCGCGACTATGGCTGGTTCTATGATTTTGACCGGTCAGAGCCGTTCACCCCCGAAGACCTGGGCCAGATCGAAGCGCGGATGAAGCAGATCATCAACGCCCGCGACCCGGTCCGTACCGAGACCTGGGACCGCGCCCGCGCGATAAAATTCTATGAAGACAAGGGCGAGCCGTTCAAAGTCGAGCTGATCAACCGGATCCCCGAAGGCGAGGATCTGCGGATGTATTGGCACGGGCATTGGCAAGACCTCTGCCGCGGCCCCCATCTGCAGCACACTGGGCAGGTCCCCGCCGACGCCTTCAAGCTGACCCATATCGCTGGCGCCTACTGGCTCGGCGACAGCACGCGTCCGATGTTGCAGCGGATCTACGGCCTGGCCTTCAAGAACCGAGACGACCTGAAAGCCCATCTCGTCATGCTGGAAGAGGCCGCCAAACGCGACCACCGCCGGCTGGGCCGCGAAATGGACCTGTTCCACCTGCAAGACGAAGCCCCCGGCATGGTGTTCTGGCACCCCGATGGCTGGACAATCTACCGCCAGCTTGAGGACTACATGCGCGGCCGTCAAAAAGCCGCGGGCTACCGCGAGATCCGGACACCCCAAGTCGTCGACCGGGTCCTCTGGGAACGCTCCGGCCATTGGGAGGCCTACCGCGAGAACATGTTCATCGTCGAAGTTGACGAGGAAGGCGCCCGCGAAAAGCGCATCAACGCGCTGAAACCGATGAACTGCCCCTGCCATGTTCAGGTCTTCAACCAGGGTCTGAAGAGCTACCGTGACCTGCCGCTCCGCCTGGCCGAGTTTGGCGCCTGTCACCGCTATGAATCCTCGGGTTCCATGCACGGCCTGATGCGGGTGCGCGGCTTCACGCAAGACGACGCCCATATTTTCTGCACCGAAGACCAGATCGAAAGCGAATGCGCCGGCTTCATCGCCCTGCTGTCGTCGGTCTACAAAGACCTCGGCTTTGACAGTTTCGACATCAAACTTTCGACCCGCCCGCCCGTGCGGATCGGCAACGATGAGACGTGGGACAAGGTTGAGGGTGCCCTGACCAACGCCATCGAGAAACTGGGCCTGCCCTATGAGATCAACCCCGGCGACGGCGCGTTCTATGGCCCCAAGCTTGATTTCAAGCTGACCGACGCCATCGGGCGCGAATGGCAATGCGGCACCTTTCAGGTCGACGCTCAACTGCCGATGCGTCTGGATGCCGAATATGTCGGCGAGGATGGGGCGAAACATCACCCTTATATGCTGCACCGTGCCATCCTCGGCTCTTTCGAGCGTTTCATTGGCATCCTGATCGAGAACTATGCCGGCAAGCTGCCGTTCTGGCTGGCTCCGCGTCAGGCCGTCGTAGCCTCCATCGTCTCGGACGCCGATCCGTTTGTACATGAGGTGGCCAATGCCCTGATCAAGGCCGGGGTCAGGGCGGAAGTGGACACCCGGAATGAGAAGATCAACTACAAGGTGCGCGAGCATTCCTTGGGCAAAGTTCCCGTGATCCTGGCCATCGGGATGAAGGAAGTGGCAGACCGCACTGTTTCAGTCCGCCGTCTGGGTGACACGAAGACTGAAACGATAACGCTGGATCAAGCGGTGGCAGAGTTCGGCTTTGCCGCATTGCCACCTGGCCAAGACTAGCCCAACCAACTGAGACTACACAAGAAACCGCCGGAACACTCCGGCGGCTTTTGCAATCCCTACGCCGCAGCGCAGCAGTAAATTCACTTGACGCAGTCACACGACCGTGGCCCACATCCTCGTGATTGGCGCGTGAATGTCCTGAGCCGCTACACCTTTACCAGTCGATTTCGGGACGATGTCGACGGACTGCTCTACCAAAAAGGGATCAAAAATGTCACATATCAAAACCTTCGCGATCGCAGGCGCCTTGGCGTCGGCACTTGCCGCCCATGCAACCACGGCCGCAGCCGACACACCGATGGAAAAATGCTTTGGCGTCGCCTTGGCCGGTCAGAATGACTGCGCCGCCGGGGCTGGCACGACCTGCGCCGGAACCTCCAAGGTTGATTATCAGGGCAATGAATTCAAACTGGTGCCTCAGGGCACCTGTGCGACGATGGAACTGCCTGCAATGATGGATGGCAGCAACCGCATGGGCTCGCTTGAGGCGCTTGACCGCGACCTGCCCGCCAGCTGACCCGACCACAGCCCTTCCCGCCCGCCGGGAAGGGCCTTGCATCCGAGGCCATCATGCGTGACCTGACCCAACCCACCCTGCCCGATGGGCCGGGCGTGGGCTACAAACCACAACATTTCACCGATATCATCAGCGACGAAACCCCGGTCCGCTGGCTGGAGATTCACGCTGAAAACTACATGGGTGACGGCGGGCGTCCTCTGGCACAGTTGCGCCACCTGGCCGAGCGCTTTCCGATTTCGGTGCATGGTGTCGGTCTGTCTATCGGCGGCTCGACCGCCTTGGACGAAGATCATCTGGCCCGGCTGAAGACCCTGTGCGACTGGCTTCACCCGGCGAGTTTCTCCGAACACCTCGCCTGGTCGACCCATGACGGCGCCTATTTCAACGACCTGCTGCCGCTGCCCTATACCGACCGCACCGTAGGTCATGTCGCCGACCACGTCGACCGGGTTCAGGACGTGCTGGGTCGCCGAATGCTCCTGGAAAACCCGTCAAGCTATCTGCGGTTTGCAGAGTCCGAGATGTCAGAGGTCGATTTCCTGACCGAGGTCGCCCGCCGCACCGGCTGTGGCTTGCTCCTGGACGTCAACAACGTCTTCATCTCTGGCACAAATCTCGGGTTCACCCCGCAAGCCTTCATCGACGCCTTTCCGATGGATCTGGTCGGCGAAATCCACCTCGGTGGTCATGATGAGGACAGCGACGAGACCGGTGCCCTCTTGCTGATCGACAGCCACGGCAAGCCGGTGACCGACCCGGTCTGGGCGCTTTATGCAGCAACGATTGCCAAGGCCGGGCCAAAACCGACGTTGATCGAATGGGACAATGATGTGCCGGACTGGCCGGTGCTCGCCGCCGAACTGACCCGGGCCGCCGCCATTCTGGACCCGGTGCGATGAAGGAAGCCACCTTCGCCGCCGCCCTTTTAAACCCCGACAGCCCACCGCCGCCCGGCCTGCAACGGCCTGACGGCCTGCCTGCACCCAAACGCTTTGCTGTCTATCGCAACAACGTCGTGGTCGGCCTGGTCGAGGCGTTGCAGATCGGCTTCCCCGCGATCCGCAAGCTGGTCGGGCCGGAGTTCTTCAAGGCCATGGCGGGCGAGTTCGTCCGCCAACATCCGCCGCAAAGTCGGATCATGATGTTCTACGGCGCCGCCTTCCCGGCCTTTCTGTCGAGCTTTGCGCCCGTCGCCGCCTATCCCTACCTCCCCGACGTGGCCCGCCTCGAACAAGCGCTGCGGGAAAGCTACCACGCCGCCGATGCCACACCGATTGCCCCGGAGATCCTGTCAACTATCCCCGAAGCAACCCTGCTCGCCGCCCGGTTCAACCTTGCCCCCGCACTGCGGCTGATCCGCTCGGCGTGGCCGGTCCACGCGATCTGGCACGCCAATATGGACGGCGGCCCGCCGCCCGCCGCCGGTCCGCAAGACGTGCTGATCCTGCGCCCCGACTTCGACCCCCGCCCACATCTGCTGCCGCGCGGTGGTGGGGTCTTCATCGCCAACCTGCTGGCCGGCACGACCTTGGCCGAGGCAGTGGAAGCCAGCCCTGATCTCGACCTGCCTGCCGTCCTCGCCCTGATGCTGGACGGTCGCGCGCTCATAGGAATGCAGCCATGAACACCCTTGTGATGACCATCGAAACCGCCACCACACGCCTGAGCCGGGTCGGCGACTGGGTGCTGCCCACCCTCGCCCGGCTAGTGTTCGCCGCCGTCCTGCTCGGCTATTTCTGGGCCTCGGCGCTGACCAAGTTCGACGGTCCATTCTCGCCCACTGTCGGGGCCTATGCCCAGATCTACCCCCGCGCCATCGAGGCCGCCAGCTACGATGCCGGCCAGTTGGGCCTGATCCCGCATCTGGTGGTGCTGTTCGGCGGTTGGGCCGAGTTCGTGCTGCCGCTCTTGCTGACCCTCGGCCTGCTGACCCGGCTCGCGGCCCTCGGCATGGTCGGCTTCATCGTGATGCAAAGCCTGACCGACATCTATGGCCACATGGTAGATGCGGCGACGATCGGGGCGTGGTTTGACCGCGCCTCGGACGCGCTGATCCTCGACCAACGGGCGTTCTGGGTGTTGCTTTTGGGGATTCTGATCACCAAGGGTGCCGGCCCGCTGTCGCTCGATCACCTGCTGCGGCGCTGGCTTTCTGCCTGAATTCGCCCCTCGGACCGCACCAAACCCGTTATTTCCCCTCAAAATCCACATCGGATAACCAAACCTGCCGCTGTTCCCGCTTGATTTATGTTTAACCTTTGGCATGATTTGCCCAGTGACGACTACTTTCCGCCTCTCCCAGTGAAGGCCTTGGAAGTGATGGGCGCACGGCCTGCGGTAATTTCGCCGCGGGAGGGTTGAGTAAGGAGAGACGGCATGCCGACCGGCACCGTAAAATGGTTCAACGCCACCAAAGGCTACGGGTTCATTGCGCCCGACAGTGGCGGCAAGGATGTTTTCGTTCATATCTCGGCGGTGGAGCGCGCCGGGCTGAAGGGGCTCAACGACAACCAGAAGATCGGCTATGAGCTGCAATCCGGCCGGGATGGCAAGGAATCGGCGGGTGATCTGCGCCTGCTGTGAGATGCGCGATCAGGCGGTCAGCGCGGCTTCGATCTGATCGTCCCAACCGATGAACCAGCGGTCGCCGTCGTGGATGACCGGGCGTTTCATCACAGTGGGCTGGGCGGCGATCTGCGCGTCGGGTTCTGCCTCTCGCAGAAACGGCGTGAAACTGCGATAGGTGGTCGACTGTTTGTTGACCGCTTTGTCGCCGAATTCCGTGACAATCGCCTCAATCTCGGCCGGGCTCAGCGGCTCGGCCCTGATGTCGCGGAAAGTGGGATTCTTGTCGGCGCGTTGCAGGATTTTCAGCGCCGCCTTGGTGGTGTCGCAGGTCGAGATTCCGTAGACGATCATGCCGCCCCCCTTTGGCTTTTCTCCGGTTTAAGCGCTCCGTCCGGGCGAGGCAAGTGTGAAGCTTCCACATGTGGAAGGATTGCATTACCTTTTAAGATCAATGGGTTGAGATTAAGAATTATCTACATTTTAACCTCGCTGCGAATGGTTCGCAATTGGCGAGGGGCGGGAAAATGGGCGTAGGGCGGTAACGCAGTAAGCGAATTCTCAACCAGTTCGCGCCAATTTACCCCATGTCCGCATACCGTCGCATCAGGCGCCCTGGCGCCACCGTGTTTCTGACCGTCAACCTCATCGAAATGGGCGGTGACCTGCTGACCCGCCATATTGACCTGTTGCGCGAGGTGGCACGGCGCACCATCGCGGACAAACCCTTTGCCATCGACGCCTGGGTCGTGCTGCCGGAGCCGAAGATTTGATCGTGTAGGTCGGGCGATAGCCCGACATTGGCAGGAATACGGGAGAGGAAGAGTCGGGCTATCGCCCGACCTACGGCTTGCCTAGAATCCCGTTCGGAATATCTCTTGCCGCTTCACCCACCCCAAACCTCCACAAACTCCCGCCACTCGCCCTTGCTCATGCCGCTCTCTACCTGTTCCACCACTTCACCAGCCAAGCGACGTTTCAACACTGCAATCGCTTTGCCACTCAAAGTCACCCCGCCCATCCGGTAGTCCTCAAAGGCGGCGTGGGCCAGCGGCACCCAATCCTTCACACAGGCAGCAATGGCTTCGGCGTAGACGCGGATTTCATATTGGGCGTGGGGGTCGGCGCGCAGGCGCAGGAAGTGGAACAGGTTGTGCAGATCGACCTTCCAATACCATTGGGTGTAGATATTGGCGGGCAGGTTCATCCGGGCCAATTCGCGGGCCAATCCCTGTTGGCCGTCTTGCGACAGCATCGCCTCATAATGATCATAGGCGGTGTTGGCGTCGGATTTCAGCATCTCCAGCACCCGGGCGGATTCAGCTCCGGTCAGGACTTCACCCCGGCCTTGATTGTTGACCACCGATTGCGCGGCCAATTGGGCGGGGTCGGGAATGTAGAACTCCCGGTCCAATATCGAATAGCGGGCGGAGTATTCGTTGACGTTGGCGGTGCGGTGGCGGATCCACT
>JBDTQR010000111.1:0-14545 GCA_039932095.1 bacterium | reverse complement strand
CATTCGGGGTGCTGGAATCCGCCCATCCGGTCCCTGACGCCAGCAGCCTCGGCTCCGGTGCCAGACTGTTTGCCGAGGTCGCCGCGATGCCGCAAGGATCGCATCTCTTGCTCCTCGTCTCAGGCGGCGCGTCAGCTCTGGTCGAGGCACCGCGTCCGGGCATCACCCTGGAGGATATCATCAGGTTGAACCAGGACTTGCTCGCCTCGGGCAAGGATATCGCCACGATGAATGCCGAACGCACCGGCTTTTCATTGATCAAGGGCGGTGGATTGCTTGGCCGTTTCAGGGGTGCACGCATTACGGTTCTGGCGATTTCCGACACCCATGGCGACCGGATCGACACCATTGGCTCCGGCATCGGATTGTGCCTGCCCCGGGCAGGGTTGCACTGTGAAACCCGGATCGTCGGTTCCAACACCGTAGCCCGCACTGCCGCTCAAACCAAGGCCGAGGCATTGGGACTGACGGTGCGTCATAACACCGAAACCCTGTATGACGATGTTGTCGAAGCTGCCCGCATCATGGCGCAAGACCTCGATGCAGGTCCGGGTCTTTATATCTGGGGCGGTGAGCCTACGGTCATCCTGCCTCCGAACCCCGGGCGTGGTGGCCGCAATCAGGCTCTGGCGCTCGGGTTGGCCGAGGGGATCCGTGGTCAATCCGATCTTTCAATTCTGGTTGCGGGCACCGATGGCAGCGATGGGCCAACCACAGCGGCGGGCGGGTTGGTCGATGGCACGACTTGGGCCGATGGCGCGAGGCTAGCCCTTGCCCGGGCCGACAGCGGCAGTTTTCTCGATCAGCATGCGGCGTTGTTTACCAGCGGTCCGACCGGCACCAATGTGATGGACCTTGCCCTCGCCCTGCGCGGCTAGCCGACGTCCGCGTAGAGCCGCAACACCTCCAACGGAACGATGTCCAGCGTGCGGCGGTGGGTGGCGTCGAGATTGACCTGCGGCGCTGCGCCCTCGTCATGCGCCTGCATGAACCGGGCGGCACACAGGCACCAGCGGTCGCCCGGCTTCAGACCGGCAAAGCCGAACTCTGGTCTCGGGGTCGACAGATCGTTGCCAAGGTATTTTGAGAGTGCCAGAAACTCTGCCGTCATCACCGCGCAAACCGTGTGGACGCCGCGATCTTCGGGTCCGGTGTCGCAGCAGCCGTTGCGGTAAAAGCCGGTCACTGGTTTGGTCGAGCACGGCGCCAGATCGCCGCCCAACACATTTACCGATGGCTCTTGCATGATGCCTCCTTACGGCCAGCGTTTGCCCGCCAAGGGTGGCAGCACATCACCGGACACCAGCGAGGTCAACAGCAAGTTCACCGGCGGCATCCGTCCCATGGGTGCCAGCACCACGTCACGCAGCACCGGCAAGATCCGGCTGTGCGACTGATACATCGGCGTCAGCATCGCCGAGAAGCCTTGATAGAACCGCCGATGCCAGCGACGCATTGCGGCATACCGTGGCAGGGCGCCGTCCAACCCGTCTTCCAAAGCCATGGCCAAGGCCCTGGCATCCAGCAGCGCCATATTCGCCCCCTGGCCAAGCTGCGGGCTGGCGCGGTAGGCGGCATCGCCGATGAATGCGATCCCTTCGGCATGGGGCCGTGCCAAAGAGCCGTGTGAATAGCGCGCTACGGTCATGTCTGAGGCGGCGGTCAACGGGGCCAGAAACGGTGACAGGGTGGGCCAGAACAGGATTGCCTCTTCCTTCCAGTCAGCGAAATCGACGCTTGCCCAGGTGTCCAAAGCCGCGACCGGCAGTGACCAGAACACCGCCGCCCGAGGTTGGGTGTCGCCGGGCATGCGCCCGATCGGCATCACCCCAGCCATCCGCTCGGCCCGGAAATAACGCTGGGTCAACTGGTTGTCGGGCAGAGTGGTGTCGGGCCATGGCACCGATGTCCAGACCGCACCAAACGGCAACGGGCGCGTCACCAGTGGCGACAGCGTCGAGCCGGCACCCGAGGCGTCGACCAACAGATCGAAGGGGCCCAAATCCACCGCGCCCTGCCGCCTCACGATCCCGGCGTCATGCCCGATCACAGCGGCCCCGGTTTCCAGACTCACCCCTGCTGCAAGGGCCGCCTGCCATAGCACATGAAACAGGCTGGCGCGATGCATCGCCAACCCCGGCGCGCCGGGACGGTAAGACACGTCCAGCACCACCCGACCCGCCGCATGACCCAGCATTTGCCGCAGATGCGCCGCCAGATCGCGGGCCTGCTCTCCCGCGCCAATGTCATCCAGCACCGCAAGGCCGACAGGCTGCACCACCAGCCCGGACCCCAGCGGGCGCGGCGTTTCAAACCGCTCGGCCAGCGTCACCTGATGGCCGCGGCGCGCCAACAAAGCCGCCGCCGCCAAGCCTCCCATTCCCGCCCCAACGATGCCGATTTTCAATCCCATCTGGCCATTTCACCACAAACCACCGACAGAACAAGCCGCCGCAAAAACTGTGCTAGGTCTTTGCTGCGGCCCGGGCTAACGTTTCGGCAAACGATGGCCAAATGGCCACAGAACGGGGACAGATTTCGATGGACGGATTGCTGGTCATTCTGGCACTGGTCGTGCTGGCCATTCCCGTTGCCGTGATTGTGCTGTTGATCGGCCAGTCCCGCCTGAAATCTCGGGTCAGACAGTTGGAGGATCGGGTCGCCGTTCTGACCCTCGCACCGCAGGCCGAACCTGCTTTGCCGCAGCCTGCCGTGGTCGCGGAGGTCGAAGCACCTGGCGCGCCAATCGCCGAGGTGCCGCTGACGGCCGAGCCCGAGCCGACACCGGCGTTTGCTGCCTACACCGAAACCCCGGTGACGCCGGAAACCACACTGCAAGACGGCCCGATCGTCCTGCGCGCGGACCGCGCGACCGCCCTGGCCGGCTGGCTGCAGCGCAACTGGATCTATGTCGTTTCCGCCATGTCGTTGGCCCTTGCGGGGGTGTTTCTCGTCCAATATTCGGTGCAGAACGGCCTGCTGCCGCCCTGGGCCCGCGTCGCCGCCGCCTATGTCCTTGGTGCCGCCCTGGTGGCTGCCGGTGAGTGGATCAGGCGGCGGGATGGCGACGGCGAGGGGTCAGACACCGCCTATCTGCCGTCGGTGTTTGCCGGGGCTGGCGTGGTCATCCTGTTCGCCGCCGCCATCGCAGCGCGCCAGCTTTATGGCCTGATCGGCCCGGAACTGACCTTTGTCCTGCTGCTGCTGACCGCCGCGATTGCCGTGGGTCTTGGCTGGTTCTATGGCCCGCTGTTGGTTGCCATCGGCCTGATCGGTGCCACAGCCGCGCCCTTCCTTGTCGGCTCTGACGCTGACCCGATGCCGCTACTGTACGCCTACTACGCCCTGATTGCCGCAACCGGTCTTGCGGTCGACGCCATACGTCGCTGGGCGTGGGTGTCGGTTCTCGCGCTGGTTCTCGGTTATTTCGGCGGCACGATGATGTTGGCCGGGCAGGCGGGGGAGGGGCCATGGCTGGTGTTCCTGCTGATCATGCCGGTCGCTGCCATCGCTTTGCCGCTGCTCGGCGTGGTGCCGCGCCATGACGGCCCCTCAATCCTGATCGCCGCCTTGGCCCGTGGCAAATCCGGCTGGCCGCCATTCCCGGTGCGGCTGGCTGGCGGGACAGTGCTGATTTCCAGTCTGGCGATGATGATGCTGCAGGGCCAGACCCCGCTGATCGGCCTGCTGGCCTTCGCTGCCTTGATGCTGTTGGCGGTTACCCTGCTGATCTGGGCCGAACCGGCCGAGGGCCTGGCGGACCTCGCCCTGATCCCCAGCCTGGCATTCATCGCCCGACTGGTGCTGGAGCCGCTGAATTTCTGGCCGCTCGCTGCCAATTTCCTGACCAATGCCGTTGATCAACGGCCGCCCGAAACCTCTGGGCCGATGACCGCAACCTGGCTGGTGGTGATGGCAACCCTGATCACCGCCGCGTTCACCTACCGCTCGTTCCGCGGCGGCACGCTGTCGCTGATCCACGGCCTCGCCGCTGTCCTGATGGCCCCGGTCGCCCTGGCGGTGATGGAGCTGTACTGGCAGCCCGGCCTGACCATCAGCCCGTGGAACTGGGCCCTGCATGCCATCGTCCTTGCTGCCGCAATGACCGCACTGGCAACCAGGTATGCCAGCACCGATGGCACCGACCTGCGCCGCATGGCCTATGCCACGCTGTCCGCCCTGTCGCTGATCGCGCTCGCCCTGTTCATCCTGACGTCTACCACCGCCCTGACGCTGGCTTTGGGCGTTCTCGCCATCACTGCCGCCTGGCTTGACCGCCGCTTTGTGCTGCGCGAGATGGGTCTGTTCATCCAGGTCGCGGTTTGCGTCATCAGCTACCGCCTGCTGATCGACCCCGGCCTGGACTGGGCTCTGGATGCACCGCTGGTCCCAGTCCTTGCTGCCTTTGCAGGCTCCATCGCCGCCGAAGTCGCCGCGCTCGCCCTGCTGCGCAACCGGGGTCGGGCGATGACCTCTGGCGTGCTGGAATCCGCCGCGATGGCGTTGACAGCCGTGCTGGCCAACGTCCTGCTGTCGCGGTGGTTGGTGCCGCTGTTCAGCTTTACCGGTCCTTCGGCCGCCGATCTGAACTATGCCGCCACGCTGAACGCGATGCCCTGGCTGATCCTGATGCTGACCCAACTTTATCGTGCCCAGCTTGGGGCCAGCCTGCGCCGGCTGCGCTATGTCCTCGCTGTCATTGCGGGCCTGATCGCCGCCGGGGGTCTGTTTGCCGCGGCAATCCCGCTGAACCCGCTCTTCGCCTATTACGCGGACGGCTACGGTGCAAAGATCATCGGGCCGCTGGTGTTTGACACGCTCGCCCTGTCCTACGCCATGCCCGGCTTGATCCTGCTGATTGCGGCGTGGCGCCTGCCGTTCCCGCGCTTGCTGCGCATCGGTTTCCTCGCGGTAGGGGCCGCGTTGCTGGCACTTTACATCGGCCTAGAAATCCGACGCTACTGGCAAGGCGACTGGATCGGTGGCTCTGGCGTGCTGCAATATGAACTTTATAGTTACACCATCGCGATGATGCTGGTTGGCGCGGCGCTGCTCTATCAGGCGATCGCCCGCCATTCGGTCACGCTGCGCCGCATCGGTATGGCGGTGATCGCGCTGACCATCGCCAAGGTCTTCCTGCTCGACGCCTCCGGCCTGACCGGCCTGACCCGGGTGTTCAGCTTCCTCGGTTTGGGCCTGTCGCTGGCCGGTCTGGCCTGGCTCAACCGCTGGGCTGGTAAAGTGTCAACGGAGTGACGGCGGCCCGGCCAGCGTTCCGTCCTCATTCATCCCCATCAACCCATAGGCCAGCCCACGGCCGATCCGGTGCGCAAGGGCCGACCACGGTTCGGCCACGTCCACCGGCAGATTGCGCGCCAGCACCGAATCGAATAGGGCCAGCCAAGGCACAAACATCCCCGGCCTGACATTGCCCGCCGCCTTGTGCACCGCCATAGGATTGCCATCATAGCTGCGTTCCAACAGGATCGCGTTGCGCCAGAACGCGGTGATCTTCGCCTTATGGGCGTCCCAGTCCGTGACATGCGACGCAAAGACCGGCCCCAGCCCGGGGTGGCGCTGCACCAATGTATAAAACTCATCGATCACCGCCGCCATCTGGGCGTCGCTGACGGCAAATCGAGGGGGCAGGGCAATGACCATGGCCCATCTACGCCGCCGGAACCGCGCCTCACAACGGGTCAACTTGCCGCAAGTCCCTTTACCACCCGCAAACGCCTCCATATAAGGCCGGGATGAGCCGCACAACCGCGCCCAGCCTGCGAATTATCGGCCCGGCGACCTGACCCTTCAGGCGCCGGGACTGGTCTCACACCCCGATATTCCGCCCCCCATTTCAAGGACCGCCGCCATGTGCGCCGATATGCCCGCCGACACACCTGACTACCGCAACACCGTTTTCCTGCCCGAAACCGACTTTCCGATGCGCGCGGGCCTGCCGCAGCGCGAACCCGACTGGCTTGCCCGTTGGGAACAGATCGGCATTTATGACCGCCTGCGCGAGAAGAAGGGCCGCACTCCCTTTACGCTGCACGACGGCCCGCCCTATGCCAACGGCCACCTGCACATCGGCCATGCGCTGAACAAGATCCTCAAGGACATGGTCGTCCGCTCGCAGCAGATGATGGGTCATGACGCCCGCTATGTGCCCGGCTGGGACTGCCATGGCCTGCCGATCGAATGGAAGATCGAGGAACAATACCGGGCCAAAGGTCTGAACAAGGACGATGTCGACGTGGTCGACTTCCGCCGCGAATGCCGCGCCTTCGCCAGTGGTTGGGTCGACATCCAGCGCGAGGAGTTCAAGCGCCTCGGCGTCACCGGCAACTGGGCCGACCCCTACCTGACGATGAACTACCACGCCGAAGCGGTGATCGCCGAAGAGTTCATGAAATTTCTGATGAACGGCAGCCTCTACCAGGGCTCCAAACCGGTGATGTGGTCGCCGGTCGAAAAGACCGCTTTGGCCGAGGCTGAAGTCGAATACCACGACCTGACAAGCCACACCGTCTGGGTGCGTTTCCCGGTGCTCGCCAACCGCACCACGCCCCCGCTGAAATCAACATCCGCCACGGGCCGGGTCGAACCCTTGGACGATCTCGACGGTGCTTCGGTTCTGATCTGGACCACGACCCCGTGGACCATCCCGCAAAATCGCGCGATCTCCTACGGTCCGGCCATCGCGTACGGCCTCTACCGGGTTGATACGGTTGCCGAAAACAGCAGCGCCAAACCCGCCGAACGCCTGCTCCTCGCCGACGCCTTGGCCGAAGGGGTTCTGCAATCTGGCAAAGTAGAAACTTTTACCCGCCTGCGCGATGTGACCGCCAACGACCTGGCAAACCTTGTCACATCCCATCCTTTCCGCACCATCGAAGGTGGCGCGGGCGAGTGGGACTATGATGTCCCCCTCCTCCCCGGCGACCACGTCACCGACGACGCGGGCACAGGCTTTGTCCACACCGCCCCCAGCCATGGTGACGACGACTACCAGATGGGTCTGAAATTTCAGCTGCCGATGACATATAATGTCGAACCCGACGGCAGCTACCGCGCCAACCTGCCGATCTTCGGCGGGCAGGCGATCATCACGCCCGAGGGCAAGGAAGGCCCGGCCAACGTCAGCGTCATCAAGCAACTCGCCTATGCCGGGGCCTTGTTCGCCAAGGGCAAGATCAAGCATTCCTATCCGCACTCCTGGCGCTCCAAGGCCCCGCTGATCTACCGCAACACTCCGCAATGGTTCGTCGCCATTGACAAGCCGCTGCACGACGGCATGACCACCTATGGCGACACCATCCGCAAACGGGCGCTGAACTCGATCAACCAACTGGTCACTTGGACGCCGCCATCAGGCCGCAATCGCCTGCATTCGATGATCGAGGCGCGCCCGGACTGGGTGCTGTCACGCCAACGCGCCTGGGGCGTTCCGCTGACCGCTTTCACCAAGAAGGGTGCATTGCCGACCGATCCCGACTTTCTTTTGCGCAACCCGGAAGTCAACGCCCGCATCACCGCCGCGTTCGAGGCGGAAAGCGCGGATGTCTGGTTTGTTCAAGGTTTCAAGGAACGGATGCTGGAAGGTCTCGTCAATCCGCAGGATTACGACAAGGTCGATGATGTCCTGGACGTGTGGTTCGACAGTGGTTCAACCCATGCCTTCGTCCTGCGTGACCGTCCGGACGGCTCGGAGGATGGCATCGCAGACCTGTACCTGGAAGGCACCGATCAGCACCGTGGCTGGTTCCACTCGTCCATGCTGCAAGCCTGTGGCACCAAAGGCCGGGCCCCTTACCGCGGTGTCCTGACCCACGGATTCACGCTGGACGAAAAGGGCATGAAGATGTCCAAATCGCTTGGCAACACCGTCGCGCCGCAAGCCGTCATCGACGAATACGGGGCAGATATCCTGCGGCTCTGGGTCGCGCAGGCCGACTACACTGTTGACCTGAGGATCGGTAAAGAGATCCTGAAAGGCACCGCCGACAGCTATCGTCGCCTGCGCAACACCATGCGTTTCCTGCTTGGCAATTTGAAGGACTTTTCAGACGCCGAGAAGGTCGACGCCAAGGACATGCCCGAACTGGAACAATGGATCCTGCACCGCCTTGCCGAACTCGACGCGCAAGTCCGCGAAGGCTATGCCAAGTACGATTTTCAGGGTGTGTTCCAGAAACTGTTCACCTTTGCCACCACCGATCTGTCGGCGGTCTATTTCGACATCCGCAAGGACAGCCTGTATTGCGACGCGCCCGACAGTCTGACCCGCCGCGCGGCCCGCACGGTCCTCGACATCGTGTTCCAACGCCTGACGACATGGCTGGCCCCGGTTCTGGTTTTCACGATGGAAGAGGTCTGGCTTTGCCGCTTCCCCGGCGACCACTCGTCCGTCCATCTGCAGGACATGGCGGAAACCCCGGCAAGCTGGCTGAACCCCGCTTTGGCCGCGAAATGGGACGGCATTCGGGCTGCCCGCCGTGTCGTGACGGGCGCACTGGAAATCCAGCGCACCGCCAAGGTGATCGGCGCTAGTCTGGAGGCTGCGCCAGTGGTCCATGTGGCCGACACCGCGATCCTGACCGCGTTGAAATCGGTGAATTTCGCCGATCTGACCATCACCTCGGACATTCAGCTGACCAGTGACGACGAACCGCAAGAGGCGTTCCGCCTGCCCGAAGTGCCCGGCATCGGTGTGGTGTTCGAAAAGGCGATTGGCCAGAAATGCCAACGCTGTTGGCGAGTTCTGCCCGATGTCGGCAGCCACAAACACCCCGCCACTTGCGCTCGCTGCAATGCGGTGCTTGGTTGAACGGCTATGGAGCACGACCACGACCATGACCATGACCACGGCGGGCACGACCATGCCAAGGGCGCAAGCAGCCGCGCCCTGGCCATCACCCTTGCCCTGACCATCGGTTTCCTGCTGGCCGAGGTGATCGGCTCCTGGCTGTTCTCCAGCCTGGCGCTGTTGTCCGATGCCGCCCATATGTTCACCGATGCGGCGGCACTCGCCATAGCCATGACCGCCAGCCGCATCGCCACCCTTGCCCCCGACGCCAAACGCACCTACGGCTACCGCAGATTCGAGGTACTTGCCGCTGCCTTCAACGCCAGTCTGCTGGTGTTTGCCGCCGGCTGGATCCTGTTCGAATCGCTCCGCCGCCTGTTCTCGCCGGTCGAGGTCACCCCTTTGGGCATGTTCGCCATTGCCGCCGCCGGGCTGGTCGTCAACCTGATCGGCATGCGGGTGCTGTCGGCTGGCCGCGACGAAAGCCTGAATATGAAGGGCGCCTATCTTGAGGTTTGGGCCGACGCTGTTGGCTCTATCGGAGTCATCGCGGGTGCTGCGCTGATCTGGTTGACCTCATGGACGTGGATCGACCCGGTGATTGCCGTCGCCATCGCCCTTTGGGTTTTGCCGCGGTCGTGGAGCCTGTTGTCAGACTCCACCCATATCCTGATGCAAGGCGTCCCGCGCGGCACCGATCTGAGTGCTATCCGCAACCAGCTCGCCGGATTGGACGGGGTGTCCGGGGTGCATGATCTGCATTGCTGGTCGGTGTCCGGCGACGATGTCAGCCTGACCGCCCATCTGGTGCTTGCGCCCGGTGCCGCGCATGACGCTCTGCGCGGCACGGCGGTCCGGATGCTGGAGCAGGAGTTCGACATTCATCATGTCACCCTGCAAACCGAGGATCAGCCCTGCGAGGCAGAGGTGACCCACGCCTGAGGTCAGATGCCGCCTGCCAGCAACTGGGCCCGCGCCCGGAACCGGTGCCGCTCATCCACCGGAGGATCGCGCAGCAGATCGCCGAGTTCGGCGCGGGTCATGCCAATGTCATCCAGAAGATGGTTGTCTTCGCGGCGCAACAGCCATCCCATCGACCCCTGCAGACGCTGACGGGCGCGGAATTTGCGAACAAGGGACAGGATCATGGCAACCTCCAACAGTGATTGGGCCAGATCTGCCTGAGCACTTGACATAAGGCAAACGAATAGTAATTATGTCTGACATGAAAAAAATTGATGGCACTTGATGATCCCGCTCGACAGCGACCTGATGCGCAGTTTCCTCGCCGTGGCCGAGACCGGCTCGGTCACGGCGGCTGCCGACCGGGTGTCGCGCACGCAATCTGCGGTGTCGATGCAGATCCGCCGGCTGGAGGATAGTCTGGGTCAGCCGCTGTTCCTGCGCCAGCCGCGCGGCGTCAGCCTGACACCCCGCGGCGAACAATTGCTGCCCTACGCAAGGCGCGTCACGTCCTTGCTGGATGAGGCAGCAGTGGCCTTGCGGGAAAAGCCGCTGGGCGGACCGGTTCGCATCGGCATTCCGGACGAATATGCCGAAACCGTGTTGCCAAGGGCGCTCGCTGCGTTTTCCGAACGGCATCCTGCGGTCGAGGTGACGGTGCGTTGCGATTTCTCGGCGCCGCAGAACCTCGCCCTCAGTTCCGACCAGATCGATCTGGCGGTGATCTATGACAGTTCCAACACCTCTGGCGAGGAGGTGCTGTGCATCGACCCGACCGTTTGGGTGACATCGGTCCAGCATGAACAGCATCTGCAACAGCCAGTACCGATTGGCGTTTATTTCCGCTCAGACTGGTGCCGCGATTTCGCGATGCGCTCATTGGACCAACAGGGCATCCGTTGGCGTTCGGCCTTCGAATGCGACACTTCAGGTTCGCTGCGCATTGCGGTTCGCTCTGGCCTCGCCATTGCGCCCCTGTCACGCAGCACCATTCCACCCGGTTGCCGCGAACTGATCGAGGCCGATGGGTTCCCGGTGATCGACCGGGCCCGGGTCATCCTGCGCCGAAACCCGCGCGGCTCCTCCGCCGCGATCGACGGGTTGGCCGATACCGTGCGCGAGGCGTTCCGTCCGCTGGCCGTATCGCCATGAACGCCGCCACCCTGCACAGCCCGATCGGCCCGCTGACGCTGCGCGAAGAGGCAGGCGTGATCACCGCGCTTGACTGGCGCGACGCCCCTGGCGAACCTTCCGCTGTGTTGACCGAAGCGCTCGATCAACTGTCCGCCTATTTCGCCCACAAACTGACCCGCTTTGACCTGCCGCTCGCCTTTGGCATGGGCTTGCATGAACAGGTCCGCCGCGCCATGGTTGCCATTCCCCTGGGCGAGACCCGCACCTACGGCGATCTCGCCCGCGCGTTGAACGCCCCGGCGCAGGCGATCGGTCAGGCCTGTGGCGCAAATCCCATTCCCATCATCATCCCTTGCCACCGCATCCTCGGTGCCCACAGTCTCGGTGGCTTCTCGGCCAAAGGCGGCGTCGAAACCAAGATCTGGCTCCTGAAACATGAAGGCGCCGCTTCGCTGCTGATCTGACCCATTCATCTGTCCATATATATCCCAAGGGAGGTCCGGAGGCTGTGAAACCCTCCGGTGCCGGGCCAGCAAAGCCGGCTTGCCCCCGCCGCGCAGCACTTGTAACGGTGCCATGACAGCGGGGGGCGGGCCTTGAGTGTTTTTGTCATGCTGGCCGTTCTGGGATCGGCCCTTCTGCACGCGTTGTGGAATTCCCTGATCAAGACCGGGACCTCGCGGCTCACCGCGATGGTGATCCTGTCGATCTGCGAAGTGCCGATCGGTCTCACCGTCGCCGCCTTCCGCTCTGCCCCCGCACCGCAGGTGCTGTGGTGGGTCGCAGGCTCCGGCCTCGCCCATTTCTTTTACAAATTCTTTCTGACCTATGCCTATGAACGGGGCGACCTGTCCCGCGTCTACCCCATTGCCAGAGGTACGGCCCCTCTGGTGGTCGCGATCATCTCCAGCCTGTTTCTGGCGGATGTGATCACCATGAAGGAATATCTCGGCGTGACGGTTCTGGGAGTCGGCATCCTGCTGATGGCTCAGGGCGTCTTTGCCCAAGGCGAGAACCGCCGCCTGATCCCATTTGCGCTCGGGGCCGCCCTGGCAACCGCAACCTACACGTTGATCGACGGGCAGGGGGCAAGGCTTGCTGGCGACGCCGTCGCCTATGTCGCCTGGGTGTTCATCGCCGATGGCATGGGTTTTGCCCTTGGCATGCTCGCGTGGAAAGGCCGCACCATCCTGCCGCGACAGGCCAGGCCTTGGGCCACGGGCTTGCTCGCCGGGGCCGCTTCCTATGGTGCCTATGGCGTCTCGGTCTGGGCCATGACCATCGCCCCCATCGCGCTGGTGGCGGCGCTGCGGGAAACCTCGATCCTGTTTGCCGTGCTGATCGGTTGGCTGGCATTTGGCGAGCATATGACCAAAGGCAAAGCCCTTGCCGCCGCCGTCATCGTCGCAGGCGTGATGATCACCCGGATTTAGGGGTTCGGACTTGACCTCTTCTTTCAGGCGAACCGCGCTCGCCTCGGCGACAGAAACTTCCTGGGACCAAGTCGCAGAGACGCCCCCAATGCCGCTCCGCCCCAGGGCCGTTCGTCGCGAGCATAGGTCCAGAGCCTTGCGGTCTGGGTCTTGCCGGTGCCGGGGGCGAGCATGCTGATCGGCGTGTCATCGGCAAAGATCGCTTCGGCCGACAGGACATGACGCCCGATGGCATCGGCCAGCGGTTCCTGCAGCGCGGTGGTCTTGCCGACCCAGTCGGCCAGGGTGGATCTGTCGAGATCGAGCCCTTCTCGGTCGAAGATCTGGCTTTGGCGGTAAAGCGGCAGGTGATCAGCATACTTGCTGACCAGCACATGGGCCAGGAGGCCCGGCCCGGGTCGGCCGCGCTCGATCGGGCGCGACGGCAGCGGGGCCTGAACGAAGCGTTCGCAGGAGGTGCAGGTCAGTCTGGGTCGCACGATCCGGTTCACGATAAAGCGGCCCGGCACATATTCCAGCTCTTCCGTCACATCCTCCCCGATCCGGCGCAGGCGCCCGCCGCAGTCGGCACAGGCATCTGCGCCCGGCGTCAGTTCCACCTCCATGCGCGGGATATGGTCGGGGATCAGACGGCGCTTGGGTTTGTCCTTCTCCTCGATGTCCGGCAGCTTCATCCGCGCGGTCATCGCGGCCGCGGCGATCTCGCTCGTCTTGAGGGCGAGTTGCAACTGCTCGGCGGTCTCGGATGAGGCGCCAAACCGGTGCGCGCGGTGCCCGGCCAACTGGTGCCGCAGCTTCTCGATCAGGACCGCCTGCGCCTTGACCTCGGCCAGAAGTCGCGCGGTAAAGCTGCGCAGCTCCTCGGGGTCTTCCGGCAAAGTCAGGGTCTGTGTGAGCATACTGGAAGTTTATCTTAATGGATTCTTTGTGGGAATCCTTCTCTTGCAGGGCTGGCAGATTATCCCGTCGCCAAAGGCTGCCACGTCCGCTGCGGAGCCCGCCAGTCAATACCTTCGAGCAGCATCGACAGCTGCGCAGGCGTCAGTGCCACTTTGCCCTCTTTGGCCGAGGGCCAGACAAATCGGCCCTTCTCCAGACGCTTCAGGAACATGCAGGCGCCCTGACCATCCCACCAGATCACCTTGACCAGATCGCCACGGCGGCCACGGAAGACGAAGAGATGCCCGGCGAACGGGTCCTGCTTCAGCACCGCCTCGGCCTGCGCGGCAAGAGCCGCAAAGCCCTTGCGCATGTCCGTCACCCCGGCCGCCAGCCAAACGCGTGTATTGGCCGGAACCGGGATCACGTCGTCAGCCCCCGGATCAGCCGCGCCAAGGCCTCGGGATCATAACCGCCGCTGATCCGCATCCGGTGCCCGCCCGCCAGTTCGATCTCGATGTGATGGTCCGCGACAGGTATCGACCGGGTCACCCGCACTTCCTTGACGATCTCCACCGGCAGAAAGCGCAAACCTGATTCCTCTGATCTCGCCCCGGGACTGGGCCGATACTTGGGATCGCGCAGCCATTTGAAGATCAGGTTCGCGTTCACCGTATAGCGAAGCGCCACCTGCGCAACCGAAACGCCAGGCGCCGTCGTCTGCAGGCAGATCGACCGCTTCTCCTCATCCGTCCAAAGCCGTCTTGTCCGCCGCGCCATCAAGCACCTTAGTGTCCACTATCGTTGGTGGACACTATCCGGCACTCTCAGCCCGCGGCAGAGCGGTCAGGCCGGACGCTTACGATTCCGTTGTATCAGAGGCCCCAACTCTGCTCAGAATTGGCTGCCAGGTTGAAACGGCCAAGACCTGGCAATCGGGCCCCGGCGAAACCATCCAAAAGTTACATCCGACGCAAGCCGCATGTCCATGCCCAACCAGTTGCCTCAAAGCAATCCCCAGTTTTCCGCCCTTGCCATTCCCGGCCAGTGCCTGATAGGAACCCGCCCACGGACAGGTGGCCGAGTGGTCGAAGGCGCACGCCTGGAAAGTGTGTAGGCGGGGAACCGTCTCGAGGGTTCGAATCCCTCTCTGTCCGCCAAATCCCATTCCTGCACGTTCCGACCTGTTCCAGGGTACCCTAAGAAATATGGGAAATTTGGATTCTTGTTTCCGCTATGTTCCGCTTCGTTCCCGTGCTATCCTACGAGATGTGGGGGTGTTGATTTCCACTGAGAACTGACCCGGGCAGGCGCATAATTTCCATTGAGA
>JBDTQR010000110.1:0-14674 GCA_039932095.1 bacterium | reverse complement strand
CCGCGTGTCCGATGGCCGCGAACAGGAGGGACCGGGAGCGTTGGGTCGAGTCGTGTCTCCCGGGACGATTACCACTGGCAGCACGAGCCCTGCTGGTGTCCGCCTTCAGCGCCCATGGAACAGTTAAGCGTGATTGCGTAGCGGAGGGTTTGACACACGCTGCAAATCGTCTTGCCCAAGTCAATTCCAAGAACCGCGATTTCCATCGAAACGCTCCTTTACGTCCTACCGATTACCGCAACTTTAGCTGCGGTTGGGTGGGAAGTCAGATAATCCCATTACCCCAAACAGCCCAACATTCTCCGGAAGCCCTGCGCGCACGACAGACAGGCGTCAGCACTGCCAGGCAGCCGGGCGGGATCGGCGAAAGGACGCCAGACCTGGCTGTGCTCAAGCGCGGCGCAACCCGTGCAGTGCGGCAAAAGACCAAAATTGCGGCTAAAGTGGCGCCTGCACCTCGGACCTGCGGCGCAGCGCTCAAGAGGCTTGCGCGGCCGGTGGTCTTGCGCAACTGTTCGGGGCAAAGGGACGCGGGATGGCAGCCAGAATGCAGGTGGTCGAAGGCAGTGCTGCGGTCGGCATTCTGGCCGATCCGGCCTATGATGTGGTGCCCTATCATGACCGGGTTGCGGCGCTGGCGCAAAGGCTTGGCCTTGATTTCAGCGACATCCTGTATCTGCTCGACCATCTGCCGCTGGCGCTGCGTGACAAACCCCATGCCGAGCAGCGTGCCGATGTGGCGCGACTGATGGTCGAACGGCGGCCGAATATGACAAAGGTTTTGCCAGGCCTTGTGGCCCGGCATCTGCAGGGGCTGGCCCGCCCCGGTGCACTGAACCTGCTTGACGATGGCGTCAAGCCGCTGGTCGAGGCGGTCATCGCTGAACTGGTCGATGCCGATCTGCGCTCCACCACGGCCAATCTGGTGTCTCGCGTGTTCAGTCAGGCGATGGGGGTGGCGCAGCGCCGAGCGATGAATGCCGAACTGGCCGGCCTGCGCCGGCAGCTTGCGCTGGCCCATCCGGGTGAGGCGGGTCTGCGCCAGGGTTCGCGGCTGGCGCTGGTCGTCCTTGGTCGGGACGCGCTGATCGGTACCCTGTCGCGCAGCCTGCACGCCCATCTTGTTGCGCTGAACGGTCAGGTGCTGGCCAGCCTGACCATGCCCGAGATCCCGACCCATACCGGCGTGCCCTATATCGACCGCGAGCTCCAGGCCGATCCCGGTCAGGTGGCGCGCTGTCAGTTGCGCTCGATGGAAGGCCGCCCCGCCGACGAAAGGCAGCGCTTTTTCGGGGCGGGCCCGCATGTCTGCCTTGGCCGCCCGCTCAGCATGGACCTTTTTCAACAATGCTCGGCCTTTCTTGCGACCCTGACTACCCGCATTGCCATTGACAGCTTTCAACTTCGCAAGGACGATGTCTTTGCCCTGCCTGCGCATTTCACCGTGACGGTTTCCCCATGACATCCACCACCCGCGACATCGTCGTTGCCGCGTTGCACAAATCCATAGGGCTCTTGAACGACCCCATTCATGCGCCGCAAATTCTGGCCGGGCATGATCTGGAGTTTTCCGAAATTGAGCTCGACAGCCTCGACCTGTTCGAAGTCATCATGGAGATCGAGGACCGCATGGGCCTTGAACTCGATGCTGATGACGTGGCGGCCCAGCCGAGCCTGCATGCGCTGGTCGCCTTCCTGAACGCGGCGCAGGGAGCTTCCCCTGAAACCTGACACGCGACCGGACGCACCGCGTGTCGGGCGCGACGTGCGGGCCGCCGTGACCGCCTTTAATGACACCCTGACCCCGCAAGCCTATCTCGACCAGATCGCGGTCGAGACAAAGCGCGGCAACAGCGCGCTTTCGGCGGCCATCGCGCAAAGTGCCACGGGGGTGTACCTTATGGCGCAACAGCAGGTGCAACGCTTTGCCAGCCGGGAAATTGCCGCCGATGCAACGCTGTACACCGGGGCCGACAGCCCCGCCGGCCGGCGGTTGCTGATCGCCTTTACCGGGCGCAAGAACCGCATGATGATGCCCCTGCCGCTGTTCCTGCAAGAGGTCGAGGCCGCGACCTGGGATGTTCTGGTGCTGCGCGACAGCCGCCTGTCACAGTTCCGTCTGGGATGTGAAGGTCTCGCGGACACTTTTCCCGATCTGGCCCGCAAGGTCGCTGATCTGGCCGCACCCTATCTTGCCGCCACCGCCATCGGCGCCAGCATGGGCGGCCTTGCCGCAATAAGGCTCGGGCTGGCGCGCCCTGCTGTGCGCGGCATTTCCATCGGCGGGCGCTTTCCGACTGACGCCGCCCGCCTGTTGATGGCCGAATATCCGGGCCCAGCCTTTGACCCGATCTGCGCCTGCCTGCCGGTCATCCCGCGCAACCTGTTCTTTGTCCATGCCGAGGGTCACACCCTCGACCGCGAGGCGGCCAAGCTCTGTGTCGGTCTGACAGGCGGGGTTCGCGTGCGAATCAAGGACCAGCAGCGCCATTATGTGCTGTGGCAATGCCATCAGACCGGCAGCCTGCGCGCCTTTCTGACCCACATCCTCGATCCCGCCATCGACCCGCAGGACATGACCGGGACGATGGTCCGGATCGGCCTGTCCCGCCCGCTGCAGACCCCGAGGTACCGCGGCCTGTGGAACCGACTGATCGGCTTTGTCCTGCGCAAACTCGGCATTGGCTGACGTCTGTCAGACCGAGATATGCAGGGTCCGGGACAGGTACGACAGAATCTCCGGCCCGTGGGCGCGCAGGTTCACGATCTCTTCCAGCCTGATGCCAAAGCGGTCGGGCAGAAAGATGCCCGGCTCGATGGAAAACACCATACCCTCGCGCAGCACCATGTCCGAGGTCGCGGTGATATAGGGGTCTTCATGCCCGTCAATTCCCAGAACATGCCCCGTGCGATGCACGAAATAGCGACCATCGCTCGCGCGACTGATCACCACACGGTCCGCATCGTCCGCCAGGCGCGCCCTCGCATGTGCCGCCCAGTTCCAGGGCCAAACCGTGCATCCTTTCAACGTCTTCCTTTGCACCGACACAAAAGCCAACCATCGTGCCATTCCCGTTGGTTGCCGGCTTTTCGTCGCCGATCGAGAAGCCAAAGTCATCGCCGAACCCGTACGTCATCCTTTCCGTGGGCGAGATGGTCTGAACTCCCACGCCCGCGAAAAGTGCATCGTAGAAGGCCTTCGATGCACGCATGCCGTTCGTTCCGATGACGAAGTAGTTCATTTTCATGGTTGTCTCTCCGATTGAATCGGTGGTTCAGGTGACGGCGTGGCGCACTCTCACACCACGACGACATTGCCGCGCTTGTGACCTGTCTCCATATGGCGGTGCGCCTCGATCAGGTCGGCCAAGGGGTAGACAAGGTCGATGACAGGGGCCAGCGTGCCGTCCTCGGCCATCTCGATGAGTGTGCCAAGCATCGGGCGCAACACCTCCGGCTTGAGCATCCCGGTGGCCGAGAAGTGGGCCTTGCGCCCGCCCGCCACCGCCGTCCATAGCATCGAACCGAGCAGGCCGAGGCTCAGCACAGGGCAGACGTAGCGGCCATGTGGGGTCAGGCTGCCTTTCGCGTTGGCGAAGGACGAGACGCCGAGCGTGTCGTAGATCACGTCATACCGTTCGGCATGGGTGGTGAAATCCTCCTGGCCGTAATCGATGACTCTGCCGGCCCCGAGGCCGGCCACCATGTCGGCGTTGCGGGCGCTGCAGGTGCCGGTGACCTCGGCCCTCATCGCGGCGGCGATCTGCACCGCCGCGCTGCCGAGGCTGCCCGAAGCGCCGAGGATTAGGACCTTCTGCCCGGCGCGCAGTTCAGCCACCTCGAGCAGGAAGTTCAACGAGGTCAGCGGCCCATCGCACATGACGGCGGCGTCCTGATGTGACAGCGCATCCGGCTTTTCCATCAGCACGCCGGACTCATCGAGGCAGATGTGGCTGGCATTTGCCCCGAACTTCAGCCCCGCCTCACCGAAGACCGCGTCGCCCACGGCAAACCGGCTAACGCGGTCGCCCACGGCGATCACCTCGCCCGAGAGTCCGGTACCCGAAAGGTTTTGGCTCGGGCGGCGCAGGCCGAGGAAAAGCCGCGCAAAGCGAGGCTGCCCGGCCCGCATCATGCCATCGGCGCGCGTCACGGCCGAGGCGCGGATACGGATCAGGATCTCGGTGGGACCAGGTGCCGGAATGGGCCGGGTCACCCGGTTCAGCACCTCGGGGGTGCCGTAGTGATTGATGCTCCATGCAGAGAGTGTTGCTGTCATTGTGGTCTCCTTTCGGTTTGATTGTCCTGCATCTACCGGATCGATTTCATTTCGAATATTGTAGTTAATTCACCATTGTGGTTCATAATCGTTCCATATGGTGGATTGGAAATCTCTTCCGGCCTTTCTGGCCGTTGCGCGGGCGGGATCGCTGCGCGGGGCTGCCGGGCAGTTGGACGGCACCCATGCAACAGTGCGCCGACAGATCGAGGGGCTGGAAGCGCAACTGGGCGTCCAGCTGTTCCGGCGCAGCGCAGGCGGCCTGGAACTGTCGGCGGCGGGACGCAAGCTACTGCCGCAGGCGCTGGAGGCCGAAGCGGTACTGCGGCAAGGGTTCAACGCCGTGCGCGGGCTCGACAGCGAGGCGGCGGGCCGAATCCGCCTGTCAGTCGATCCGATGACGGCGCATTTCCTGCTGGCGCCGGTCCTGGGCGAGTTCCTGTCGCTCTATCCCGAAATCCACATCGACATGAACCTGTCCTATGCTATCGACTCGATCGAAAAGCTGGAGACGGACGTCTCGATCCGCCATGTCCGCGAGCTTTCCGGCGATGCCTTGGGGCGCAAGCTGTTCCCGCTCTCGATCGGAGTTTTTGCTTCACGTGACTACATAGACAGGCATCTGCATGACGCCGGGCCGCGCGGCGAGGGTCTGACCTGGCTTGGCTACGGCGAGGTGCCGGAATTGCAGGCGATGGTCTCTGCCTCGCCTTTTCCACGTGCGAAGGTGCGCCATGCCATCGCCGATCCGGCGATGCACATGCACCTCGCCCGGGCCGGGGCAGGCATGACCTTTCTGGCGGCTTGGGTGCAAAGCGTCTTTCCCGAGTTGCAACGGGTGCCGGGAACCGACCTCGACCAGAGCCGCTCGACCTGGGTGCTGATGCACGGCGATCTGCGCCGGGTTCAGCGGGTCCGGATCTTCGTCGATTTCCTTTACGAGAGCCTCCTCGAACGACGCGCGGATTTCATCGGCTGAGTGCCCCTACCGCATTGACGCCAATTGCGTATCGGCATGGTATTCTCAGAGCAGATGAATTTAATCCATGGCTACAAGGTTGCTGCGCTTGTTTATCTGTAGATAACTCAGCTGCTTAGAGTGGAGAAGGTTGGACGGCAAGTAGACCGACGCCAGTTGACTGAACGGACAGCCGGCATCATGGCGCTGGTCGCTCAGGCCGAGCGAGAGGCGATCTCGCGGCGGAGGCCTTGGCCGGCCCACGGGCGCGCGGTGTGCGGCTGGGCAACCCAAATGCGGCGGAGGCCCTGCGGCGCGCCGGCAAGGGCGGTGTGGCGCTCAGGGCGGCCGTTGCAGCCAACGCGGACCGGCATGCGGAGGATCTGCGGGTGGCCGTGGAGGACATTCAATGGCAGGGGGCGGTGTCTTGAGAGGTATCGCCGTGGCGCTGAACGAGGGGGGGTGCTGACGCGGAGGGGCGAGAGGTGGGGCGTGTCGAATGTCGGGAATTTGCCCAAAAAGCTGTGTAGGTATCAGGACGCTACCAGCGCGGCCTTTTTTGCGACGTGAAATTTGCAGATAGGATTTCGGTTCATGGGCACATTGCCGTGGCTGCGCGGAGTGAACTATGCTCTGGTCCAGTCAAAACCGGACATGTGCAAAGGGCAGAATGGCTTCAGCATTTTCGTCAGAGGGGCGCCGTGCGCTCGTCACCGGGGCCAACACCGGCATCGGCCAAGCCATTGCCGTGGCGATGGCAGAGGCGGGGGCCTTCACCATCTGTGCCGGGCGGTCGGACATGGATGAGACACTGGCGCAGATCGCGCCGGTCGGGCGGGGCGAGGCGCTGGTGCTGGATCTGTCGTCGCCGGTCAGCGGGTTTGCCGAAGTGATGGCCGCCGCGGAGGCCGATATACTGGTTAACAACGCCGGGGTCATCCGACGCGCGGATTCTGTGGATTTCACCGAAGCAGACTGGGACGCGGTGATGGACGTCAATTTGAAGGCGACGTTCTTCCTGAGCCAAGCCTTCGCCAGGGCCCTGTTCACCCGGGGCGGCATGGGGGCGATTGTCAACATTGCCTCGCTGCTGTCGTTCCAAGGCGGCATCCGGGTGCCGTCCTATACCGCCGCGAAGCATGGGGTGGCCGGGCTGACGCGACTTTTGGCCAACGAGTGGGCGGCGCGGGGCATCAACGTGAATGCGGTGGCGCCGGGTTATGTCGAGACCAATAACACCGAGGCTTTGCGGGCCGATCCGGTGCGATACACGACGATCCTGGAGCGCATTCCGGCCGGGCGCTGGGGCGATCCGGCGGATAGCTCTGGAGCGACGGTGTTTCTGGCCTCGCCTGCCGCAAGGTATATCCATGGGGTGCTGCTGCCGGTCGACGGTGGCTGGCTGGCGCGCTGAGATGGAGTTGGGCGGACAGCTGCGGCAGATGTTCGAGTTGAGGGATCACCCCTTGCGCTTTGTCGGCGAAGCGGCCGCGCTGCCGGGACTCATTCGGCTGGCTTTTGAGACCGCGCAGGGCGAGGCGGTGCGAGGCTTCCTTTGCCGACCCGAAACGGTTGAAGACGTTCCGGCGATCCTGGTTATCCATGCCCACGGCAACAAATATGACATCGGGGCGCAGGAGCTGATCTCGGGTCGCCCGGCGTTACAGGACCCGTTGGGGGCGGTGCTGGCGGCGCGGGGGATCGCCTCGCTGTGTCTAGACCTGCCGTGTTTCGGCAGCCGCGCCGGGGTGACGGAATCTGCGGCGACCAAGGCAGCGCTGTGGCGCGGCAAGTCGTTGGCTGGGCAGATGCTGGGGGAATGCGCCTCTGCCCTGGATTGGCTGGCTTCGCGGGAGGGGATCCGGGCGGACCGGATCGGGGTGTTCGGCATTTCGATGGGGGCGACTCTGGGGTACTGGCTGGCTTCGGTCGATGAAAGGGTGCGGGTGCTGGCGCACGAATGCTGCCTGGCGGATTTCGCGGCGCTGATCGCGACCGGGGCGCATGATCTGCACGGGATTTATCTGACGGTGCCTGGGCTCTTGGAGGTGGCGTCGAACGGGGTGATCGCCGGGATGATGGCACCGCGGGCACAATTCATCGGGATCGGCGATACCGACCCGCTGACCCCGCCGGAGGCGGTGAATATCGCGCTGACGGAGGTACGGGCGGCCTATAGGGCTGGCGGGCGGCTAGAGGTGCATCGCGAGCCAGAATCGGGGCATGTCGAGACCTTGGCGATGCGGGCGGCGATGCTGGGGTTTCTGGTTCGAGAATTGATGTAGGGGTGTCCACATGTGGACAGAACGAACATATTGAAGTAGAATGGATATTTTGGAAACTGTGGGCCACAGACTAAAATTTTCCGCACGAAAAATTCTAGTCTGAGACTACACGCGCGCGCCTTTCGCGTCGAACAGGTGCAGGTCGGCGGTGTCGTGGCTCAGCCGGATGGTGTCGCCGCGCTTCAGACCGGGCTGGCCCGGCAGCACGGCAAGGATGCGGGCACCGCCGGGATCCAGCGTGGCATGGACCACGCTTTCTGCGCCAAGCGCTTCGACCAGGGTCACGGTGGCACCGAGCGCCGCCGCGTCGTCGATGGCGGCCAGGCGCAGGCGCTGCGGGCGCAGGCCGATGGTGTAGGGGCCGGGGGCGGCCTTGAGCGCGATGGTCTGGCCACCGGCGAGGTGCAGCGTGTCACCCTTGGCCTCGACCGGCCACAGGTTCATCCCGGGCGCGCCGATGAAACCGGCGACGAACAGGTTGGCGGGGCGGTTGTACAGGTTCAACGGCGTGTCAACCTGTTCGACCCTACCCGCCCGCAAGACCACAATGCGGTCGGCCATCGTCATCGCCTCGACCTGATCATGGGTGACATGGATCATCGTGGCGGCGAGGCGGGCGTGGAGGCCCGAAAGCTCGGCGCGCATCGACACCCGTAACTCGGCGTCCAGGTTGGACAGCGGCTCATCCAGCAGAAATGCCGTGGGACGGCGGACGATGGCTCGCCCGATGGCGACACGCTGCCTTTGGCCGCCGGACAACTGGCCGGGGCGGCGGGCGAGCAGCGGTTCGATTTCCAGGAGGCGGGCGGCGTCAGCGATGCGGGTCTCGATCTCGGCCTTGGGCATATGGGTGTTTTGCAACCCGAAGGCCATGTTCTGCTTGACGGTCATATGCGGATAAAGCGCGTAGGACTGGAACACCATGGCCAGCCCGCGATCAGCGGCACTGAGGGCCGTGACATCAGTGCCATTGATCTCGATGGTCCCGGAAGTCGGTTTGTCCAGCCCGGCGATCATCCGCAACAGGGTGGATTTACCGCAGCCGGAAGGGCCGACGAAGACCACCAGCTCGCCATCGGCGACCGAAAGGTCGATGCCCTTCAGCACTTCGACCGCGCCGAAGTTCCTGGTGATGCCTTTGAGCGCAATCTGTCCCATGTCCCCTCCTATTTCAGGCCGGTACCGGCGATGCCGGTGGTGATGAAGCGTTGCAGGAACAAAAAGACCACGACCACCGGGATCATGGTGACGACCGTCATGGCGAGGATGAAGTGCCATTGCACGTTCAGCTCTCCCGCATAGGTGTTGAGGCCGACCTGCAAGGTGTAGACCTCTTTGCGGCTGAGCACGATCAGCGGCCACAGGAAGTCATTCCAGCGCCAGACCACCGAGAAGATCGCCAGAACGGCAAGCGCCGGGGCGGTCAGCGGCAGCACGATGCGCCAATAAATCTGCCATTCGCTGGCATGGTCCATGCGCGCGGCTTCCAGCAGCTCATCGGGGATGGTCAGCATGTATTGGCGCAGAAGGAAGACGCCGGTGGGTGTGGCGACGGTGGGCAGGATCACCCCCCACAGCGAGTTGAAGAGACCGGCGGCGGAGATGATCGAGTAAAGCGGCACCAGGATCACCGACAAGGGGATCATCAGCGTGGCGACCACCAGGAACAGCACGGCGTTCGAGCCGCGGAACTGGTATTTCGACAAGGCAAACGCCGCCATGGAATTGGTCAAGAGGGTGATCAGCGTCGCCATGCCCGTGACGAAGATCGAATTGCGCAGATAGAGCAGAAAGTCGAAATGCACGAAGGGGTCGACGTAATTCTGCCAGGCGAAGCCGACCGAGCGCACCGGCGTGCGGGTATTGATCGGCACTTTCTGCACGGTGCCGGGGTCTTTGGGGTCGACCATCTGTGCCACGGTGCCGATGCGGCGAACTTCGGCAAGTTCCCGCGTCCCGGTGTCGTCGGTGACGGTGAAAAGCGGCAGGGGCTTGTCGTAGCCTTCGACCACGACAGTGGTATTGGCATAGGGCAGCAGGGTCGGCGGGAATTCCGACAGTTGCGCTGGGGATTTGAACGACGACATCACCAGCCACAGCGCCGGGCCGAACATGATGATCAGGCCGGCACCAAGCCACGCCCATGTTACCACATCAGTCCAGTGCCAGCCCTTGCCGCCGCGCCGCCGGATCAGGAAAGCCAGGCGATTCATTTCAGCCGCCCCCTTGCTTCATTGCGCCGAGAGATTGCCAGCTGGATCAGGGTCAGCACCACCAGCACCAGCCCCATCAGAATCGACGCCGCCGACGCCAGCCCAGGGTTTTTCAAAAGCGAGGCAAAGCCGACCTGATAGATGTATTGCGTCAGATACAGCGTCGCGGTCCCCGGCCCGCCGCCGGTCAAGACGAACGCCTCGTCAAACACCTGCACCGCGCGGATCAGTGACAGCACGATCACCACCAGCAGGTTGGGCAACAAGAGCGGCAGGGTGATGCGCCAGAACACCCTGGCGGGGCGGGTGCCGTCCATCTCGGCGGCTTCATACAGATCGCGGGGGATGGCTTGCAGCCCGGCCAGCAGGATCAGGGTGAAGAACCCAAGATGCGCCCAGATCGTGACACCGATCGAGGCGACAAAGGCCCAGTTGCGCTCGATCAGCCAGTTGACCGGGTCAAGGCCGATGGCGTTCATGATGGCGTTCAACAACCCGTCGCGCTGCAATATCCAGCGCCAGATCAGGCCGACGACGACTGGGGACAACAGTACCGGAAAGAAAAAGACGGCGCGCCAGAAGCTGCGGGCGCGGATGTCGCGGTTCAGGATCAGCGCAGTGACAGTGGCGGCGACGATCAGGCCGGTCACCTCCAGCAGGACAAAGCCTGCAGTGTTGCGGATGGCGATCCAGAACTGGTCCTGCGAACAGCTGGACGGGTCGGCGTAGTTTCGGCAATCAAGCAGCGTCGCGTATTGCGACAGTCCGGCGTAATTGCGGTCCTGCAGGAACAGCGCCCCGCCCGAGGTCATCGAATAGGCGATGTTGATGAACAAGGGCAACAGCACGAAAATCCCGAAGATCGCCATGTTGGGGATCAGGAAAAACGCGATCATGCCGCCTTGACCGGTCCAGCGCTGCCACAGCCGCAGCGGCGGGTCGATCAGGCTGGCCGCGAAGGCCAGGGGGGCCGTGACGACGGCCCACCCGATGTGTTTGACAGCTGCCATCGCCTAGTTCGCAGCCTTGACCTGTTCGGCGATGTCGGCATCGACCTTGGCATAGGCCTCGTCCAGCGTCATCTCGCCGGCCATGACCTGACTGACGCGATTGACCAAAGCCCCATAATAGGCCGAGGACCAGAGCCAGCCCGGCTGCACGGCGGCATTGGGCAGAATCTGCGCCTGGGCGGCCACGAACTTGTCCAGCGCCGGACCGACATTCTTATCGTTGGTCACCCATTTCAGCCCGCCCTTTTCGACGACGCCCTTGTGGGCCGGCAGAAACAGCGTGCGTTCGGAGAATTCCTTCACCACGGCTTCGCTGGCGAGGTATTCCATGACTTTGGCGACGTCTTCGGGGTTCTTGGTGTATTTGATCGCCACCAGACCCGCGCCGCCCGCCATGCCCGAGCAGCCGACGGTGCCGCAGGGCGAACCGGTGGCCACCCAGTCGAACGCATCGCCGATCTTGGTCGAGAGGTTGGCGATCTGCCAGCTGCCCGAGTAATAATAGGGGATCTGGGCGTTGATGAAGTCATCCGCCGCTGCACGATAGGTCGAACCCGAAGCCGCGACCCAGGTGTCCTTCAGCATCTTGCCATCGGAAACCCAGCCTACCAGCTTGCTGACAAACGCCTTGGTGCCGTCATCGACCGGGGCCGGCTTGCCATCGGCCCCGATATAGTTGGCGCCATAGGACACATCCGGCCCGGAGATTCGGTGGCCGGAGCGGTCGATGGCGAAGGCGGCGGCGGTCTGCTGGCTGGCCTGAACCTTCGACGCCGCATCGACCCAGTCATCCCAGGTCGCCTTGTCGTCGGGCAGCGGCACCCCGGCCTGTTCAAACAGCGTCTTGTTGGCAAAGCCGCCGGTCAGGGTGAGCTGGGTCATGAAGCCGGTGATGGCAGTGCTGCCATCTTCACGCATCCAGTCGGCCTGCGCCCCGAAATTGGTGCGCCAGTAGTCGGGGTCGGTCAGGTAGGGCGTCAGGTCGAGCCAGTGTTTGGCCAGCGCCTTGAGGTTGGTGACCCGGGCGATGTCGGGGCCCTCGCCCGCCTCCAGCTGGACCTGCAGCTGTTCTTGCACCACCTTGTAGGCGACATTGTCCAGCGTGACGTGGATGTCGGGATGGTCGGCCATGAAGCGATTCAAGAGGTCCTGAATTACGTCGCCTTCGACACCGTCCGAATACCACATGATGCGGACATCGCCCGCGATTGCGGTGGTGGCCATCAGGCCGAAGCTGAGGCCAAGAGCCGTCAGAAATGTTCTTTTCATTGGTTTTCCTCCTCTGGTTGGTTGGCCCCGACTGCGTCACCGGGGGCCGGAAGTCAGGTCATCGCGGGCATTTTCTTGCTTGGCGGCCAGTCTTGGCGCTGGCCTTTCACTGTATAATCTGCCGGGATCAGTGCGCGGCCTTCGGCCCGGACGCTGCCATCGGCACCGAAGAAGACCGGGCCATATTCCGGGTCTTCGATAGTCAAATCCGCTTTCGGACCCGTGCCTTGCACGGTCAGCTTGCAGAACTTCGCCGTGAAGTCCGCGACAGTGCCGGCCTGCCCCATCCGCAGCAGCCACCAGCCCTTTCGCCCCGCCAGTCGCAACTCGCAGCCGGTTGTCGGGCCTTCGGTCACCATGTCGAGCGGGGCCGAGGCGCGCAGCAGGAAGGCACCTTGGCCGGAACGGGCAGCGGCGGTGTCGCCCTGCAACAGGGTCTCGTCGAAGCTGGCTTTGGGGAACCACGCATGGGTGAAATCCGGCTGTTCCGGCTGGCCGTCGAACCAGACCAAAGCCAGGCCGCGATACTGCTGGCAGCGCGGCACCGACGCCGAACCGCCCCAATAGGACGGGCGGCCATAGCCGGAATGGATCACCTCGCCGGGGTGGTTGATCCAGGTCTGGGCATCGGGATTGCGGCCGATCCGGCCATGGATCAGGGTTTCCTGATAGCCCCAGTCGAACCAGCGGTAATGTGCTGTCGAGCCCAGCGCCCAATCGGGGGTCTTGGCGTGGTAAAGGGCGGCAAAACTGCCCTCGCCTTGCGCAAAGCGCCATTCCTGTTCGCCTGCGGACAGGCTGGCACGGGCGGCAAGGCTGGCCATCGGGTCCAGCCCTTCATCGCGCAGGCACAGCGCCAGGCCCGGCAGGGTGTGAAAGTGGGCGCCAAAATTTCCACTGCCCCACAGCATGCGGGTGATCGCCGACAGTTCCAGGGTGCGGCCCGCCCGCAGTGTGTGTTCGTAGCTGCGGCCCTGCGCGGCGGTCAGGATGCCATGATGAGCGGAATTGGCGACGAGTTCCAGGAGCCGGGTGATGCCCTTGGCGGCGCGGGTGCGGACGTCGGCATCGGGGGCGAGAGCGGCAAGGGCAGTCAGGCCCTTGAGGTCGATCGGGAAATAAGGGGCAGAGTTGAACTCGGCCATCTCCCAGGCCTCGAAATGGTCAAGCCAGGCCAGCACCCGCTGCTTGCCGGTTGCGGACTGGTCCATGCCATTGCGGCCTGACCGCAGGAAGCGGCCCTTGGGCAGCAGGTTTCCGGCGAGATAGGCAGAGGTGTGAAACAGCAGCGCGTGGTTTTCCGAGAAATACCACTGAACGTCATTGCCGCGCTCGTCCATCCAGTATCGGTAGCCAAGGATGGCGGCGTCGATGCGGGCCAACAGTCGGTCGGACAGCAACGCACCATACCTGATGCGCGACCACAGCAGCGGCACCAGGGCGAAATCGGCGCAGTCCCAGCAATCCTCGATGGCGGCCAGAGTGGCGTCGATCATCGCCTCGGTTCGGTCACCTCCGCGGCCCAGTGCGAGCCGGGCCAACGCTGCAACGGTGTCCGGCTCGGCCCTTTCCGCAACCCATTCCAGGGCTTCACTGATCCGGTCGGGCAGCGCCTTGGGCGCGTCGCCTTGCGGAACAGTATCGCAGACCTCGACGCCAAAGGTGCGGGAGGCAGTAAAGCCCTTGGCGGTCAGGGTCAGGATGAAATGGCGGAAGTCGCCGGGGAGGGCGGCGACTTCCGCAATCTCCAGCCGGGTCGCCCCGGCGGGCAGGAGGCTTTGCAGCCCCTGTTCCTGATGCGACATGAAATCACCCTCGACCTTGACCGCCACATCCACCGTTTCCGGCAGAGGTTGCGGCAGGGTCAGGGCGACGGTGCCGCCGCTGTAGGACGGCGCGTCGAAATGCATGGTCGCAAGGGCGGTTTCAACGGCGCGGGCAATCGCAGGCGCGGCTATGCCAGCCTCGGCCGCGGGGCCGGAGACATAGTCGAGCTGGATGTAATAGCGGGCGTCGCGTTCGGCGAGATCATCGAAGAACACCCGGATGTCGTTGTCACCCCTGGTCAGGTTGACATCGAAGGTCTGAATCGTCTCGGCATTGCGCTTGTAGGGTGCCATCCAGCCCACTTCGGCGCCGTTGACCAGCAGGACGGCCCCGCCGCAGGTGCGCAGCGCCAGCCGGACCGGCCCTGCGGTTTCGGTGCGAATCACGGTGGCGGCCCAGGTCGCGATATGAGTCGGGCGGAACCAGAAGCCGGACAGGTCCAGACGCGGCGAGCCGAACGGCAGCCAGTTGCGGTTCGCGGTGAAGGTTCCGTCCATGGCGGGCCGTTTGCCGCGATGGTCGGCAGCGAAAATGGTGCGGCAAGGGTATTCGTGCGGGATGAAGTTCTTCTCCTTGGTCAGGAAGAAGAACGGGTCCATCGCGCCCTGCATCGGTTGATCCGGCACGTCAAAGCGCGCTTCGGCGGTCTCGCCGATCTGCCAGTAGCCGATGGCGGTTCCAGGTGGCAGGGGATGGGACAAAAGGTTCATTTCAGATCCGCCACAGCCACGGGGTCAACATCGGTATAGGCCTGATTCTCGCCAGTCATTCCCCAGACAATGGTCGGCATCAACGAGACCCTGCTGGCCACCGCCGAGGCCCCATTTGGCGGC
>JBDTQR010000109.1:0-14864 GCA_039932095.1 bacterium | reverse complement strand
GGGATATTTATGGACAGATGAGGGGGGCGGGGTGGACTTGTGTCCCGACCCGCAGCATTCTCCGCCACAAAACGACGCGGAGGACCTTGATGCCCAGTAACCTGCCCCTTGAAATGCGCCTGCGCCGGATGACCAAACGGCTGGAGGAATTGGAGCGTTGGGTAACGCGGGAGACGGTGCCGCTGACCAGTTGGACGCTGGACGGTGTCGCCGTCGCCCAAGGGCATCGCTGGCAGGATCAGGGCGTGCCGCTGGCCTTTTGCCATCCCGAAGTTGACGTGCCGGCACATTGGCCTCTGGGCGAAACCCGGCTGCATCTGTGGTTGGGTGGTGAGGGGCTGGTGCGGTTGATGGGCGAGGGGGTTGCGACATTCGGGTTGAACCCGCCGCACATGGACTTTCTGCCGCGCGAACGGCGGTTCCGGATTGAAGCGGACTGCGTGGCGCGGCTGCCCCAGGGCGTGCCAAATCATGACGCGGCGGTCGGGCGCACCGAACTGGTCTGGCTGGAGGCTGATCTGGAGGATCTCATCCGGATGCTGCGCCAGGTCGTCGAAATGGTCCGGGCTTTGGGGGGCCATGAGGTCGAACCCTGGCCGGTGCCGAATTACTTCCCCAACCGCAAACACCCGACGCATTCCGAACCACATGCTGCCTGCAAGCCGGTGATGGACCTTGCCGAAGCGGCGTTTCACCTGCTCGACTGGCCGACCGAGACCCAAGCCTATCTGCGCCGCATCATGGCGACCAAGGAGACCCAGTCGATCTGGGTGTTGCCGCAGCTGGCAGGCGGGATGGCACCGCTGTCGGACACCACGCGGGCTTCGGTCGTGGCGGCGCGCGATCATCTGCGGCTGGGGTTGCGGGCGCTGCAGGGGCGTTTTCCGCAGGAAGGTTCGATCGTGGCGACCGGCCACGCCCATATCGACCTCGCCTGGCTGTGGCCGATGGTGGAGACAAGGCGCAAGGGAGTGCGGACCTTTCACACCGTGTTGCAGCTGATGGACCAGTTTCCGGAGTTCCAGTTCAACCATTCCACTGCGCAACTTTACGATTTTGTTGGGCAGGATGACCCGGCGCTATTGGCTGCCATTACCGAAAAAGCCAAGGACGGTCAGTGGGAGCCGATCGGGGCGATGTGGGTGGAGCCGGACACCAACATGCCCAGCGGCGAAAGCCTGATCCGCCAGTTGCTTTATGGCATCCGCTATTTCGACCGGCAGTTCGGCAAGCGCAGCACGGTCTTGTGGCTGCCCGATGTCTTCGGCTTTTCACCCGTCCTGCCGCAATTGTTGCGCAGCGTCGGCATGACGGCAATCTTCACCATCAAGACCAACTGGTCCGAAAAGAACAAGCTGCCGCATGATCTGTTCAACTGGCAGGGGCTGGATGGCTCCGAGGTGATCATGCACACCTTTGAAAACCCCGCCGATGGCTACAATGCTGAAATGGGGCCAAGGGCGACTTTGGGGACCTGGGGGAATTATCAGGACAAGGAGCTGCTGCCCGAAAGCCTGCTTTGCTATGGCCATGGTGATGGCGGTGGCGGGCCGACCGAGGACTATGTGCTGCGGCTGCGGCAGATGCAGGATTTCCCGGTGGTGCCAAAGATCGAACATGTCAGCGTGTCTGACTGGTTCGCGAAGATTCCTGGTCGGGTGACCGGTCCGCTGCCGAAATGGGTGGGGGAGATTTATCTGGAATACCACCGGGGCACGCTGACCACCCAGAGTCGGACGAAATACCTGCACCGCCGCGCCGAGCGGGCTCTTGTCACGGCAGAGGTTCTGTCCTCGATGGCCGCGATGCGCGGGGCGGCAATGCCGGCTTCGCTGGAAACCGACTGGCATGTGCTGTTGCGCAATGAGTTCCACGACATCCTGCCCGGCTCGTCGATCCGCGAAGTCTATGAGGTGGCCGAGGCCGAACTAGCCTCTGTCGTCGCCACCGGTCGGGCGCGCCAGGCCGAGGCGACGGCGGCACTGGCGGCGGGGTTTGCCGGGGGCGATGCTGCCGGCATCGTCGTCGTCAACTCCGATCTGTCGCCGCGCCCGTTGCGGCTATTTTCGCCGGAACCACTGCCGGGCGGGCAAGTCGTGGACGGCGGGCAGGTCCTCGCCGCCCCGGCCATGGTGGGCGGTCTTTCGGTGCTGGCGATCAAGGCCGCCTCGCTGCCGGTGTCGGCCGGTCTGTCGGTCTCGCCGCTGCGGCTGGAGAATGACTTTGTGAAAGTCCGCCTGAACGCCGATGGCACCTTGGCGAGCCTGTGGGACAAGCGTGCCGGGCGCGAATGCCTTGCCGGGCGCGGCAACCAGATCTGGGCCTTTGTCGACAAGCCGCGCTATTTCGACGCCTGGGATATCGAAGAGGACTATGAGGCCGGCGGTCAGGAACTGCTGGCTATCGGGTCGGCCAAGGTGGTGGAAACTGGTCCGCACCGTGTTGCCGTCCGGATCGAACGCCGGTTTGGCGCCAGCACGATCAGCCAGACCATCCGGCTGTGGGCCAACTCGCCGCGAGTGGAGTTCAAGACCGACCTTGACTGGCACGACCGCCGCATCCTGTTGAAATCCCGCACGCCGTTGGCGATCCACGCCGATCACGCCACCTTTGAATGCGCCTGCGGTGTGATCCGCCGCCCGACCCATCGCAATACGCCGTGGGACGCCGTGAAATATGAGGTGGCGGGCCACCGCTTCGCCGACCTGTCCGAAGCCGGTTTTGGCGTTGCCCTGCTGAATGACGGCAAATATGGCCATGACGTAGCGGGCAATGTGATGGGGCTCAGCTTGCTGCGATCACCCGTGTTCCCGGACCTGTTGGCGGACGAGGGCAAGCAAAGCTTCAGCTATGCGCTGTTGCCGCATCATGGCGACTGGTTTGAGGGCGGCGTGCTGGCAGAAGCAGAGGATCTGAACCAGCCACTGCTTGTAGCGCCGACCAAGGTTGCCCGGGACCAGACCTGGCAGGCGGTTGCGGTTGAAGGGCGACCCTTGGCTCTGTCGGCATTGAAGCCGGATGAGGCGGGCACGGGACTGATCCTGCGTCTGTACGAACCGTCCGGCGGCCGCAGCCAGCCCCGGATCACGCTGCCCGCGGGTTGGGCTGTCGCGGGACAGGTGAATTTGCTGGAAGAGCCATCCGGGGACACTGACTTGACCTTCGCCGCCTTCCAGATCCGCAGTCTCAGGCTGACCAAACCCAGTTAGGCTCGGGGGCGTCAAGGGCGCATCAGGCGGCCGGCAAACCCGGCCCGACGGTTCCCGTGTCGGTAGGACGCATGGACACGTGCCGCACGGTCAGAACATGTCGATCGCCCCGACATGTTCCACGGCTTTCGGCGGCGGCTGTTCGTTCAACTCGACCGAATCGGACGGGACCAGCAACATCCTGGCTTGACTGGTCGACGGCCAGAAGATCACCCGCCGGGCATCACTGCCGCCAATGCTCTTCGAGATGACCGGAGTTCCCTCATCCTCCAGAAATGAGGTGGCGAAGGCCGCGTTGGACCTGCCAATATCGGCCAGCTTAGCTGACATTCTGGCGCCGCCAAAGACCTTGGCCTGCAGCCGGGGCCGGCTCGCCCCAGCCTTCAACAGCTCATTGATCAGCTTTTCCATGGCGTTGACGCCAAACCTTATATGCCCCGAATCCTCACCCCGCCCGGCGGCCAGCAGAAAATGGTTCATCCCGCCGACGGCCGCCACCGGGTCATGCAGACAGACCGAAATGCACGAACCCAGAACCGTCGAAAACGAACATTGCGGGTGACCGGACACATAATAGGTGCCTTGCACCACGTAAGTCAGTTTGCCGTCATCCACCACTGTCACGAAATCACCCGCCGTTCCTCGGATTTGACAGCGCAGGCGCGCAGCACCGTTGCGGCAATTTCGCCAAGCCCGACCTGATGTTGCACGGCCCCCAGTTCCCACGCGGCGCGCGGCATGCCGTAAACCACACTGGTCGCCTGGTCCTGGCCGATCGTGACGGCACCGGCACGGCGCAAGTCCAGCAAGCCTTCTGCACCGTCACGCCCCATACCCGTCAGCAAGACCGCAACGACCTGCGAGGCGAAAGGCACGGCAGAGCGGAACAGCGCATCCACCGATGGCATATGGCCGCTGATCAGTGGCCCCGCCTCCAAGGAGGCCCGCAGCGGCCGGCCGGGTTTCAGCCGCAGATGCCCCGGCGATCCGGCAGCCGCACAGACCAGACCCGGGTGTATGTCCATCCCGTCCCGGGCGGCCACGACGTTGACCGCGCAGCGCCGGTCGAGAAGCCGGATCAGACTTTCCGAAAAGCTTTGCCCGGTGTGTTGCACCAGCGCGACGGGCGGGCAGTCAGCCGGCAGGGCGGACAGCACCGCCAAAAGCGCGTCAACCCCCCCCGTCGAGGACCCGATCAGGATGATCTTGCCCGGCTGCAGCGCTGCGACGGGCAGCGGTACCCTGTTGCCCGGCACGATCTGCCTTGGCTCCAGTCGGCCGGCGGCGATGATCTGGCGGCAGATTTCGTCCGGCGGCAGCGCCGTGTCGATTGCGGGCAGGGCACCGTCGTTGCCGGCATTCGGACGTCCGGCATTTGCAACGCCGGTGGAGCGGTGGTCGATGGTGATCCAATGGCTGTTGAGGGCGCGAAACAGCGCTTTCATCAGCGTGAATTCGCCCGGCAGCGTCAGTTCACGCGCAATCAGCACCACGTCAGGTTCCAGCGCCTCGGCCCGCGTGTAGGTTTCCGGCAGATCGCTCGCTTCGCCGATGAACCGCAACCCGGCGTTCGATCGGATCGCCTTGACCAGACGCATCCGCATCACTGGATTGGCCCCGGCAACCAGGACTTTGATGTCAGGCACGTCGCTCTCCCGTGGTCACGATGGCAATCCCTTGTTCCATGGCATCCCGTACACCCGATCCTGTCTGAACTGGCCTTCAGCTGTCCGTCCCGGCCCTGCGCCGAAAGCACTGCAATGCGAGCGCAAGGTCGTTCTGACCAACGCTCTCAAAAGTCCTGCCATGTGGCACCGCCGGTCGCAGTTGCCACAAAGGTTGGCGCATCGGAGTGCAGATCGGATGCATGATGGGCAACGACCGTCGGGGCTGGGGCTGGCGGTTCGACACGCAATATGCTGGGTTGGGTGAACGAAACCTCTTGCACATGGCCGCCTTGTGCCAAGACTTTGCGAATGCGGAATTGCGACACCAGTTCGGAAAGCCCCGCCGCTTCCTGATTCAGGGACTGGCTGGCAGCGGTTGACTGTTCGACCATGGCGGCGTTCTGCTGGGTCACCTGATCCAGCTGGGTCACCCCCAGGTTGATCTCGGCGAGGCCTGTCGACTGTTCCGCTGCAGCACTGGCAATGTTGGACACCAAGGTCGAGATATGGCCCACCCGGCCGACGATTTTCTCCAGCGCCTGTCCGGCGCGGCCAACCTGCTCGACGCCGCGGTCGACATGCTGGGTCGAAGCGCTGATCAGCAATTTGATCTCCCTGGCCGCAGCCGAGGACCGTTGCGCCAGGGCACGGACCTCTGACGCGACGACGGCAAAGCCCTTGCCGGCATCGCCCGCCCGCGCTGCTTCGACACCGGCATTCAGCGCCAGCAGATTGGTCTGAAACGCGATGTCATCGATGACGCCGATGATTTGCGAAATCTGATCCGAGGACTTTTCGATTTCTGTCATCGCGGCGACTGCACCCTGGACGACGATGCCACTTTGCTCGGCCTCGCTGCGCGCCGACTGAACAATACCTTCCACCTCTTTCGCACTGCTTGCCGCCGATCGAATACTGGTCGTCAGTTCATCAAGCGCGGCAGCGGTCTCCTCGAGAGTGGCGGCCTGATTCTCGGTCCGGTTCGACAGATCTTCCGACGACTGGCTGATTTCACGGCTGCGCGACCGGATGCTTTCCGACGTCTCCACCACCATCGAAATCGTCTCATTCAGCCGGTCGACCGTCTGATTGAAATCGGTACGCAGCATTTCATAGTCTTCCGAAAACGTTGTCTCGATTGACTGCGCCAGGTTGCCCCCCGACAGGCCCCTGAGGCCGATGCTCAGCTCGTCGACAACCAGCTTTTGGGCATCACTTTGGCGGATCCGCTCCAAATCTACACTGGCGGCCATGGCCAGCTTCTGGCGCAGGGCATCCAGAGATTTTGCAATGTCACCGATCTCGTCAGAACGGTCCGCATCATCGATCGAAACGGCAAGATCCCCGTCAGCAATGGTCCGGGTGGCGCTGGTGACGCGGGCAATCGGCCGGGTGATGGTTTTGGAAATCAGGATGCCGATGATCGACAGAAGGCCAATGGCAACCAGCGTCCACAAGATGAGCAGGTTGCGGGCCGACACCACATTTGCATAGGTTTCCTTGTCGCTTATTTCGACCAGAATATTGTAATCGACGCCTTGAATCTTGGCCTCAGTCGTCAACGCCGAGCCGATCTCGCCCGAGGTCAGTCTGGTATGCGCCATGATCACATGGTCCGTCGCCGGATTGACGTCGAGTTGCGGCAGGTCTGGCAAAATGTCGAGCAAGCCAAAGCGCCCCTCGAACCGCGACGCGTTCCGTGCCGCACGGTCCGGCCCTACCAGCACGACTTCGCCAGTTTCGCCAAGTCCGATCGGGTTATCGACCACCGCTTCAAGGCTTGCATCGGACATCTGGATGGCGAACACGCCAATTGCCGTGCCATCCTCTGCCAGAATGGCCTTGGCCGCAAAGGCCGCGGGTGCCCCGGACGACGGGCCATAATTGGCAAGATCGGAAAAATGCACGGTGGTGGACGTGTCATTCCGGGCCGCATTGAACGCCTCTGCCAATGGGCCTTTCGCATCGGGTCCGGTGAGCAGATTGCTGGCGAAATCGCTTTCCTTGTCGACCGTAAAGATCACGTTACCGTCCAGATCAATCAGGAACGTATCGTAGTAGTCATGCAGCCTTATCCAGTTGCGGAACGCTGGATGAAACTGCAGGTGTTGCGTGTTGTAGGTGTTGGGCGTGGCGGCGGTGTCAAGGTTCATCCGCTTGCCCAGCGGGTTGGGATTGTTGGTGATGTAGTCGGCAATCAACGCGGCCTGCGGATCGGTCGCAAAGGACTTCCAACCCAGTTGCAGCCGTCGAAACCCTGACTCCGTCAACGGGTTGCTGGACATATCCTCAACATTGCGCGCGATTTCGGCGTAGTAGCTTTCAACGGCCATCTTGCGACTTTCCAGCAGCGCGGAAATCGACGAGTCCACGTCCAGCTTGGCAAGATGGTAAAGCTGGAAATATCCGGTTGCGCCGACCAAAGCCGACATCAGCAAACCTGCCCCGACGATCACGACGGGCAATTTGACCTTCAACGGGAGAGAGCCGAGTTTCAACATAGGGTCCTACTTTCGACGATTTGGGTCGATGTGATGGTGGTGGATGGTTCGGCCCAAGCCTACGGCCAGTCATTTAAGGCGTGCTTAACGCGCGCGCGTGGCAATCCCGCTTCCAGCGGCAGTCAAAACAATTCCACGGCGTCGCCCCGTTCGGCGGGCGTCGTGCGACCGGCGAGGCGGTCCTGCAGATCGGCCAGACGGAGGCGGCGGGTGATATGGGCGACGCGTAGCGGTTGCGCCGTTCCGATGGCCGGCGAGGACGCCACATCCTGCAGGCAGATCACCAGATCGGCGATGGTCTGATCAAGCAGGTCGATGTTCTGCATCTCCACGATATGCAGCAGGTCATCTACCGCCACCTCGCCGGACTGCAGCATGGTTTCGACCGCGGTCTCCACTTTGGCAAGGATGGCCCGGCATGACCCAAGCTCGGCCTCGATGCGGCGCAGCATCAACGCCGCACTGATATGGCCCGCCGGATCCAGAAAGCTCACAGTGCCCCCACCACCCGCTCGATGCTGGCTTTCATGGTGGCCGTAGTGAAAGGTTTGCGGATCAGGTTGTTCAGACCGAGTTCCTGGCCGATCCGCAGCAATTCGGGGGTCGGTTGCCCGGTGATCAGGATGAAGCCGATGCGCTGCGTCGTCTTGTTGTTGCGCAGCGCGTGCAGTAACTCCAACCCGTTCATTCCCGGCATGTTCATGTCGCTCAACACCAGATGGACCGGATTGGCCACCAGCTTGCCAAGCGCGATCTTGGCGTCGTTTTCGGTCAGATATTTGTTGATTTTCAACTCTTCCAGCGATTGGGCAATCAGGGCGCGGCTGACCGACATGTCATCCACCACCATGATCCGCAGACTGTCGCGCAAACTCATTTCATCGGTCCTTCTGGAAGGTTCAGGGCGTCAGTGCCGGAGCCAGGCGTCACTTCTCCGCGCAGCAAACGCCGGTAAGCTGTTACGCCGACCGAGCGGAACAGCGGTTCGGCAGGCCCTGCAACGCGCTCGGAATGTCCGATGCACAAATACCCGCCCGGCGCCATCAACGCGCCAAAACGACCCCACAGCCGCGATTGCGTGGCCTTGTCGAAATAAATCGCCACATTGCGACAGAAGATGACGTCAAACGGGCCTTTGACCGGCCATTGCTGGATCAGGTTCAACTGCCCGAAGGTGACCAGCGCGCGGGCCTTGTCGCCAATCGAAAAGCCGCCGTCCGGGAGAACTTCGATCAGCCGCCGCAGGTCGATCGGGATGGCCTTCAACTCCTCCTCGGGATAGTTGGCGGTTTGGGCGCGGGCGAGGATTTCACGGTCGACATCTGTCGCCAGGATCCGGATATTCAACCTTGAGGCCTCTGGGCACAGGGCCAGCACCGTAAACGCCAGCGAATAGGGTTCCTGCCCAGCCGAGCAGCCCGCCGACCAGATCCGCACCTTGTCACCCTCTCTGGCGGCCTTGATCAGCGGCGGCAGCACCTTGTCGCGCAACAGTTGAAAATGGTGATCTTCACGAAAGAAATGCGTGACATTGGTGGTCAGCGCCGACAGCATCGCCTGGCGCTCTGCCGCGCCATCGGGCCCTTGAACCAACGCACAATAGTCGCGGAATTGCAGCAGACCCAGGGCGTTCAACCGTTTCAACAGCCGGGAATACACCAGGTCGCGTTTCGCGGTCGTCAGATGCAGACCAAAGTCGTGCATCGCCAGATCGGCAATGACCGCGAAATCGGCATCCGATAGCGGTGCGCGATCAGTGCTTGGATCAAAGGACGCGCGCTGTGCGGCGATTGCAGTCATGAAACCACCCTGGCCGACGGGTGCAGCACGGCGCCAAGGTCGATAACCCGGGTCATGCCCTCTTCGATCGGGATCACGCCGGTGATGCTTTGCCGGGCCATGTCAGACCTTATGTCCGGCGTGTCCTGGATCTTGTCGCGCGACACCGACAAGATCTCCGACACCGCCTCCACCAGCAGTCCGACCGTCTGGTTGCCATGCATCGCGACCACGATCACATTGCGCGGGTTTTCCTTGGTGGCCCCCAACCCGAACCGCGCTGCAAGGTCATAAATCGGGATCACCGAGCCGCGCAGGTTCATCACGCCCAGCACCTCCACCGGCGCATGCGGAATCGCGGTAACCGCGCTCCAGCGCCTGATCTCGCGGACCTGGGTGATTTCCAGACTGAAACTTTGCTCACCAGCCGAGAATGTGACGAATTCCACGTCGGATTTCAGGTTTTCATCAGACATTTGCATGAGAGGTCCGTCCTTGGTTCGCGCTGTGGTTTTGGGTCAGAAACTGCGGCGCCATCCGTTTGGCGGCGATCGCATCCGGATCGAGGATCAACGCGATGCGACCGTCGCCCAGAACGGTGGCCGCCGAAACCCCGGCGACTGTGCCGAAATTGCTTTCCAGACTCTTGATGACGACCTGACGCTGGTCTTGAACCGCATCCACCACCAGCGCGCATTCGCCGAGGTTTTCGGATTCCACCAACAGCAACAGGGGCGCCGGGTTCTGATCGGATTTATGGACAAAGCCCAGACTGCGCGCGACGTCGATCACCGGGATCATCCGCCCGCGGATTGACAGCAGCATGTCGTCGGTACCTATTCGGTGCAGGTCGCTTGGCAAGGGCCGAATGGTTTCGATGATCGAGGTGATTGGCACCACCAGCGTCTCACCCGCCACTGTCACCACCATGCCATCCATCACCGCCAGCGTCAGCGGCAGCGTTATGGTAAATTCGGTGCCTTGGCCGGGATTGGAGGCAATCGAAACCCGCCCGCCCAAGGCCGCGACCGAATTGCGCACCACATCCAGCCCGACGCCGCGACCTGACAGGTTCGACACCGTCGAGGCCGTCGAAAATCCGGGCAGGAACAGCAGCCCGTCGATTTCCGTGTCGGTCAGTTCGGCATCGTCGGGGATCAGTGCCTTGCGCTTGGCAATTTCGAGGATTTTCGGCCGGTTCAACCCGGCGCCATCGTCCTTGACCGTGATGATGACCGAGCCCGAACGATGCGAGGCGGACAACCGGATCACCCCTGTCGCCGGTTTGCCAGCCGCAATCCGGCCTTCAGGCGATTCCAGACCATGATCGACCGAGTTCCGCACCATATGCGTCAACGGGTCTGCCAACCGTTCGACGACCGTCTTGTCAACTTCGGTACCCTCGCCGATGGTGATCAGTTCGGCCGTCTTGCCGGTCGCGTCCGCCGCTTCGCGCACGATGCGGGACATGCGCTGAAAGAGCGACTTCACCGGCTGGGCCCGGATCGCCATCACGCCCTCCTGAATATCGCGGGCCAGCAGGCGATAGTTTTCGATATGGGTGACCAGATCGTCGTCCGAGACCGTGGTCATGTCGGCGAATCTCTGGGCAATCATCGCCTGATTGATGATCAATTCGCCAACGGTATTGATCAAGCGGTCGACCCGCTCCAGATCGACCCGCAACGTCGGCTTTGGCCCTTTTGCCGCACCGGCCTCGTCCGGCTTGTCTGATGCTTTGCCGTCGGCAACCTTTGCATCCTGTGGCATGGCGGATCCAGCCGCGACAGGTGCTGCAACCGCTGTTTCGGACCCGGCCAAGAGTTGGGGATCTTCACGCTCCGGCGCGCCACTATCGTTGCCGTCGTCCCCCCCGGATACGGCAACGTCAACGTCCGCCAGCAGCGGCGTGAACGCCAAATCGCACAGGCCCTGCACGAATTCGAACACCTCCAGAACAACTGTTTCGCTTATTCCGAGCGCAGGTCCAACTCCCACGCCAGACAAGGCACCGTCGGATCGAACGCGTCCCAATCGGGCAGCAAGTCGAGGTTCAGCCGCGTGGTCAGGGGGCCCAGTTCAGCCAAGGCCGCGAACAGCAGCGCGGGTTCGTGGCCGTTGGCGTAAAGGGCGGCATGCGGGCGAAAAGCGATCTGGAACCCGATCCGGGTCTGATCGCGCTCGGTCACTTCTTCAGCCGGCGCCCCGAAGTCGAGCGGCAGGGCGGCAAATTCGAAATTGTCCCAGGCATCGACCGCTTCAATTGCCTCATCTCCGAAACAGACCTGCAGCGCGGCCAGAAAGCCTGCGGTCACATCTTCGTCGATGGTGGCACCGTTGCGCGCGGCCTCCACCAGATTGACCAGAAAATCGGCCGACCGGGTCAGCGTGTGCATGATCGCCGGCGTCAGGTCCAGCGTACCCGACCGCACTGCATCCAGAACGGTTTCAAAATGATGGGCGAAACCGACAAGTTCGGTCAGTTTGAACGCCCCGGCACCGCCCTTGATCGAATGGACCGCACGGAACACCGAATTGACGGTCTCGGCCTCCTGGTCGCCGCCTTGCATCGCGGCCAAGCCCTCGGCCAGAGCTTCCAGCAACTCTTCGGTTTCTTCAAAGAACGTGTCGAGGATGGAGTTTGACATGTCAGGCCTGCACCCCCGTCACGCGCCGCACGACGGAAATCAGCGCCACATCGTCAAACGGTTTGACGATCCAGCCGGTGGCCCCGGCGGCCCGCGCCCGCGCCTTCAGCTTGTCACCGCTTTCGGTGGTCAGAACCAGAATGGGCACGCTGCTTTCGACGTTGCCGCCGCGAATCGCCTCGATCACGCCATAGCCGTCCATGTTCGGCATGTTGATATCGGTGATCACGACATCTGGCAGGACCTCGCCATAGCGCGCGACCCCCTCGACACCGTCACAGGCCGAGGCGAATTCGAATCCAGCCCCCTCCATCGCGGCACGCAAAAGCTCTCGGATGGTCCGGGAATCGTCGATGGCCAATACTTTCAACGTCATTTCAATCCGCTCCAACCTGTCGTTTCTGCATTCAGTCCAAGCAGGGCAAAATCCTGCCGCAGACGTGCCGACAAGTTGCTGACATCGAAGTCCAACCCCCTGAACCGCCACGCCCGGTCCGCGGTCAGCAGGGTCTGCAGAACCTGCGAATCCGTTCGTTTCTGATGGCGCAAAGAGATCCGGACGGAGGTTGCCACATGGGCCTGCAAGAATGTCATCAAGCCGTCACCGGGTTGCACCGTCATCCGGTCCGGTTGTTCAAATTGCTTCCAGTCATGCGGCATCAGCGTCTCTCTCAAAGAAGTTCACTTTGGTTTCGCGCAGGTCATTCCCGGGCAGACCGGGCCATGGCTCCGGGATACAGGCTGAGATTTAACAATGTATTTCGCGCACTCCTGTGCCCCGCAGGTTTCGCGCTTTGCGGCGAAATGCGCTGAAGTTATTCGTTAAAGGCTTAGGAAAGGCCGGCGATGTCGCGGCACTGCACAGGCAAAAGCCCCGGCGAGCGGGGCTTTCTCTGGAAAGTCAATTTTCCGGGTCAGGCCGGGATTCGCACCCGGGCCCCTTACACGGCCTTATCGGTCAGCCGGTCGATCCACATGCGAATGGCATGTTCCAAGGCGCTGACGTGATGGCCCTCTGACTCCGTCGCCAACTCCTGACGCTCGACCTGACGACGCAGCGTATCGTACTGAATTTGCAAATCTCTGGCCGTTTTGACGTGGTCGTCACTGATAGCGGCACGTTCTTTCAAACGGTCCTGGGCAAGGGCAAGGCTACGCCCCAGCGCATCAAGCCGGGCTTGGGTCTGGACGTCTGTCATTTTGGGAGTCCTTTCGACGGTCTGCTGAAAGCAAACGCACAACGGGCCGAAAAGTTCCGGGCCAAGGCAGGTTTGCCGCCGAAAAGCTAAACGCCAGCCTGGGTCAGGGCGGCGAGGTCCTCGGCTGACAGCTGCATTCGGGCGCCCTTGGCCAGACTTTCCAATTGGCGGACCGAAGTGGCCGAGGCAATCGGGGCGGCGATACCGGGTTGCGCGACGATCCAGGCCAAAGCGATTTCCGCCAGACTGGCCCCGGTCCGCGCGGCAACGGCATCCATCGCCGCCAATATTGCCAGACCGCGTTTGTCGAGGTATTTGGCCATGCCGCCGCCGCGCTGACTTTGCCCGAAATCAGCGGCGCTACGGTATTTGCCGGTCAGAAACCCCGACGCCAGTCCGTAATAGGTGATAGCGGACATTCCCTCGGCCAGCACCATGTCCTGCACCGGGCCTTCATAGCTGCGGCGGCTGTAAAGGTTGTATTCGTTCTGCAGCGTCTGATAGCGCGGCAGGTCCTTGGTGGCTGCCAGCTTCAGGGCGTTCGACAGCAGGTTCACGTCATAGTTGGAGCAGCCGATGGCACGGACCTTGCCGGCCTTGATCAACGCATCATAGGCCGTCAGGGTTTCCTCTTCCGGCGTCGCGGGATCGGGCCAGTGGGTCTGGTAGAGGTCGATCACGTCGGTCTGCAAGCGGCGCAGGGAATCTTCCACCGCTGTCATGATCCACGATGCCCTGAGGTCGCGCCTGCCTTGGCCCATGTCGGAGCCGACCTTGGTGGCGATGATCACCCGGTCCCGGTTGCCGCGGGCTTTCATCCAGCGGCCGATGATGCGTTCGCTTTCGCTGTCGTTGCCGGGCACCCAGCGGGAGTAGGCGTCGGCGGTGTCGATGGCGGTGAAACCTTCGGCGACGAAGGCGTCCATAACGGCGAAGGAGGCCGCCTCATCCGCCGTCCAGCCGAACACGTTGGAGCCGAGCATCAGGGGTTCAATCGCAATCCCTGACTTGCCCAAGGGGCGCTTTGTCATCGTCTGTCCTTTCGATTTGTCGACAGATCACCACGGTCGTCCCGGAGAGTCGAGTCCGGGACGAATTGCTTTCCAGAGCCGGGCGCTTGACAAAGACGTTCAGACTCAGATGCTTGGCTTTCGGCAATCAACCCGCCGTTTGCACTTTGGACTTCTTGTCCTCGGTTGATTGTGGACCATGAAAATATCCGCCCCTGAGAGACGGCCCAATCGGTCAGATCAGGAACAGGTCACCCGCCGCCAGCGTGGCCCCGGCTTGCAGATCGGCCAGCATCACCAACCCGCCCTTGCCGCTGCCGTTGGCGTCGAACCACAGGCTGGTGTCAGAGGTGTCGAACAGAAAGCGCACAGTGCCGGTCAACGCGACATGATCGGAGCCGGACTGAAACTGCGCGTTGGAAACCGACCCCGCGGCCAGCCCGCCGCCGAATGCCGCTGCATCGATCAGGATCAGATCATGGTTGCCGACGGCTTTGGCATAGTCCCTGATGGTATCGCCCGCCTCGCTGACCGCGTTGAAGACGAAGACGTCATTGCCGGCACCACCGATCAGAACATCGACCCCATCGCCACCGATCAATGTGTCGCCACCCGCTCCGCCCGTCAGAAGATCCGCACCGCCGAGGCCCGAAAGCTGATTGTTGCCGCTGTCGCCATAAAGCTTGTCCGAGCCAAACCGCGAGCCGGTCAGGTTTTCGATGTTGACATAGCTGTCGCCTGCGGCCCCTCTTGTGCCCGCAACCGAGTTGTCGAGGCTGACGATGACCTTGGCGGATTTGGTGAAGTCCAGCAGGTCGTAGGAGCAGTTGGTCCACTTCTCCCCGTAGTCG
>JBDTQR010000108.1:0-14986 GCA_039932095.1 bacterium | reverse complement strand
AGGCGGGTCAGTTCTCGATGGAAAACCCGGGTCAGTTCTGCGTGAAAATCAACACCCTCAGCCAATCGGCCTTTTGCGCTGCGGTCCGTCAGTTTGCCCATAGGATGCGACCCCACCGATTTTCCCACCAATATCGGTGGGATTACCTGAAACTACCTGAGATTACTTGATACAGGGAACCGAACCTTATATCAAGAAAAACAGGATAATATGAGACTGCCTTGCATTGCTTGAGACGCTAGTTGGTTGGCCCCCCTCGCCACCAATTCTTCTATCTAATTTGGGCTTCTTCTTCGGTGAAACGGAGACGGGAAGCCAAAACGTGACACCTCCATTGCCCAAATCCTGGCATGTGGCGCGGCGTCGCGCGCGTCGTTCGGTTTGCGATTCCGAAAAAACCATCAAGGGGTGGTTGGCCGGAAAGACGTAATCTACTCGGTCGAATCCCGGAGTCTGACCGAAGCGTTTCTCAACGAATACGTGGGGTTTTGATCATGTGTTCAGGGAGTTTTTAAGTGAAGAGCGATTCGGATAAGACAATCTATGCGTTAGTGATATTATGAATTACAACTCAAGGAAGAATGATTCCAATTTCAACTGTTTCGACCCAAGAAACGATAGATCATCTTCCCAAGATCTATCTCGAGATTGAGAAAATTCGCCAAATTGATGACAAGATTTTGCCGCAAACTGGCTGGAGCTTAACCAATTGTTAAGCAACAATTTTCTTCCAGATTGCGGCAAAAAGTCGGCAAAGATTTCAATCCTGTAAGAATTCCGCAATGTTCCGCCAGCACAGGCGCTGTTTCCTCATCCCTGACAACAGGAGGTGTCGCATCATGCGCACTTTTGGGAGCAGGGGGCAAAGTTGCTCGCGTCATTCATTCTAAACCAAAACGATCTTGAATGGTCTATTTTTGTGGGAGTTCAGAAATGCCAGAAATAACGTCTTCGCTCAAGCCGTTCGTAATCAACTCGACGGACATCCAGTTCCTGATTGACCAGGTGAACTTTGTTCCGCTGTTCGACGCCACCGGCAACATCATCGTCGCATGGGACGGCACGGGAACGGTCTACAATTTTGCCGGCGTTGCCTATGCCGACCAGCACAGCGCGGCCGCGAACCTTGCAAAATGGGGACAGTCCTATCAGAGTTTCACGGACCTTGCCGGGACGCGCGACGTCAGCGGCTACTGGAACAACCTGGCGCCCTTGCTCGCGCATTACGGCGACACCGGGCAGATTTTCCCGCGCATGATCGCGGCAGATTACACGCATTACCTTCAGCAGGCCACCGAGGCAGGCACGCCATCTGCCCGCCCGACGGATGCCGATCTTACGGGTGCTCCGATCACGATGGACATGGTGATGTATTTCACCGACGGGCTGGTGACCGTGAACACCTATAATAATGGTCTGTTCGACTACACCATCAATACGTGGGACCGGACCAATACCACGGTCGATACAGCCACGCAGATCGTCGACGGACATCACATCTTTGCCAGTCTTTCGCAGACCACAACAACCACCACGACGCAAACAGACTTGATGTTCAGGGATGCGGCTGGCGAGCATGTCGGTGCTGCAGGCATCGCGAGTACAAGCGACCCGGTCACCGGCCCGGTGACCATCTCCGGCGGCGAACTTGACGGACAGTATCACAGCTTCACGACCGCCTACGCCCTCGACCATCAGGACTATACCGTTCAGGGCGCGCTTGGTGGCGGTGCCGAAGGGGACACGACCGCGACGGACGGCACGGCGATCAACATCAAGAATGTGGTCGACTACACGCCGCGCATGATCAGCCTGACCACCACGACGGCGGGTGTCACCTATGATTCCTGGGCGAACCACCAGACCATGGATGATGGCGTCGGCGGGACGATTGTGAACCCGGATGCCGCCAACCATACAATGAACGAGATCTACTACAGCCCGACGACCGGCGAAGCGGTGGTTCTGGACTGGGGCGTGCTGGAAACCGTCGCAAACGGTGGCGAAGGTCAGGTTGACACCCAAGCCCGGCTGGAGGGCTCGGCGGGACAGGACGACCATTTCATCGGCGGCCTCAACCCGGGCGTTTCGCCTTCGAACGGCTTCTTCGTGCTGTTCGGACAGTTCTTCGACCACGGCCTCGACTTCATCGACAAGGGCCAGCTGGACAGTGCGGGCAAGAACATCACCATCAAGATCGCTTTGGCGGTCGACGATCCGCTATATGGCATGATTGGGTCGGACGGTCAGCCGGTCACTTCGATCACGATCAATCGTGCGACAGTGCAGACCGTCGATGCCGATGGCAGCAGCCAGTACGTCAACCATGTCTCGCCCTTCATCGATCAGAGCCAGACCTACGGTTCGGACGTCCAGCGCACGGAACTGCTGCGCGAATGGGTGTCGACCGATGGCAGCACCTATCACGCCGGGATGAACTTGTTTGACGGGCACACGCTGGCAACACAGTGGGCGAAAGCGGACGGCACACTGACGAATGAGACGTTGCCGACCCTGAACGAATTGCGCGATCATATCGCAGCAACCGGTCGGGACGCGATCACCTGGGAAGACATCGGCAATCTGCGCAATCGCGACGCTGGAGGCCACGTTGTTACTGGCGCCAGCGGTGAGGCGTTGCTGCTCGACATGAATCCGCGCTTTGACACCACGCATTTGCTGACCGCCAACGGTGAATCGACGCTCGAAACCGGCAAAGTCACAGACGCTATTGCCACCCTGAATGACGACCTGGCGATTTATGGCCCCGGGGTGACCCTCGCGATGGTCAATGATGTTCTGACGCTGACGGGGCTGCCGGGCACGTCCGGCCCGCTGACCGGTGCGAGCGCATTGTACCCCTGGGTCGATTTTTCCAACTTCGGCATCATGCAGAATCATGCCTTTGCCGGGCCGATCAGCGATCTGGTCCACTCCGCTGTCGGCGACATCCTGATGGCCTCTGTCGGCGACCACTACATCGCAGGTGATGGCCGCGCGAACGAGAACTTCGGCCTGACCTCGATCCACCACGTCTTCCACGAAGAGCATAATTTCCAGGTCCAGAACCTGATCGATGCGCTGCACCGTCAGGACGTCTCCAACCCGGATGATGGTCATGCCCGGCTGCACGAATTCCAAGTTGACACCGGTACGACGAACGCCGCCGGCGACTTCACCTATGGCGTCGGTGGCGCGATTGCCTGGAACGAGGAAAAGGTCTTCCAGGGTGCCAAGCTGATCGTCGAGATGGAGTACCAGCACGCTGCGGTCGACCAATATGCCCGCAACGTGTCGCCGAACATCCAGGAATTTGTCGGCTACTCGCCCGACAAACAGCCCGATACGACGCTCGAATACTCGCAGGTCGCGTTCCGTTTCGGCCATTCGACCCTGCGCGAAACGATCGACACCATCGATCCGACGCATGGTCTGACTGGCAAGATCATGGGTTATGCGCTGCATGACGCCTTCCTCAATCCCGAGTTGTTCGGCGCGACGGGCCCAGGTGCCATCATCCTTGGCATGACCCACCAGCAACAGAACGAAGTCGACGAGTTTGTGACCCCGGCGCTGAACCAGGGTCTGCTCGGCCAACCGCTTGACCTTGCCGCGATCAACATTGCCCGTGGTCGTGACGTCGGTATTCCGACGTTCAATGACTTCCGTGCAGCGATCGGCCTCGACCGCTACACCAGCTGGAACGATTTCGGCCAGAACATGCAGCACCCCAGTTCGCTCGTGAACTTCATCGCGGCTTACGCGTTTGACGGCAGCATGGACAAGGCTCAGGCTGTATTTGACCTTGCTGGCAATGCCTACGCCGACAACGCCGCCGCTGAGGCGCTCGGCGCAGTCTTGGGTTGGACTGGGGGCGTCGCCTCCTTCGTTTCGCAGGCCATTGCCTTCCTCTCGGGTGACGAGGGCGTTGGCGGCCTGGGCACGATGGGCTTTAACAACATCGACACATGGCTTGGCGGTCTGGCCGAGATCCATCAACCGGGCGGCCTGCTTGGCGAGACCTTCGACAAGGTCTTCGTCACCCAGATCGAGTCGCTGATGGACGGCGATCGCTTCTACTACCTCTACCGTCTGGCCGGGCAGCAGTTCGGCGAGGAAGTCGCCAACGGCCAGTTGAAGGATATCTTCGAGCGCAACACCGGCCTGACCCACCTGAACGGCAACATCTTTGGCTATGCCGACCAGTATGTCGATCTCGGGGCCCAAAAGGAAGTCGTGGGACCGGGTGAAGAAGCCCAGACCACCGGCAACGAACACAAATACGGTGACAACACCGATGTGGCTGCGGGCATTACCGGCATCTACTCCAACGGTGGCCTGACAAACGCCAACGATGGAAATGTGATCACCATCAACGGCCATACCTACATTCAGGACACGCGCCTGTCGGCTGACAATCCGTTGAGCGCGGACTACGATGCGACCGGCCAGAGCGCGTTTGCCCAGAACGGCTTCACCAACCTTGACGGCACGCCAAACTCGGGTGCCGAGTCGAGCGAGGTGATCGTCGGATCGCAGGGCAACGACCTTATCTACAGCCAGGGCGGCGACGATACGGACTATGGGGAGGAAGGCGACGACATCCTCTATGGTGGCTACGGCATTGACCGTCTCTATGGCGGTCAGGGTGGTGACACCATGTATGGCGGCGACAACCCCGACCTGATGGACGGCGGCGCGGGTGATGACAAGCTGTTCGGCGATTCTTCAGGCTCTGACATCAACGGCGCCGACCAGATTATCGGCGGGTTTGGCAACGACACCATCTACGGCGGGACCGGTATCGACAAGCTTTCGGCCGGCGCAGGTGACGACAGGGTCTACGGCGATCAAGATACCGATCCGTTCACCCATGGCGGCGACGGCGATGACTATGTCGACGGCGGATCCGGCGGCGACATTCTGTACGGCGACAACGGCGACGATGTTGTCGTCGGTGGCTCTGACCAGGATCAGCTGTTCGGCGGTGACGGAGACGACATCCTGCGGCCCGGCGACCCGACAGGTGCGCTGACCGTCGGTTCGGACGAAGTGCTTGGCGGCGACGGTATAGACGTCAACGACAAGGGCTTTGATCTGGTCGACTTCAGTGACAACAATGCCCGCCCGCACGGCATCACGTTCGACATCGGCAATCAGTCCAACCCGAACGTGACCGTCAACGGCGCGCCGATCCAGGTGCCATCGTACCAGATCGACGGTGCAGTCGGCTCGGTCAGCGACGACAGCTTGGTGGGCGACGATGCGAGTGCGGCCGGAAACGGCTCGGACGCCACCATCGCGGGCAACAACTGGCTGGTCGGCGGCTCGGGCAATGATACCTTCCAGGGTCTCGGCGGCAACGACATCATCGTTGGTGGCTCGATCCGGCTGGATGCCCTGATCGGCAAGTACAACAGCGGTTATGACCACAACATGGGCAACGCCGGGCTGACCGAAGCTGAACAACTGCAGGATGCCCAGTACCAGGGCGCCTCGCACCGCGTTGACTACGCCGAAACGATCGACGACAGCGGTCTGCTTGGACACGCAACGACCATGATGTTCGAAAAGCACTTCACCGAAATGCTCCGCGCCGAACAGTTCAAGGACACGGTGCTGGGCGACGGTGGGACCGACGGGACAGCAGACACTGCGATCTACACCGGCAACATGTTTCTCGATGGTGCAGCCGGCTCGGACTATACCATCGTGGCACTCGACGCCCATGGCGCGGTTGTCGCCAACCCGCACGACGGCTTCTTCGCGCTGAAGATCACCGACAACCGTACGGACGCTGACTTCATCGACGCCAACGGCCAGCCACTGCTGGACGCCAATGGCAACCCGCTGACCAACGAAGGCACCGACCTGGTGATTGGCATCGAAAACCTGAAGTTCGCCAACCAGACCCTGAACGTGGGGGCATTCTTCGACAAGGCGCCGACGCTGGATCTGAACTATGCACCGACGGCGCGCTTTGCGCAGGATCAGTTTGGTTCAAGCAACAACGCCTATGGCCAGAACAACGGCAATTCGAACTGGAACGGCGGTTGGGTGGAGACCAACGACACGTTCAGCAACTCTGGTGGCAGCACCAGCGGCCAGATCATTCGGAGCAGCTCGAGCAACGGCGTCCTGCAATTCGGTCAAGGCAACGGCGCTGAGATTACGCGTGGAGTTGGCTCCACCGGCGCAACGCCGACGAGCATCGTCTTCGATCTTCAGGCCAAGAACGGGATCGGCGCGGGTGAAACACTGGCCCTGCAATACTCGTCTGACGGCCTGACCTTTACGACCCTGGCAACCTATGGCAGTGCCGACCCGACCGGAACCAAGACGATAAGTCTGGCCGGTCAGACCATGACTGCCAATTCGGAAATCCGGTTTGCCGTGTCCACATTGGGCGGCTCGACGGACTACTTCCGGGTCGACAACGTAAGGGTCAACTACACGGCCGACACCAACGGCAGCGGCAACACCGCGACCTACACCGAGCGTTCGGGAGCTGGTGCCGCGCTGACGACAGCGCCGCACATTGTCGATCCTGACGATACCAGTCTCATGTCGGCCAAGATCGTTCTGAGCGATGCCATTGCGGGCGACCGGTTGAACGTCGGAACCATGCCGGCCGGCATTACAGCAACGCTGAGTGCCGACTTGCATACTGTTACCCTCACCGGTTCGGCCTCGCTCACCGCTTACGAGAGCGCGCTGAAGTTGATCACCTACACCAACCCGACCAACCACAACCCGACGGTCTTCAATACCGACACGACGCGTCATATCGACGTGACGGTGAATGACGGCTTCCGGGACAGCGCGGTCGCAACTACGGTGGTCTCGATCACCGCGATCAACGAGGCGACAGTGACAGGTGCTGACCATATCATCACCAACACTCTGTCCTTCGTCTTGCCGGACTCTGTGCTGTTGGCCAATGATACTGATCCCGACAGCACGTTGTCGATCAGCGGCACCAACACGGTCGTCGGGCTTACGTCCGCAAGTCACTCCAATTCGGCGCAATCGATTTCGGTAACCGACAACGGCACGCCGGGCGGAACTTTCAACTACGTTGTCAACGGTGTGAACGGCGCAGTGAATATCGTCCGCCAGACCGGGACGACGCTCACCGGCTCTGCGGCCAATGAGATCCTGATCGGCGGCGCTACCAACGACAGCATCAATGCTGGCGATGGTTCTGATACCATCATGTGGAACGTCGGCGGGACCGTCACGCGCAACTTTAACGGCTCCTATACCACCAACGTAACCACGGGCGGCCACGACGTTATTGACGGCGGTGCGGGGAATGACACGTTTGTCCTGACGTCTACCGTGACCGGCTCCGGTCAAGGAAACACCAACACAAATCTGGCCAATGGTCGGCCAGATGTCAGCGAGACCTTCGACATCTACACGCATGATGCCGCGGTATCGGCAGGGATTGCGGGAATTGCCGCCACCTCTGAAATCGTGATCACGAGGAACGGCGTTGTTGCTGCGGAGTTGACCCACGTTGAAGAACTGGTGATCAACACGGGTGCCGGAGGCGACACCGTTGCCGTCCATGGCAACTTCGACCCGACACACCTGAACTACAACACCATCCATGTGAATGGCGGTAAGGGCAATAACACGGTGGATATCACCGACCTGACTTCGGCCCACCGCATCGTCTTCGACTCGCATGGTGCCGGCCATGTGATCGGCGATCTGCGCCCGCAGGACGTGGTGGACGGCTTCTCGGTGGGCGTGTCTACCGGACAGCCTGTTGACGACGATCCGGTCACCCCGCCGCCTGCGATGAACACGATCCTTGCCGATGGTTCCGGTGATGGGCAGTGGCTGGATGGGACGGCGCAGGCCGACTATATCCAGGGCGGCGTTGCCAACGATATCATCCAAGGCAGAGCCGGGGCTGACCTGATCCGGGCTGGCGATGGGGATGATGCGGTGCGGGGTGGCGGCGGTGCCGACACCATCGAAGGAGGTCTTGGCAACGACGCGTTGTTTGGTGATCGCGGCGATGACACCTTCCTGACCCATGGTCATGTCGGCGGCGATCTGATCTTCGGCGGCGCCGGCAGCGATACGCTGGACCTTGCCGATGTCTTTACCAGCGCCGAGGTCGATCTGGGCAGCCTGTCCGCCATGGGCACCGTCGTGATCGGCACCGAAGTCGGGCGGCTGGTCTCGGTCGAGAATGTGGTTGGCGGCTTTGGCAGCGACCACATCATCGCCAGCACTGCCGTCAACCACCTTACCGGTGGGGCAGGGGATGACATCTTCTCGTTCCTGACGGCCCAAGCGGCCAACGGTGACGAGATCATGGACCTTGCCCCCGGCGACAAGATCGACCTTGCCGGGATTGACGCGGATACGACCACGACGGGACTTCAGGGCTTTACCCTGGCAACCGCTGGTCAGTCTGCGGCGGCTGGTCTGCTGGAACTGGTCGACATGGGCGACGGTGTCACCCTGATCAATGGTCACACCGACGGGGACGGCGTGGCTGACTTCACGATCACGGTTCACGGCAACACGCCACTGGGTTTTGGCAACTTCACCCTCTAAGCCTGACATCGCGCCCGGAACATTGATCCGGGCGCGACCCTTCCCGTCCTTTGAAGTGAAAGTATTACATTATGTCGCTGTCAAAATCGCAGATGGACGCCCAGAAGCGGCTTAAGGTTGACGATCTGCTTCGCAGGGACCTGCGCCGTCACGGCCTGTCCCTCTTTGGCATTTCCGGCCTGATCAACATATTGGCTTTGACCGGCTCGATCTACATGATGCAGGTCTATGATCGCGCCCTGACCAGCGGATCGGTCGTCACCCTGGTGGCACTGTCTGTCCTTGCGCTTGGGATGTACGCCTTTCAAGGCGCGTTTGACACCATCCGCGCCCAGATCATGGTGCGCATCGGGGCAAGGCTTGATCAGCGGCTGGCGCCGATTGCCCACCGGGTAACCATTGACCTGCCGCGCTATGGCTATTCCACGACCGAGGCGCTGGAGCGCGGGCGCTCTATCGACACGCTACGCAGCTTTCTGGCGGGCAGCGCGCCGGGCGCTTTGTTTGACTTGCCCTGGATGCCGATCTTTCTGGTTTTCGTCTATGTCCTGCACCCGGTACTTTTCGGTCTGACTGTAACCGGGGCGATTGTCCTGGCGATCATCGCCGTCCTGGCAGAGGTCAAGTCGCGAAATGTCACGCAGGCCGCGCATCAGGCGATGATTGCCCGGAACATCGCGGCGGAATCCAATGCCCGCAACTCGGACGCCATCATTGCAATGGGTCTGGTCGATCGGGCCGTGGCACGGTATGAAAAGGTCAATGCGGCGCATCTGCTGATCCAGAAGCAAAGCGCGGACGTCAATGCGACCCTGACTGCCTTGTCCCGGGTTCTGCGGATGATCCTGCAATCTGCACTGCTGGGCACCGGTGCCTATTTGACCATCAATGGCGAACTTTCTGCCGGTTCCATCATGGCGGTTTCGATCGCCTCTGGCCGTGCCCTGGCGCCAATCGATCAGGTGATCAGCAATTGGCGGGTCATCCTTTCGGCGCGCCATGCCCACAGCCAGCTGCGCGATGCCCTGATGGCGATGAAGATGCCGAACGCGCCGCTGAAGGCCCCGGTCCCGAAGGCCACGCTTGACGTTGAAGGCATGACGGTCGCGTCCCCGGCCAATGGCCGCATTCTGCTCACAGACATCAGTTTCCAGTTGAAAGCCGGTCAGGCATTGGCGGTGATCGGGCCGAGTGGGGGTGGCAAATCGACGCTTCTAAGGGCGTTGAGCAGCGTCTGGCCCGTCGTGCGCGGTTCAATCCGCTTTGACGGCACCGATATTCGCCACTGGGACCCTGCGCGTATGGGAGAAGTGATCGGCTATTTGCCGCAAGAGGTGAACCTCTTCAACGGCTCGGTAATCGATAACATCAGCAGGCTTTCAGAGACCCGCGACGGCGAAGGCATCTATGCCGCCGCCCAGCTTGCCGGGGTGCATGGCATGATCTCGTCTTTCCCCGATGGCTACGACACCCAGATCGGGGCGCAGGGCAACGCGCTGTCTGCGGGACAGTGCCAGCGTATCGGCCTGGCACGCGCGCTGTACGGCAACCCTTTCGTGGTCTTGCTGGATGAACCGAACTCCGCCCTCGATGCCTTTGGCGAAAAGGCCCTGAATGAGGCAATCCGCACCCTGCGTGACCGGGGGGCCATCGTGATCGTCGTGGCCCACCGGCCCGTCGTGCTGGAGGCCGTCGATATGGTGGCCTTCATTCAGGGTGGCAAATTGGCGGCCTTCGGAACCAAGGAAGAGGTCATGGCCAAGAGGTCCGACCGGGTCGTGGTGCCAATGGATCCCCAGCAGGAACCCAGCCACAGCCTGGCCAGCAGCGCGTAAGGAGACGATGATGGCGATCCGCGCAGCAAGCAGAGCAGATGCAACCAAGGATGACGACCATCCGAAGCTTACCACCGATCACCGTGAAAGGCGGGTGGCCGGGCCATTGACGCTGATCTCCCTGGCGATTGCAGCCTTGTGGAGCGGATCGACCAAGGCGGATGCCGCAACATCGGACCTGCATCATTCCAGCCATCACAATGCCCCCAAGGATGCCACCGCGCACGACCACATGGCGCAGGCCCGTCCCGTTTTGCACAACGGTTCGACACCGGAGACCCCAGTTCAGGACCATTCCGCCGCCGCGGCACCGGACCTGGCCCTGAATACCGGAAAACCGGTCAACGCACCCAAAGCGGCGGTGCAGGAGGCCGCTGCACCAACCCCGCATCCGCATCCAAACGCGCCGGACCGTATGGCGGGTCGGGTCGACGGACTATCTGGCGGGTCCGACCTGTCTGCGGCAACCGAAGGCAGCACTTCAGCGGGCGGCACTGTGTTGCCCAGCAGTCATGGACATGCGCCCGCCGCACCCAGCGCACACCCGGCGCCGATCGCACAACAGCCCGTCGTACCCGCGAAACCCTATCTGCTCGCCGACCTGCTGTCTGATCTTGGCCAGATCACCCATGGCCAGACGGATCCGTCCAGCAATCAACTGCATGATGTCGCAATCGATGACTTCCTTTCGGCGACGGCGCTGGACGCCTTGCAACGTGGTCAGGACCCGATGGCCGTTCTGACCAGTCTGGGGCCCGAATTCCAGCCTGAGGTCGCAGCCCTGTCGGCCCAACATCACAGCCCGCTTTACGCCATCTTGCACAGCGCGGACCACGCTGCTGCGGCTTCGTTCGCTGCGTCTCACTTTCTGCCAGACGCGGCATCCCTCGCCGCCCCGATTGAGGCAGGTCCGCACGACTTGCCGCTGAATTTGAACCATTCGGTTTTCATGTAATTTCATAGTCCAGGTACAACCATGTATGCATCCCTGTCTTCTCCGCCCTCGCGCTCTGCCGAATTCAACATCGGTCGCCATCTGGCTTGGGCGGCGGTCCTGGCCGTGGCCCTGGTCGGGGGCATCGGTGGATGGGCGTCGACTGCCCATCTTGACGCCGCCGTCGTGGCCTCGGGCGTTGTCAAAGTCGATCGCGAATTGAACACCGTCCAGTATTCGGATGGCGGCAGGGTCGCGCAAATCCTCGTTCGCCCGGGGGATATGCTGACCGCAGGCCAGCCGATGATCCGCATGGACATGGCCGAGTCGGTGGCGGAGCTTGATCTTCGCCGTGCCCAACTCGCCGATCTGATTGCCCGCTCTGCCCGGCTCAGGGCCGAACGCGATGGCAGCGCAGATCTTCAGGTGCCGTCGGATTTTCTTTCGCTGCACCCGTCGGCGGCTGAACTGCTGCTTGGTGAACATCGGCTTCTTGCGACGGGCCGCGCACAGCGTGACAACGCGCGGCAGTCTCTGCTGCTGCAGGTCGAGCAGATGGATCAGAACGCAGCATCCCTTGCCTCTCGCAAGGCAGCGGTGCAAGCGATGCTTGACTCGGGCAGCGCCACCCTCGTCCGCGCTGCCGCATTGGTGAAGACCGGGGCGCTTCCGGCCACCAAGTTGAAGGATGCAGAGGCCGATGTTGCGCGGCTGACAGCCGACAGCGCCGAGCTTGCGTCAAACATCGCGCTGAACATCTCGCATCGCAAACAGGCGGTGTTTGAAATCGACCGCATCGACGCCGAGACGGCCCATACAGCCCAGCAATCCCTGCGCGAGATCGAACCACGCATCGCGGAACTGACCGAAGCGATCCAGATTCTGGAAGGGCGCATCACACGCGGCGAAATTCGTGCGCCGGTGGCCGGGAAACTGAACGAAATGCCGGTGAACACCGTGGGGCAGGTCATTGCACCCGGCGCGACGCTGGGCACCATCGTGCCGGAAGGCGCCAAGCTGGTTCTGGAATTCCGTATTACTCCGAGGGATATCGACGAACTGTCCGAGGGGCAGACTGTTCGCCTGCGCTTCACCAGCTTCGACCGCAACCGGAGCCCGGAGATTGCCGGTGAAATCACCCAGATCGCCCCGGCCAGCACGGTCGACAGCGCGACGGGCGCCAACTATTATCTTGCGACCGCACAGATTGCCCCCGGTGCCAGCTTGCCAGATGGTGCGGCACTGGTCCCCGGCATGCCGGTCGAAGTTCACGCCACGATCAGGGCGCGAACAGCGCTGGAATATATCATGCAACCGCTTACGGATGTTCTCGGTCGTGCTATGGTCGAAAAGTGACGACGTTCAACGTCTGAACCTTGAAGGCGAGCGGCGATACGCAATGTGTGATGATCATGGTGCGGCAGGGTAGGCGAATTGAAGATTTTACTGGTCGAGGATGACGAGGTTCTGGCGCAGCACCTGACTTGGGGGCTTGGTCAGGAAGGGTTCGAGGTCCTGTGGGCGGAAACCGGTCTGCGCGGCCTGGAAATGGTATTTGAATTCAGTTTTCGCCTGATCATTCTGGATCTCATGCTGCCCAAACTTTCTGGCTGGCGTTTCATGAGCGTCATGCGGGAAGAAAAGATTGAAACGCCGATCCTGATCCTGTCGGCGCTTGATCAGGTCGAGCACCGCGTGAAGGGGCTTGAGGCCGGGGCGGATGACTATCTTATCAAGCCCTTCGCCCTTAGCGAGTTGAGTGCCCGCGTCCGGGCGGTTCTGCGCCGGGGGTCAATGATCGCGGATACGGTGCTGGTGCACGGAGATCTGACGTTCGACACCAAGCGCCACAATGTGAACCGTGGTGGCCGGACCATCGACCTTACCCCGCGCGAATACCGGCTCTTGGCACTGCTGGTCGAAATGAAGGGTCAGATTCTGTCGCGCGGCTTCATTCTGGAGCGAGTGTGGGATTTCGACTATTCCGGTGACGGAAATGTTGTCGATGTCGGAATTCGCCGGCTGCGCGCAAAGATTGACGACGATTTTGAAACCAAACTTATCCACACGATCAGAGGCCGCGGCTATGTCTTCCGCTAAGGTCGCGGGCCGGGCCTCACTGGCCGGGCAATTCACTCGATCAGCGCTGGTCATGACCTTCGTTCTGGCACTGGTGCTGGAGATCTGTTTTTCCTGGTTGACCTGGACCCTTCTGGTCGAGCAGGAACGTCAGGTTCTGGAACAGCGCATCAATACGCTTTTCGTGTTCATCGACTCTCCTGAGGTCGACGAAATCGGCCTCTTGCACGAAACCGTCGAAAACGTGAACCCGCCGCGCGAGGGCATGCTGCATATCCGTTCGACGGTGTTGTCCCAAGATGTGGAGACGCCGGGTTTTACGGAAAACATGCCCGGTCTTGTCGAAAGTTCGCAAATTCCTGTTGGTGGACAGGCGATTGTCAACAGCCCGCTTGGCGGAACCTACCTTGTCTATCACGTCGAGCGGGACCTGACCCATGTCACCGGCGGCAAGGGCAGGGCCGCGATATGGGGTGCGGCCAATATCGCGCTCGATTTGGAGTATTTCCGCACCTACGTCATTTCAACACTGGCGTTGACCGTGGTGTGTTTCGTGGCCGTGGGCCTGTTGCACATTCTGATAGCGCGCCGCCATCTGCGCCCGCTCCTGAGACTTACGGAAGAGACAAAGGCAATCACTCCGCTGAACCTTGACGTCACGATGACGACCGATGGGCTGCCGAGCGAGCTCTTTCTGCTGGCGGACGCGCACAACCTGCTTCTGGCCCGCTTGAAAGAGACGATCACGTCGCTTTCAACCTACGTTGACAACGCTGCCCATGAATTGCGCGGCCCGGTTGGTCGCATCTTGTCGATGGCCGAACGCACATTGGCCGAACCGCCCGACTCGCCTGAAACCCGGCATTTCATTCGTCGCCTGCTGGAAGAAACGATGGACCTGCGCGACCTTCTCAACAAGGTCTTGTTCCTGGCGCGCGCAGACAGTCGGATGGTGCCGACGGACATTACCGATGTCGATATTGGGGCCGTTCTGGCTGCTATTTTTGAAATCTTCGAACCTGCGGCGATAGATGCCGGAATCTTGCTGACGATTGATGTCCAGCCGGACCTGATCTGGCCCAGCGACCGCACCTTTCTGCGCCAGATCCTGGCAAATCTCGGCGAAAACGCCTTGCGCCATACGCCGAAGGGCGGTCGGGTGACAATCAGCGCGCGGATCGTCGAAGACCATCTGCTGATCGAGGTGGCCGATACCGGAACCGGCATTTCCGCCGAAGATATTTCGCATGTGTTTGAGCGTTTTTACCAGGTTGACGCTGCGCGCAGCAGCAGGTCAGGCTCAGGTCTTGGCCTCGCCGTCGTGGCAAGCCTTGTTCGGCTTTTGAACGGCACCGTCACAGCGGAAAGTGCGATGGATCAGGGAACAAAATTCACCATGCGGTTCGGCCGGATATGAAGGTTTGCCCCTGACCCTCTTTGATTGCAGCGCCATGGTTCCTGCGGTGCGACCTGTCGGTTCTTCCGGTTCTCTGAGGCCGGCGGACTTCAGATCGTAGCCTCCGTCAGTGTCCGATTTCACCGGGTCGGCACATATTGA
>JBDTQR010000107.1:0-15160 GCA_039932095.1 bacterium | reverse complement strand
ACCGAATTCTCTCCCTTCGACAGCGCGAAATCCTTGCGGATCGTCGCCTCCGCCGCCTCCGCCGGATCCGTCGCCCCCATCACTTCACGATTCTTCGCGATGGCCCCAACGCCCTCCAGAACCTGAACCACAACCGGCTCGGACGCCATGAAGGTGCAAAGCTCGCCATAAAAGCCGCGCTCACGATGCTCGGCATAAAACTCGCCAGCCTGCGCGACCGACAGATGGATCCGCTTGGACGCGACAACCCGCAGGCCGGCATCCTCGAATTTGGCAACGATCTTGCCGGTCAGGTTGCGCCGGGTGGCGTCAGGCTTGATGATCGACAGGGTGCGTTCGGTGGACATGGTTCTCTCCAGAATAACGGGGCGCGAGACCGATGCCCCGCGCCCGAATGATGCGCGCAGGTGCTAACACGGGGTTGGCCGCTTGAAAAGCAGATTAGCCCGGTGTCATGGTAACGTCACAGGAGAACCCCATGCCCAATCCCCCCTTCACCCTCGTCGGCCTTGACCATGTCGTGTTTCTGGTCGACGACATGGCCGTCGCCATGAAATTCTACGCCGAGGTGCTGGGCTGCGTCCCCGGCTACTCCTACCCCGCACTTGGCATGGAACAGGTCTGGTGCGGTGCCGCCTTGATCGTGCTGTGGGACACCACCGATCCCGGCGCCGCCTCGGCCATTCCCTCAGTCGCAGGCGGTCGCAACGTCGACCACGTCTGCATCGCCACCTCGCCCTTCGCGCCGGAGGCGATGCGGGCCCATCTCGCAACCCACGGCGTCGCCATCGTCCGCGAAGCCACCCACGGCGGCGCCCGTGGCATGGGGCATTCTTTCTACATCCATGACCCGTTCGGCAACAAACTGGAGGTCAAGGGCCCCGCCGAATATCCCGATGGCCGCACCAGCTGACCCCTTCAGCTGTCCAAAAATATCCTGCGGGGGTCCGGGGGTGCAAAACCCCCGGTTCCGCCGTTGACGTTGCAGGCAACATAGGGCAAGCCCCGCGCCATGCTGAAACTTCAGGACATCACCTATTCCGTTGAAGGCCGCCCGCTGTTCGAAGGCGCGTCCGCCACCATTCCCACTGGACACAAGGTCGGTCTGGTTGGTCGCAACGGCGCCGGCAAGACGACGCTGTTTCGTCTGATCCGCGGCGAACTGGCGCTGGAGGGTGGCGAGATTTCGCTGCCCAACCGCGCCCGGATCGGGGGGGTGGCGCAAGAAGTGCCGTCGTCCTCGACCTCGCTGATCGAAACTGTGCTGGAGGCCGACACCGAACGCGCAGCGTTGCTTTACGAATCCGATCACGCCCACGATCCGCACCGTATCGCCGAGATTCAGGCTCGCCTGACCGACATCGACGCCTGGAGCGCCGAAGGACGCGCCTCGGCGATCCTGAAAGGCCTCGGCTTCGACAATGCCGCCCAGTTGCGGCCCTGTTCGGATTTCTCTGGCGGCTGGCGGATGCGGGTGGCTCTGGCGGGCGTGCTGTTTGCGCAACCCGACTATCTGTTGCTGGACGAGCCGACCAACTATCTTGACCTCGAAGGGTCGCTCTGGCTGGAAAGCTACCTGCAGAAATACCCCCATACCGTGCTGATCATCAGTCATGACCGTGGCCTGTTGAATCGCGCTGTCACCGGGATCCTGCATCTCGATGCCAGAAAGCTGACCTATTGGAACGGCCCCTACGACCAGTTCGCGCGCCAAATGGCCGAACGCCGCGCCGTCTTGCAGGCCGAGGCGAAGAAGCAGGAAGCTCGGCGCGCGCATTTGCAGAGCTTCGTCGACCGGTTCAAAGCCAAGGCCTCCAAAGCCGTGCAGGCGCAGAGCCGGGTCAAGATGCTTGAAAAGATGGTGACGATCACCGCGCCCGAGGATGCCAAGAAGGTGGTCTTCACCTTCCCCAAGCCGGAAGAACTGTCGCCGCCGATCATCAACATGGAAAACGTCGCCGTCGGCTATGGCGGGCCGCCAGTGCTGCGCAAGCTGTCGCTGCGGATCGATCAGGACGACCGGATCGCGCTGCTGGGACGCAATGGCGAGGGAAAGTCGACCTTGGCGAAACTGTTGGCGGGCAAGCTTTCTGCCGCCGAGGGCAAGCTGGTGCAGTCGTCCAAGCTCAGGATCGGCTATTTCGCCCAGCATCAGGTTGACGAGTTGCACATTGATGAGACCCCGTTGCAGCACATCATGCGGCTCAGGCCGCTGGAGGGGCAGCCGCGGCTTCGGGCGCGGCTGGCGGGGTTCGGGTTGGGGGCGGATCAGGCAGAGACCGTCGTGGGGCGGTTGTCGGGCGGGCAGAAAGCGCGGTTGTCACTGCTGCTGGCCACGATCGAGGCGCCGCATCTGTTGATCCTCGACGAGCCGACCAACCACCTCGACATGGAAAGCCGCGAGGCGTTGGTGGAGGCGCTGACCGAGTATTCTGGCGCAGTCATTCTGGTCAGCCATGACATGCATCTGCTGTCGCTGGTCGCGGATCGATTGTGGCTGGTGAAGTCGGGGACCGTCACGCCCTATACTGACGATCTGGAAGCTTATCGCCGGCTTCTGCTGGCGGGTGATGAGGATGCCAAGCCTGCGGCCAAGGTGGTGGAGAAGCTGAAAAAGGCCAGTCGGGATGAGGTGCTGGCCTATCGCAGCGAGGTTCGCAAATGCGAGGAGCGGCTCGGCAAGTTGAACGATATGCGCGACAAGCTGGCCAAGAAGCTGGCCGATCCCGCACTTTACGAAAGCGACCGGATCGGTGAGCTGGAAACCTGGAACCGGAAATATGCCGAAGTGATGGGGGCGCTCGACAAGGCGGACGCGCTGTGGCTGGCGGCTTCGGAACGGTTGGAAAGCGCCGTCTAGGGCGGCGGATTTCGGAGAGTGCGAAAAGATGTCTGTCGGTAGGGCATTTGGTATTATTGTGGTTTTGCAATATGTTACCATGCTGCGTTAACCACATCTCAATCACGTTGCGACTCGTTCGCAACTGGTGGGTCTGATGTGGGTCTGATCTGGGGGCGATGTGATGCCGATGCCTTGGACCTATCGTCAGGCCACGCGGGAATGGCAGGCCTTCGTGGCCGATGCCCGCGAAGCGATGGATCTGACCTCTGACAATGCCACCTATACCGCGGTGCAGGGTGTCTTGCAGGCGTTTCGCTGCAGGCTGACCACGCAACAGGCCGTGGATTTCGCGCAGATCCTGCCTTCGGTCCTGCGAGCCCTGTTTGTCGCTGACTGGCGTTTGAGCGACCCCGTGCCACCGGGCACAAGGGCGGACTGGACCCGCGAAGCCAAGGCGCTTCGGCCACATCACAATCTGACACCCGACAATTGCGTCGCGGCGACCGCTCTGGCGCTGCGCAAATCGGTGCTGCGGGCGGATCTGGAGCGGGTTCTGGCGGACTTGCCGCCCTTTGCGGCAGAGTTCTGGGCGGTGCCGGGGCTCGATCCGGCCAATTTGGGCCCGCGTATCGTGTGACGACGCTTGCGCGAGGCGGACTGTTCTGACCAAACTGCCGTCATGACACCGTTTCTGATCACGGCTTTCGCCACCCTGTTCGTCGTCATCGACCCGCCGGGGCTGGTGCCGATGTTCATTGCACTGACGGTCGGCATGGATGCCAGTCACCGGCGCCAGTTGGCGCAGCGCGCCTGCATCATTGCGGCGGTACTGCTGACCCTGTTCGGCCTGTTTGGCGAGGTGCTGCTGGAGTTCATCGGGATTTCAATGCCGGCGTTCCGCATCGCTGGCGGCATTCTGCTGTTTCTGACCGCGCTTGACATGCTGTTCGAACGCCGCACCCAGCGGCGCGAGGGGCAGCAGCCTGACCCGCACCATGACCCTTCGGTATTTCCATTGGCCACCCCTTTGATTGCGGGACCGGGGGCAATCGCCTCGATGATCCTGCTTATGGGTCAGGCCGGACCATCCTGGATCGGGCGGGTGGAGGTGTTGGGGCTGCTGTATGGCATGATCCTTGCGACCTTTCTGTTCCTGCTCGCCTCGGCGCCGCTGGAGCGGATGCTGGGGCGGACCGGTACCATCGTGATCACCCGATTGCTCGGAATGCTGCTGGCGGCGTTGTCTGTCCAATTCGTGATCGACGGGGTCAAGGGTACCGGGTTGATCGGATGACGGGTCCTGCCCATCTGGGGGTGATGATGGGCGACTATGACACCGCGCGGCTGATCTATCTGGGTATCCTGCTGGCCGCTCTGGGCGGCTGGGTGATGGTCGAGTTTCGCAAGCGGATGGGGCAGACCCTGCGGGTTGGGCTGGCCTGGGGCATGATCTTCCTGGGGCTGATGGCCGGCTACGGGCTGTGGCAGGACATACGGCGGGATATCCTGCCGCAGCAGATGGTCATCGGCGCGCAGGTCGAGATCCCGCGGGCCGCGGACGGCCATTATCATCCGACGCTGAATGTGGACGGGACCGACATCCGATTCATCGCCGATACCGGGGCCAGTTCGGTCGTGCTGTCGCCCGATGACGCGCGACGGATCGGGATCGATCCGGCAAAGCTGGCGTTCATCGGCGAGGCGATGACGGCAAACGGGATCGTGCGAACCGCGCAGGTCATGTTGACCAATGTCAGCTTCGGGCCGTTCCATGATGCCACCCTTCCTGCGCAGGTCAACGAGGCGGCGATGGACTCGTCCTTGCTGGGGATGGATTATCTTGGCCGGTTTTCGGTGACCATGGGCAGCGACCGAATGGTGCTGTCGCGTTAAGAGGCGGGCTTTTCGGTCTTCTTGACCCAGGAGCCGGCCTCATCCGACCAATACTGCGCGGCAAGGCCCCAGCTGGTCAATTGCGTCCACTGGTTGCGCGCTGTTTGTACGGCAGCATCGTCAGCACCGTCAAACAGCAGCCAGATGCGGTCGAGGTCGGGGATTTCGGACCGATCGACTTTGGCACCAGCCAGCAGGAACAGGCCCTGTGCGGCGTTGGTGATCGGACCGCCACCAAGGAGGACAGGTTGGTCTGCGTCATGCGCGCCGCCCTCGATCCCATGGGGCAGAAAGCCGTCTTCGGGGCCGAGCCACAGCTTGTCGTCGAGATGGGACAAGAGCGCGGGGTCCGGCGCACGCAGCATCAGCCGCCAGCCCTGACCCATGGCACGGGTCAGGATTGTGATCAGGGTGTCATCCAACCCCGAGCGGGTCAGATGATAGAACATCGCGGTTGGGGCCATCACCGGGTTTCGAACTTGTCGCGTATCAGGCGGTTCAGCGCCAGCACGCCCCAGCCGGTGGCACCTTTGGGCGAGGTCGGCAGGTCACCTTTGACCAAAGCGGTGCCGGCAATGTCGAGATGGATCCACGGCATGCCGTCCTTGATGAACCGCTTGAGGAACTGGGCTGCGATGGTCGCGCCGCCTTCGCGGCCCCCGACATTCATCATGTCGGCGATGCGGGACTTCAGGCGGTCATCATAGGCCTGACCCATCGGCATGCGCCACGCCCCCTCACCCTCTGCCGCCGCGGCCTTGAGGAAGGCGTTGCACAGGTCGTCATCGTTGGAAAAGACGCCGGTGTTTTCGTGACCGAGGGCGACGATGATCGCCCCGGTCAGGGTGGCAAGGTCGATGATGCCGGCCGGTTTGAAACGGTCTTGCGCGTACCACAGGATGTCGGCCAGCACGAGGCGGCCTTCGGCATCGGTGTTGATAATCTCGACCGTGTCGCCCTTCATCGAGCGGACCACATCGCCGGGACGGGTGGCGCGTCCGTCGGGCATGTTTTCGACAATGCCGACAATGCCTGTGACATTGGCATTGGCCTTGCGGCTGGCAACGGCGCGCATGACCCCCGCGACGACGCCGGCGCCGCCCATGTCCATGGTCATCTCCTCCATGCCACCAGCACCCTTGATCGAGATGCCGCCGGTGTCGAACACCACGCCTTTGCCGATCAGGGCGAGGGGCGCGGCGTCAGGCTCGCCGCCTTTCCACTGCATGACCACAACTTTGGAGGGGCTTTCGGAACCCTGCCCCACTGCCAGAAGCAGGTTCATGCCAAGATGGGTCAGATCCTCCTCCTCCAATACCTCGACCTCAACCCCCAGATCGCGCAGGCCGGTCAGGCGTTCGGCGAATTCGAAGGTGGTCAGGATGTTGGCGGGCTCATTGACCAGATCGCGGGTGAAGAACACGCCCGCGGCGAGGGCCGCATGGTCGGCATAGGCGGCGGCGACGACATGGTGGGCGGTGGCCATGACGGTGACGGCACCGGTTTCGGCATGGTCGCCGGTCTTGTGGTCGTGAAAGTCATAGGCACGCAGCGTCAGGCCCAAGGCGACATCGGCAGCGCGGGGGTGGCTTTCGGCAATCAGCAGACAACCGGCTTTGCCAAGCGATTTGCCGACCGCCCCACCGGCCTTGCGGGCCTGTGCCTGATCGGCGCGGCGCGGCAGGCAGATCACCTGCAGCGTGTCGGCGGCAAGGCCGGAGGGGAAGGCTAGATCGGCAGCGTCACCGGGTTTCATCCGGCCATAGGCCTCGGATTTCAGGAAGCGTTTCAGCGCACCACGGGTCAGCCGGTCCAGCCGTTTGGCCGCCAGCGTTTTGGGGGTATCGCCGTCCACCAGTATTGCGATGCGGCCGGTTGCAGTGGCCAGAGTGTCAAGAGCGATGGCCTGGAATTCGGGTTTGACGGGGGTTGTCATGGACGGCTCCAATTGCTTTGCCGGCGGCAAGGGCCGCGGGTTTGGCGAAGGCTAGCCCGCAGGGGGCAAAATGGCCAGATATGAGTTTTCCCCGCCCGCGATATCGGCTAGCGTCACCCAAGTTTGAGCGGGAGCAACCGGCGCGTGGCGAGATTCGACCGATACCTTCTGTCGCAACTGCTGGCGCATTTCGGCTTTTTCGCCCTAGTTCTGGTAGGCGTCTACTGGATCAACCGGGCCGTTATCCTTTTTGATCAATTGATCAGCGACGGCCAGTCGGCCCTGGTCTTTGTCGAATTTTCGCTGCTGACCCTGCCCAATGTGATCCGGTTGGTCCTGCCCATTGCGGCCTTTGTCGCATCGGTCTTTGTCGCAAACAAGCTGATCGCCGAAAGCGAGTTGGTCGTCATGCAGGCTACTGGCTTTTCGGCGTTCCGCATGGCACGGCCGGTGCTGTATTTCGGGCTTTGCGTGGCGTTGATGATGGCCGCTCTGGTCCATGTTCTGGTGCCGATGAGCCGGTCGATGATGATCAATGAACGCGCCGCAATGTCGGAAAACATCACGACGCGGTTCATGAAGGACGGCCAGTTCACCCACCCAGGCACTGGCGTGACGTTCTACATCAACGACATCGACCGCAGCGGGCAGATGCATGACCTGTTCCTTGAGGACGACCGCAAACCAGAGGAGCGGACGACCTATACCGCGCTGAAAGCCTTGTTCGTTCGCGGCGACTCGGGGCCGAAGCTGATCATGTTCGATGGCATGGCCCAGAGCCTCGACCGCAAGAGCCGCCGGATTTCGGTGACCCGGTTTGCCGATTTCACCTATGATCTGGGTGGGTTGTTGACCCGCAGCGTCGGCCATCACCGGGCGATCGCCGAGCTTACCACGTCGGAATTGCTGTTTCCGACCGACGGCGTGCTTGCCGAAACCAATGCCACGGCCGGGGCCATGTTCTATGAGGCCAATAGCAGGTTGTCCGAGGCGCTGCTGTCGGTCGCGGCGGCGATGATCGGCTTTGCGACACTGTTGCTTGGCGGGTTCAGCCGGCTGGGGCTGTGGCGCCAGATCGGGGTTTCGGTCGGGCTCATGGTGCTGGTTCAAGGTGTCAACACCGTTTCGATGCAACTCGGTGCGGGTCTGAACAATGGCTGGATCCTGGTCTATGCCGCGCCGCTGATCGGGTTTTCAATTGTCGCGGCATTGCTGACACTGGCTGGCATGCCACGGCGCGTGCGACGGGCCGTGACCGCATGACTTTGAACTTTTACATCGCGCGGCGGTTCCTATGGCTGTTCCTGCGGGTGTTCGCCGGGTTCTTCGTGATGATGACGATGATCGATGCCATCGAAGAGTTGCGCCGGTTCAGCAATCCCGGGATCACCCTGACCGACGCAATCGCCCTGGCGCTGATGAATGCGCCACTGGCGATCTATCAGATATTACCGCTGGTTCTGGTCTTGACGGCCATAGGGCTGTTCGTCGGTCTGGCGCGGTCTTCGGAACTGGTCGTGGTAAGGGCCGCCGGTCGATCCGGGTTGAACTTTCTGGTGGCCCCGACGGCCACCGCCATTCTGATCGGTGTGTTTGCGGTGGCAATCTTGAACCCGATCGTTGCCGCCACGTCAAAACGCTATGACGCGATGTCGACCGGCCATGTCCGCGATGGCTCGGCACTGTCGGTGTCGGACGGCGGTCTGTGGTTGCGGCAAGGCAGCGACCGCGGCCAGACGGTCATTCACGCGGACCGCGCCAATCTGGATGGCACCGAGTTGTATGAGGTGACCTTCTTGACCTTTGCCGACGATGGCACCCCGACGACACGAATTGCTGCGACGTCGGCGGTGCTGGAACCGGGGGCATGGCGGCTGAGTGGCGCCAAGAACTGGCCGTTGGCCGCGACCAACCCTGAACAGGCGTCATTCCCGGTGCCGGACGGCTATACCGTCGTGACCGAACTGACCCGCGACAAGATCCGTGACAGTTTCGGGGTGCCGAGTGCGATCGGGTTCTGGGATCTGCCGGGCTATATCAAGAGCCTGGAATTGGCGGGTTTTTCGGCGCGCAGTCATCGGGTGTGGTTCCAGATGGAGCTGGCCCAGCCGCTGCTCTTGGCGGCGATGGTGCTGATTGCTGCCGGGTTCACCATGCGCCACGCACGGATGGCGCGGACAGGCTCACTGGTGCTGACCGCCTTGCTCAGCGGGTTTGCCGTGTTTTTCTTGCGCAACTTCGGCCAGATTCTGGGCGAGAATGGCCAGATCCCGGTCGCGCTTGCCGCTTGGAGCCCGCCGATTGCCGCGACCATGCTGGCGCTTGGTCTGCTGTTGCATCTGGAGGACGGCTGATGCGCCGTCTTCTACTGGCCGCCGTGGCCCTGTTGCTGATGCTGAACGCGGCGACTGCGGCAGATCAGGCCACGTTGATTGCCGACAGCGTGACGGTGCAGTCGGGCACCAGGCTGGCGGCAATCGGCCATGTCGAGGTGTTCTTCAAGGGCCAGACGCTGACCGCAGCTTCGGTGATCTATGATCAAAAGGCTGACCGGCTGATCATCACCGGCCCGATCCGGATAGATGACGGCAAAGGCAGCGTGTTTACCGCCGCGCAGGCCGATCTGTCCGCCGATCTGTCGGAGGGGTTGCTGGTGTCGGCCCGGCTGATGTTGAACCAGCAACTGCAACTGGCGGCCTCCGACATCGTGCGCAGCGATGGCGGCAATGTCACGGCCCTGCGGCAGGTCGTCGCCTCGTCCTGCACGATTTGCGCCGGTAGCCCGACGCCCCTGTGGGAGATCCGGGCGAAAGAGGTCGTCCATGATGCGGCGGCCCAGCAGATCTATTTCACCGATGCCAACCTGCGATTCTATGGCGTGCCGGTGCTGTATCTGCCGATGCTGCGGGTGCCCGACCCCAGCTTGAAGCGGGCATCCGGATTTCTGCTGCCAAAACTGCGCTCGACCACGCAGCTGGGTACCGGGATGCAACTGCCGTATTTCGTCGTGCTGGGGGCCAGCCGGGACGTGACCATCACGCCCTATTTCACCCTGCGCGGCGACAAGACCGTTCAACTGCGCTACCGTGAAGCCTATCGCAACGGCACGATCGAGGTCGATGGGGCGGTGTCGCAGGATGGGTTCGGGACGGTCGAGCCTCGCGGCTACGTGACGGCCAGCGGCAATTTCGACCTCGGCAACGACTACCAGCTGACCTTCCACGGCATCAGCGTCAGCGACCCGGCCTATCTGTCGGACTACGGCATCTCGACCACGGACCGGCTGGAGAACAAGATCGATGTGACCCGCACCCGCCGGGACCTGAACTTTTCGGCGCGGATCATCGGTTTGCAGTCGCTGCGCGAAGAGGACAACAACGCAACCCTGCCCTCGACGGTCACCGACCTGAGCTATGAACGGCGGTTCAAGCCGGCGCTGCTGGGGGGCACTGCCGGGCTGACCCTCGACACCCATACCGATTTCCGCAGTTCGGCATCGCCGCTGGATGCCAATGGCGACGGCGTCGCCGATGGTCGCGATCTGAGCCGGGTCAGGGTCGGGCTGGACTGGCGACGGAACTGGGCGCTGCCGTCGGGGATTGCAATCTCGGCGATGGCATTGGGGGCGGCGGACAAATATATGATCCAGCAGGATCAGGCCTATGGCGGCGCCCCGTCGCGGCTGTCGGGATCGGCGGGCGTGGTGCTGCGGTGGCCCTGGGTCAAGGCGGGTGGCGACGGCACGACCCAGTTGCTTGAACCCATCGTGCAGCTGGTGACGGCGTCAAAACCCGATTCCGCGATCCCCAACGGCGATTCCACGATGGTGGAGTTTGACGAAGGCAATCTGTTTTCACTGAACCGCTTTCCCGGCGCGGATGCCGTCGAGGCGGGAACCTGGGCCAATATCGGCGTGAACTATCGCCGCGATGATGCCAGTGGCTGGTCCTTGGGGATGACGGCGGGTCGGGTCATCCGGATGGAGGATTTAGGGCAGTTCAGCAATGTCTCGGGTCTTTCGGGCCAGAAATCCGACTGGTTGCTGGCGTGGTCGCTGAACAATGCGGGCGGGCTGGACGTCACCAACCGGCTGGTGCTGGACGACAGTCTGTCGCTGACCAAGGGCGAGATGCGATTTGATTATGCGACGGCTGGCATCACGGTGTCGGGCGGCTACGAATACCTGCTGGCCGATGCCAGCGAGGGCCGTGCCGATACCGCGTCAGAGATCGTGCTGGAAACCCGCAAGGATCTGACGCGCAACTGGTCAGCCGACCTCAGCGGGCGCTATGATCTGCGCGCCGACCGGCTGTCGCAATCGGGACTCGAGCTGGATTTCCGCAATGAGTGCATCGACGTCACGCTTTCACTCTCGCGTCGCTATGCGTCCTCAACTAGTGTAAAACCGTCCACGGATGTCGGGCTTTCGGTCGAGTTGCTGGGCTTCGGCGGCGGTTCTGCCCCGGGTCCGTCGCGGGTCTGCCGCAGGTAGGGGCCAGATCACGGGATGACGAATTTAGGAAGACCAAACGGATGACGAATACCTTGATGACACAGGCCGCCAGAACGCTGCGCGTGGTCCTTGCCGCGCTGGTGCTGGTGGCGCTTGGCATGGCCCCGGCCATGGCCCAGCAAGACGGCTTTGCGCCCGCGGCCTATGTGAACAGCCGGGTGATCAGCCAATATGAGCTGCGCCAGCGGATCCTGTTCATGTCGCTGCTGCATCAACCAGGCGACATCCCGAAAGTCGCGATCAACAGCCTGATCGATGATGCGATCCGGCGCGATGCGGCCAAGAAGCTGGATGTCACCGTATCGCCGGAGCAGATTACGGCCGGGATGGCGGAATTTGCCAGTCGCGCAAAGCTGTCGACCGAGGAATTCGTGGCAGCACTGGGCAAAGGCGGGGTCGAGGCCGAAACGCTGCGCGACTTCATCGAGGCGGGCCTGCTGTGGCGCGCGGTGATCCGCACCAAATATGGCAACAGCACCACAATCACCGATGCCGAGATTGACCGTGCGATTGACGGCGGGGCGGCGGCGGGCGGTGAAATGCGGGTGTTGCTGTCGGAAATCGTGTTGCCGACCGGCGGCACTGTCGATGCGCTTGCCCTGGCCAAGCGCCTGAAACTGACCGCCACCACCGGGCAATCCTTTGGCATGGCGGCACAGAATTACTCCAAGGCGCCTTCGGCCAAGGCGGGTGGCGCTCTGGGCTGGATCCCGGTGGCGTCGCTGCCGCCCGAAGTATCGGCCAAGGTTCTGGCGCTGAAGGTTGGCGAGGTGACGGATCCGATCTCGGTGACCGGGGCGGTGGAACTGTTCTATCTGCGCGACCTCAGCCTTGCGCCGGGCGATGGTACCGGCCCCACGGTCATGCAGGTCGACTATGCCGAGTACTTTGCCCCGGCAGGCACCGACCTTGCCGCCGTCAAAGCCAGTCTTGACAGCTGCGACGACCTGTACGATGCAGCCAAGGGTCTGCCGCCCGAGGCCGTGCAGCGCGCCACCGTGGCCGAGATGGCTGTGCCGGTCGCGCTGCGCCTGACGCTGGCCGGGCTTGATCCCGGCGAAGCGGCTGTGGTGACCGCTCCGACCGGCGTGCCGGCCCTGTTGATGCTGTGCGACCGCACACCAATGACAGACATTCCGCCGTCGCGCGACGATGTCAGCAGCAATCTGTTGAACAAGCGTCTGGGGTTGCTGGCCGGTGCTTATCTTGAAGAATTGCGCTCTAACGCGATCATCAGGATCCAATGATCCCGACCCTGCCGATTGCGCTGACCTGCGGCGAGCCGGCGGGGATTGGTCCGGAACTGGCAGTGCAGGCGCGGCTGGCTCTGGGCGACGCTGTGCCGTTCTTCTGGATCGGCGACCCGCGGCATTTGCCCGCGGGCGCGTCGTTTCAGGTGATCGACCGGGCAGACCGGACGGTGCCGCCGAGGGTTCTGCCGGTCCTGTCCCATGAATTTCCCGAGGTGGGTCAGCCCGGCATTGCCACGGCGCGCAATGCTCAAGCGGTGATCGACGTGATCGAACGGGCAGTGGATCTGGTCCGGGCCGGGGCGGCCTCGGCAATCTGCACCGCGCCGATCCACAAGAAAGCGTTGCAGGACGGCGCGGGTTTTGCCTTTCCCGGCCATACCGAATTCCTCGCCCATCTGGGCGGTGACGTGCCGGTGGTGATGATGCTGGCCTCACCGCTTTTGCGGGTCGTACCGGTGACCATCCATATCGCACTGGATCAGGTGGCTGGCAGACTGACCGCGGCGCTGCTGGAGCAGACGATCCGCTTGACGCATCGGGGATTGGCGGACAGTTTCGCCATTGCCCAGCCCCGGATTGCCGTGGCCGGGCTGAACCCTCATGCCGGGGAAGGTGGTGCCATGGGGCGGCAGGAGATCACGCTGATCACCCCGGTGCTGGAGCGGCTGCGGTCCGAGGGGATGCTGCTGCTGGGGCCGCTTTCCGCCGATACGATGTTCCATGCCCGGGCGCGCGCCGGATATGACGCGGCGGTCTGCATGTATCATGATCAGGCGTTGATCCCGATCAAGACACTGGATTTCGATGGTGGGGTGAATGTGACGCTTGGCCTGCCATTCATCCGCACATCTCCCGACCATGGCACCGGGTTTGACATTGCCGGCAAGGGCGTGGCGCGGCCTGACAGCCTGATCGCGGCGCTGCGCATGGCGCATGACATGGCCAAGGGGCGGGCACCGTGGCAAGCATAGACGGCTTGCCCTCGCTGCGCGATGTGATCCGGACCCACGATCTGGTGGCCAAACGGCAGTTGGGGCAGAACTTCCTGCTGGACCTGAACCTGACGGCCAAGATCGCCCGTCTGGCAGGGGACCTGACAGCCTGTGACGTGCTGGAGGTCGGGCCGGGACCAGGCGGGCTGACGCGCGGGCTGCTGGTGGAGGGCGCGCGGCATGTGCTGGCGATCGAGAAGGACCCACGCTGCATTGCGGCCCTTGAAGAGATTGCGGCGATCTATCCCGGTCGTCTGACCATCCTGAATGCCGATGCGCTGCAGGTCGATGTTTCTGCCCATCTGACCGCTCCGGTCCGGGTGGTGGCTAACCTGCCCTATAATGTCGGGACCGAACTGTTGATCCGCTGGTTGACCCCGGCCCAGTGGCCGCCGTTCTGGCACAGCCTGACCCTGATGTTTCAGCGCGAAGTGGCCGAACGGATCGTGGCGCGGCTCCGCACCGAACATTATGGCCGTCTGGCTCTGCTCGCCCAATGGCGCAGTGATCCGAAAATCGTGATGACCCTGCCACCAGAGGCGTTCACCCCTGCCCCCAAGGTCCACTCTGCCGTTGTCCATCTGACCCGGCTGGACGCGCCGCGCTATCCGGCGGATGAGGTCCTGCTGAACCGGGTGACGACGATGGCTTTTGGCCAACGCCGCAAGATGCTGCGCTCCAGCCTGAAAGCGTTCCGGCCCGATATCGAGGACAAGCTGCGGGAGGTTGGCATTGAACCGACGGCGCGGGCAGAAGAGATCGGGCTCGACCGCTTCTGCGCGCTGTCGCTGGTGTTGAAGTAACCCGATGCGGCCACTTCTACGGGCGGATCATTCCCCGGCGTCTTTCGGGCCACTGTCAGCTTGCACTGCAGGTTCTGCCGGTTTCTTGGGCGCACGGGAGCGCGGCGCACGCGGTTTGGCTGTGGGTGCGGCGGCGGCTTCGGGCTGCGGCGTGGCCTCGACCGGGGCCGGATCGGAGGGCTTCGGCTCAGCCGGTTTGTCGGCGCGGTCGACCGGTTGCTGCTCGACTCGCGGCGGATAGCTGCGGCGGTTTTCGTCACGCGGACGGTCATAGCGCGGACGGTCGCTGCGGCGCTGCTCTTCGTTGCGGGCTGGGCGCGGCGCTGCTTCGGGCGTCTCGACCAGACCGGGATCCTCATAGCCCGCATGATCGACCAGATCGTGCGACGTCACGATGGGCTGCTCATCGGGCACATCATTGCGATATTCGCTGCGGAATTCCGGACGGTAATCGCCACGGTCGTCGCGCCGCTCGGGCCGTTGATCGCCGCGCTGATCGCGGTCGCCGTTGGAGCGGTCACGCTGCTGGTTCTGATTGTTCTGATTGTTCTGGCCACTGTGGTTGCCATTCTGATTGTTATTCTGATTGCCGCCGGCATTGTTCTGGTTGCCGTTCTGGTTGCCGTTTTGGCCGCCATGCTGGTTGTTCGGCTGCTGATACTGCTGCCGGCTTTCCTGTTCGGCCACCATCTCGCGGTTCGCTTCGGCGAGCATGCGGGTGTAATGTTCGGCGTGTTGCAGAAAGTTCTCGGCGGCCACCCGGTCATTGGAAAGCTGGGCGTCACGTGCCAGAAACTGATATTTCTCGATCAACTGTGCGGGCGTGCCGCGCACCTTGCCTTCGGGGCCGGAGCTGTCGAAGACACGGTTGATGATGTTGCCGAGGCTGCGCGGGCGGTTCGTTTTCGAACGCGAACGGGACTTGGAA
>JBDTQR010000106.1:0-15263 GCA_039932095.1 bacterium | reverse complement strand
ACGGCTCCAGTTTCCTGGCCGGTTTGAAACTGATGTTCGGTGCAGATCCGAAGGCGGATTATGCCGACAACGTCGCGAAGGTTTCCCTGGGCTGATCTTGGAAGCTGACTGCCTTGCGCGTCAACGACACCGGCCACGCGGTCGGCGCGGGCTTTCGTCACTGCGATCCAGATATTGCGGTCCGTGATCGGCCCTTTGAGCGTTGCGGGCCAGGGAAAGGCGGCCACGCTCGCGAAATTCCTTGCGAGCGTGGCGGCGTGACTATTCGGTAGTGGTGGGCAATTCAGGTCGTCGCAACTCGGCGGGTGATCTGGCCGTTGCTTTCCCAATAGGTGTGCTTTTTCGTAATCCATGGATCGTCCATCGCGGGCTGGATGTTGCCAGCAGTGTCGGTTGCGCGGGAGGTGACCGTGTGTTCGCCGGGCGCAGGGTTGGCCCAATCCACAAACCACATCATCCAGGCAAATTCGGCCGTTTCGGTCGTGTCAATGGTCGCGGGTAGCCAGGGGCCGCCGTCGATGCTGACCTCGACCCGCGCAATCGGTGCGCCCCACGCCGCGCCGGAGATGCGGTAACCTGCTTCGGAATGGGTCACTCTGGCGGGTGCGGATTTCAACAGGGCACGTCCGACAGACGTCTCGGCCCAGACCGTCTCTCCGTTGTGGTCTTCCTCGCGGATGGTCACATAGTCCCGGCCCATGAGTTTGCTCATGAAACGCCGATCCCGGATTTCGATTCGTTTGAGCCATTTCACATTGGCGATGCCGTACCAGCCCGGTGCGATCAACCGAAGCGGAAACCCGTTGTCGGCGGGCAGGTCTTCGCCGTTCATCTCGTAGCAGAGCAGGTTCCTGGGGTCCATCGCATCGGTCAGAGACATGGAGCGTGCGAAATTCTGGTGCATCTTCACGTCACGGGATTTGTCGCCAAACTCGATGTCGCCGACATCGGTGCCCCAGAAGACCACTTCAATCCCGGCCTCCTTGACCTTGGCCTCTTCCAGGACCGACGCAAGCGGCGTTCCAGCCCAGTTTGCATTGCCGATGCCGCCATCGAAAAACGGCAGACCGGTATTGCCGGAACATTCGACAGTAAACGTGACCTCTTGCCTTGGTCTTTGCCTGATGTCGTCGAGTGTGAGCATCATGGGATTGTCTACCAAGCCATCAACTTCAAGTTTCCATGTGCTCGCGTCGATTATCGGCCGGTCAAAATGTGCGATCGAGAAGAATTTTTCGTTGGGTGTGATCCATGAATTCAGGTCTTCCCAGACAAGTTGGCTCTTGATGATCTCAGGGACGGGGTTGGGTGCCATTTGGTCAAGCCATGGCAGAACCGTTTCGCCGTCACGACTGGGAAAAGCCCTGGCAAGTTGGACCTGAAGCGTTGCCAGCGCGGCTAGGGCTGCGCTGCCTTTGATGACGAAGTCTCTGCGCGGAAGTGTGAACATGCAAGTTTCCTCCAGGATTGGTCATGACTTGACTGGGCCCCGTTGAATGATGTCACGGAGCATTCGCGGTATTTTGGGTTCGGGTTTCTTTAAAAGGCTGCCCGTAAAGTACAGATCGTGGCCATGCTTGGTCGCTGTATTTGCCGAACTGCTTCGGACAACTTGCCAGCGAGACGCCCTCTCACGGCTTCAGACGGTCAGTTGTTGGCCGTCAATGGGTCGATGATTTGTGGAATCTCGGTGATGCGCACAAACGGGATTCCGCTGAGGCTGGCGTGTTGCCTGATCTCGTCCTCACTTTCGGACAGATAGATGCAGAACGTCTTGTTGCCTGCCACGTAAGAATGCTGCCATTGGATGGCCGGTCCAATCTTGGCCACCGCGCTGTTCGAGGCGCGCGCGGCACCGCAGAGTTCTGTCAACGAGAAATCACCGATACCCGGAATTTCCCGTTCGATCATATAGCGTTTCATCCTGTCAAACCCCTCTGGCGATGCCCCTGACGGTGGAAGGCCCAAGCGTGCTGTCATAATGCTGCGCTTCGCCTGTCCGGATTCAAAGTTCAAATTTCTTTATCTCGCTAAAGGTCAACTTCAGCTATGATGCCGGAATTCTTTCGACATCAAGGTGGGCTTTATCAAATGGTCGCCACCACGCATCTGAAATCCCTTCAGGCCCTGGACATGGCGATCCGGGAAGGCTCATTGAAACTGGCGGCCGCGCGTTTGGGCATCACGCCTGCTGCCGTTGGGCAACGCGTTCGTGCCTTGGAAGACTTTCTCGGATGCGACCTGTTGCACCGTGGTCGTTCCGGACTGGCACCAACGTCCGAACTTGGGCTGGCCCTGACCGATTTGCGCCAGGCCTTCGATGCGTTGGAGCGGGTGACGCAAACACTCGACTTTCAACGGCGAAGTGAGATCCACATCGTTGCCGACCCAGATTGGGCCGAACTCTGGCTCTTGCCACGCATGGCTGTCTTTCGGGCCGAAAATCCGAACATCCTGTTTTGCGTGAATGGCGCCGGTGACGTTCCGTTGCGGATTGGAACGCCCGATCTGAGGGTCGTTTATGATCGGGAGCCCGGCGAGATCCTTTTCAGGGACGTCTTTGCCCCGGTGACCGGGCCAGACAACACGCGACGATTGGCGGATTTGGACCCGGTTCGGCAGATGGAGGGGATGCCACTTCTGCACCTGAAATCACACCATGAAAGCGGGGGCCGTCCGGGTTGGGTGGAATGGTTCGCGGCGTTCGGTCACCGGAAGATCGGCCCTGATCGCGGCATTCACTATCAGAATGCAATTCTTGCTCTGGAAGCCGTTCGGCAGAATGTGGGATTTCTTGTGTGCGGCCTTTCCCTGGTTCTGCAAGACCTTGAAATCGCTACCATCGTGGCGCCTTTCCAGATGTCCGAACACCTTCTGGCTCCGCACCCCTATCTGTTGCGCGTACGTGAAGAGGGTCCCCACCGCCCGCAACTGCAGAAATTCATCGCCTGGCTGCGTTCGGAAGCCAAGAAAACTCAACACAAGCTTGACGAAATTTCCCGCTAGGGCGGTTGCGCCCGAACCGGCCATCGATCTTGCAGCCCAGACGGCCAGTCGCCGCTTCCAAAGGCACTGCGTAACGTGGGCGACCCCCAAGGACCCTCGTTATGAACAAGGGACGACTTGGGGGCAGGGCGGCAACAATTCCAGGACATTGGCGTGCGACCGGCTCGTTCGGACAACCGCTTCGACAGATGTTGCTCAGGTGACCAGATAACCGCCGTCCACCACCAGCACTGTGCCAGTCACGAAACTGGCGAGCGGTGATGCGAGAAACAAGGCGGGACCCGCGATATCCTCTGGTCTGCCCCAACGGCCCAATGGCGTGCGGGCGAGCACCGCCTCGGAGCGGACCGGGTCGTCACGCAGCGCTTGCGTCAAAGGCGTGGCAATCCAGCCCGGAGCGATGGCGTTTACGCGGACGCCATCACCGGCATAAGCGATGGCCAGCGACTTGGTCAATTGCGCGACGCCGCCTTTTGACGCGGCATAGCCTGGCACCAGGCCTCCGCCGAAGAATGACAGCATTGAGGCCAGGTTGATGATGCTGCCTTTTTCGGCCGCCAAAAGAGGACGGCACAACGTACACATCCGCATCGTGCCTGACAGATTGATATCAATGACCTGATCGAAGGCCTCGGCGTCATGTTCAGCGCCGCGGCGTATGATGGCAGCGGCATTCACCAGATGGGTCAGGCGGGACAGCCCGGCCACCCAACGCGCCACGGCGGGACGATCCTGAGCGTCGAGCGCTATGGGGTTCAGGTGAGGGTGGGTCTGACGGCAGACCTCTGCCTCCTCCTTGGTCGCGCCGGTCACGATGACGTTGGCACTTTGACTTACGAACGCTTGTGCAACGGCCTGCCCGATACCGGAGGTGCCGCCGGTGACGACGACAGCGGCCCCTTGCAGACCAAAGGGGTCAGCGGATGAACTGATCGACATAGTCCGCCCCTAGGCCACAAGCCGCGTAGTGGTTGCGACACATGTCGATCTTGGTGAAGACATCTTCATAGCCCATATGCTTGCCCCATGGATCGACGTAATACATGACGCCATTTACCTGAAAAAAGGTGATCATTTCTGTGACATCGTCGGGGACGAACAACGTGTGCGTCTCGCCCGGAGGTTCGAAGACGTAGCTGCCTGCCGTGGCGACCCAATCATGTTCAAGGTAGCGCCACGACCCCTTCAGGACGAAACCATGCACCGAATTGGGGTGGCGATGGCGGGACAACACGCCCGATTTGCGCACCCTGAGCAAGTTGTTCCAATAACCCTGTGAGCGGTTGAGACAAAGCGGGCGGAACCAGACATTCTCGGCTTGTGGGACCCAGATGCGTTCATCTTCGGGTACAGCTTGCGGCACCACGATTTCGCGCAAGGCGTCAGCAGGCATCGATAGTTGGTACGGCATAAGCCGTTCGTCTGAGGGCAGTGTGTCCGTCGGCATCGCGGCTCCTGTCGGGCGGGGTCGGCTCGAAAGCCGGGGCGGATCATGACGGGTGCGGCGGACCAGAAAGGGATAGCGGTCGCCACACATCGCCGGTCGATCGGATTGGGAGCGCAGGACACCGAGGAGTCAAGGTCAAATGCCGGTGTCGCTGGAATGATGCTCAACGCAAATCTGGCATCCAGATGGCCGCTTCAGGCCATGTGACGCGGGTATCACCCGACACTGGCGCCGATCCTACGACCGGCCTGCCGTATGTCAGACCGAGTCACTCTTTGGAAGCAGGTCAGGGTCAGGGTTTTGACGCGTTACACCGGGGTATTCATACCGGAGTAGTCGGTCCCATATGGCGATCTCTGCACGTCCGGGTTTGCCGATCAGCCGGACCGCTGTTACTTCAAGATTGCAGCTGGGAAGGCTAGCCGACAGATCGGCCAGCTTTCCTGCCTTGATACGATCCCGTGCAAGGGACTCCGGGACCCAGGCCACGCCGATACCCATAGTCGCCATCTCGATCGACGCCAGGGTCAGCGCGGTTTCCGCCCGAGGTGCTGCCTCGATCGTGCTGCGCAAGCGGGGCAGGATCCTGCTCTCAAGTACTTGGCCCAGAAACACGTCTGCCGGGTAGGCGATGTATGGCACCTCACCAAAATCGCGAATTGTTTCCATATCGGAAACAATCTTGGGCGCAATTACTGGAATCAATCGCTCCATCCCGATGGTAATGCTTTCGATATAGGCCCCGAGGATTGGATGTTCGTTCTCGGGCAGTCGATAGACGATCAGGATATCGGCTTGTCGCGACAAGAGCTGGGCGAAGCAGTCCGCCAGATTGGCCGAGCGGAGGCGGATAAAGATGTCACTGTGGTGAAAGTTGATATCTTTGATGATCGAGGGAGTGATGCTTGTGGTCAAGGAATGCTGGCTGGAAATTACCAACCTGTTCTCTGACATTCGGTCACCTCGGCGCAAATCTACGCCAAGTTGGCGCAATAGCCTTGCAAGCAGGGCGATCTGCTCGCGTTGTGCCTCTGTGTGCAATAAGAGTTGTACGGGCTTGCGGGTCCGGTCAAACAGAGCTGCCCCGATCTGGTCTTCGATGTTCTTGATACGGCGCGAAAATGCAGACTGGGTCAGATGGCGCCGTTCGGCTGCCTCGCTGAAAGAACCAGTTTCGGCGACAGCAAGGATATCCTCAAGCCATTCCAGCCGCATCGGACCTCCTAAGTTGCAATTTCTGCAAGTTAAGTGAGCGATTTCGCATTTGCAATCGGGTTATGGCGCGCTGATAGTTCTGGGGCGCAAGTCTTGACAAGGATACCCTATGCACCTCGCACGTTTCCCCCGTGTCTTTCTGGCTCATCTGCCGACCCCGCTGGAAAAGCTGGACCGGTTGTCGAAGCAATTGGGTGGGCCGGAAATCTGGATCAAGCGGGACGATTGCACCGGGCTTTCGACTGGAGGCAACAAGACCCGCAAGCTGGAGTTTCTGATGGCCGAAGCCCAGGCCATGGGCGCGGACACCGTGATGACCCAAGGTGCCACCCAGTCCAACCATGCGCGGCAGACTGCGGCCTTTGCGGCCAAACTTGGCATGGCATGCCATTTGTTGCTGGAAGACAGGACCGGGTCAAACGACGCCAATTATAACCACAACGGAAACGTCTTGTTGGACCATCTGCACGGGGCTTCAACCTCCAAGCGCGCAGGCGGCATGGACATGCAAGCCGAGATGGAGGCGGTGGCCGACAGATTGCGCGGCGAGGGTCGCAAAGTCTACCTCATTCCGGGTGGCGGTTCGAACGCCACGGGCGCGCTCGGCTATGTCAACTGCGCGTTCGAACTCGTGTCACAGGCGAATGACCGGGCCTTGGTGATTGACCATCTGGTCACGGCCACCGGCAGTGCGGGCACGCAGGCCGGACTGATCACCGGGCTGAAGGCGATCAATGCGGGGATACCGTTGCTGGGCATAGGCGTCCGGGCGCCCAAGGAGAAGCAGGAGGAAAGCGTCTTCAAGCTGGCACAGTTGACGGCGGCGAAACTGGGCTGTCCGGATGCGGTGTCGCGCGGTGATGTCGTGGCAGATTCCAGCTATGTGGGCCGTGGTTATGGCATTCCACGCGAAGACACAGTGGAGGCAATCCGGATGTTCGCCGAACTGGAAGGCATTCTGCTGGACCCGGTCTATTCCGGCAAAGGGGCGGCTGGTCTGATCGACTATTGCCGCAAGGGCCATTTCAAGAAGGGAGAGCGCGTGGTTTTCCTTCATACCGGAGGCTCGGCGGCCTTGTTTGGCTATGACCAAGTTCTGTCGGGTAGCACCTCCGCTGCGGCGGCCGAATAATCAGATGGACCCAGAGCGTCACCATCACAGCCTGACCCAACAGTGCGAGTTTCCGGTCATCGGACTTGCGGCGCGGGGGATCGCTTGATGCGGCGGGTGGGGATCATCGGGGGCATGGGGCCGCAGGCGACCATTCTGATCATGCAAAAGGTGCTGGACGCTGTGAAAGCGCAGGATGATGCTGATCATATTCCGCTGATCGTCGACCAAAATCCGCAGGTGCCGTCGCGTATACGCCATCTGATCGAAGGCGGTGGAGAGAATCCCGGCCCGATACTGGCTGCCATGGCCCGCCGCCTGGTAGCGGCTGGCGCAGAAGCGTTGGCCATGCCCTGCAACACTGCGCATTACTACGCGCCCGCAGTGTGTGCCGCTGTCTCCGTTCCATTTCTCGACATGGTTGAGAGCTCTGTCACGCACGCGGCGCGGTTGGCCGGACAAAACCGGGTGATCGGAATCCTGGCCTCGCCCGCGGTTCGGCAGATCGGGCTGTTCGATGCGGCGTTGGCAAAATCAGGATTGACCGCTCTTTACGCCAGCGACGAGGCCGCGATGCTGGCGGCGATCCGGCAGATCAAGGCTGAAGGCCCGCAGACGATGGCAAGGCAGACCTTGATGCGCGCATCGGATGAAATGCTTGCGCGCGGAGCAGGCATCCAGATGATTTCTTGCACGGAATTTTCGTTGATCGCAGAATCAATCGCACTGGAAGCCGTAGTCTTTGACACGCTGGACCGACTGGTGGACGATATAAGATCATTCGCGGTTGAAGCGGGCCCAGAACGACGTCACCCAACCAATTGAAAAAAAACGACAACAACAAGGAGCAAACGACCCATGAAACCCTATCTGAAGCATCTTGCCATCGGCCTTGCCGTGTCCGCTTTGTCTGCGGGCTCGGCTTTTGCTGAAAAAATCATCATTGGCCATTTCGGTAACCCGACCCCGATGCAGCTTCTGTCGACCTCAGAGACGCTGCAAAAGGACACCGGCTGGGAGATCGAGTGGCGCAAGTTCGCCTCCGGTACCGATGTCATCGCAGCAATGGCCTCGGGGGATGTCGTGCTGTCGGAACTCGGCTCATCACCGCTGGCCATTGCGGCGAGCCAGGGCGTTGATCTGCAGCTGATCGCCTTTTCGGACGTCATCGGCAAGGCAGAGTCGCTGATCGCCCATGAGGGATCCGGCATCGAAACTGTCGCCGACTTGAAGGGAAAGCGGATTGCAGTTCCGGTCGGTTCGACCGCGCATTTCTCGCTTATGGGCGCATTGCAGCATGAAGGCATTGCCGAAGGCGACGTCACGATCATGAGCATGAAGCCAGATCAGATCGCAGCGTCGTGGGATCAGGGCGTGATCGACGCCGCATGGATCTGGCAGCCGGTGCAGTCCGAGATCTTGAAATCGGGCAAGTTGATCATCGGTGCCGACCAGACCGCCGAATGGGGTTTCCCGACCTTTGACGGCTGGGTGGTCAACACCAAGTTCGGCGAGGCGAACAAGGACAAGATCGTGACCTTCCTGAAGGCAGTTGATGCCGTCAACGCGGCCTACCTGAAAGACCCGGCCGCCTGGACTGCTGACAGCGCAGAGTCCATGGCACTTGCCAAGGCCACTGGTGCCGATCCGGCGCAGGTTCCCGATATCTTGAGCGGCTTTACCTTCCTGCCGATGTCCACCCAGGTCACCGCCACCTGGCTTGGCGGGGCCCCGGCGACCATCAAGAGCACGGCGGACTTTCTGAAAGCTGCAGGCCGGATTGACGCGGTGGCCGACGACTATACACCGTTCGTGAATGGCTCTTACGCTGAAGCGGCATCCAAGTAAGTGCACCATCTTGCCCGGTATGCGCCGGGCAAGACACCTCAACGATGTGGGAGAATGCTGATGGGGCTGAACATCGCGGATGTCTCGGTGGTTTTTCCTGCCGGGGACGGCCGCCCTCCTGTGTCGGCTTTGAGCAAGATAAATCTGACCATTGGCGATGATGAATTCGTGGTGGCGCTTGGTGCCTCCGGGTGCGGAAAATCGACCTTGCTCAACCTCATTGCTGGCTTCTTGTCGCCAAGCGAGGGCATGTTGACCCTCGGCGGGCACCGCGTCGAAGGGCCGGGCGCCGACCGGGCGGTCGTCTTTCAGAAACATGCGCTGCTGCCATGGCTCAATGTCCTTGACAATGTGGCATTTGGCTTGCAAATTCAGGGGATTGGCAAAACGCAGCGCTATGAGACGGCCAACAAGTTCGTGGGTCTTCTGGGTCTGGACGGGTTTCAGAAGTCCCCGGTCTACAAATTGTCAGGCGGTATGCAGCAACGTGTCGGCATTGCCCGCGCCCTGACCTGCGACCCCGAGATTCTGCTGATGGATGAACCTCTTGGCGCGCTGGATGCTTTGACGCGGGAAAAGGCGCAGGAGCTTATCCTGAAAATCTGGCACGACACCCGCAAGTCGATTTTCTTCATTACCCACAGCGTCGAAGAGGCGCTGTTCATGGGAACGAAACTGGTCGTCATGTCGCCGCGCCCCGGCCGCATCACCCATACCTTTGATCTGCCATTTTCGCGTCAGTTTCTGAACGGAAGCCCCGCGCGTCAGGTCAAGGCTTCGCCAGAGTTCATCCGTCTGCGAGAAGATGTGCTGAAGATCATCTTTGCCGATGAGGAGGCTGCAGCGTGACCAGAATAGCTCCGCCGCTGCGCAAACAAACCGGCATGATCGCCCGGCTGTCACGGGCTCGCCCAACCAAACCGGGCGAAATCTATGGCGTTCCGGGGCAGGGCAATACCCTGTGGCTTTCGGCCTTTTCCATCGCATCGTTCTTCTTTGTCTGGTGGCTTGTCACCGCCATGGGCTGGGTCAAACCACTGTTCGTGCCAGCCCCGATGACCATCGTGACCAAGTTCGTCGCAATCTGGAATGACGGGTTTACCGGTACGCCGTTCCTGACCCATCTGATGATTTCGACGGTCCGCGTGTTTGGCGCCTTCCTGCTGGCCTGTGTCATTGGCCTGCCGTTGGGCCTGGCCATGGGGATGAGCCCGGTGATGCGCGGTCTGTTCGATCCGCCGATCGAGTTCTATCGCCCGATCCCGCCCCTGGCCTATCTGCCGTTGATGATCATCTGGTTCGGCATCGGCGAAACGTCCAAGGTGCTGCTGATTTTCCTGTCGGTTTTCGCGCCGATCGTGCTCGGCGCCCGTTCTGGCGTGAAATCTGCTGCTATCGAACAAATCCACGCGGCCTATTCGTTCGGAGCTTCACGCTGGCAGGTGATGCGCTATGTCATCATGCCCTCGGCGATGCCAGAGATACTGACGGCGATGCGGGTTGGCATCGGCTTTGGCTGGACCACGCTTGTTGCCGCCGAAATGGTCGCCGCCACCAAGGGTCTTGGCTATATGGTCCTCTCAGCCAGCCAGTTCCTGCAAACGCCTGTCGTGATCATGGGCATTTTCGTGATTGCGATCATCGCCTTCGCCTTTGACCTTTTGATGCGCTTTGTCGAACGGCGTGTCGTGCCCTGGAAGGGCAGAATGTAACCTGGAAGTCAAACCAATGATCTATCTGAAAAGAGCCGGGCGCACCGCCGAGACCGGACACGGCGACGTGCGGGCAGCCGTCGAAAAAATGCTGGCAAAAATTGCGACGGGGGGGGAAGACGCCGCGCGCAAATTCGCTGTCGACCTGGACAAATGGGATGGCGAAATTGTCGTCTCTGCCGCCGCGCGCAAGGCAGCGGCGGCCATGGTGCCAGAAAAGCTCAGGGCCGATATTCGTTTTGCCCACGACAATGTGCGGCGGTTTGCAGAGGCGCAACGGGCGTCTGCCACCGATTTCGCCGTAGAAATCCTGCCAGGCCTGATGGCCGGGCAAAAGCAGATCCCGGTCTCGGCGGCGGGATGCTACGTTCCGGGCGGGCGCTATAGCCATGTGGCGAGTGCGATAATGACGATCACCACAGCCAAGGTCGCCGGGGTTCCGCATATCACCGCCTGCTCGCCGCCGCGTCCAGGGATCGGCATTCCGCCTGCGATCCTTTACACGATGGACCTGTGCGGCGCCGATGCCATTTTGAACCTGGGCGGCGTTCAAGGGGTTGCCGCGATCGCGAACGGACTTTTCGGCGTGCCAAAGGCAGACATACTGGTCGGCCCCGGCAACCAGTACGTCGCCGAAGCCAAGCGCATCCTGTACGGTCAAGTCGGGATTGACATGTTTGCCGGCCCGACCGACAGCATGGTCGTCGCTGATGGCAATGCGGACGCCGAACTGGTCGCAGCCGACCTCGTGGGCCAGGCCGAGCATGGCTACAATTCTCCGGTCTGGCTTGTCACCACGGAAGAAGCGCTTGCCAGACGGGTGATGGCCCGCGTGCCCGACCTGATCAAGACGCTGCCCGACGTGAACCGCGACAGCGCCACTGCCGCTTGGGCCGATTTCGCCGAAGTCATCCTGTGCAAAGATGTCGAAGAGATGGCGCAGGTCGCGGACCAGTTTGCGCCAGAACATCTGCATGTTCAGGCAGGTGATCTCGACTGGTGGTTGCAGCGCCTGTCCTCTTATGGCTCTCTCTTCCTGGGCGAGGAAACCACCGTTGCCTTTGGTGACAAGACGTCTGGTCCGAACCATGTTTTGCCGACCTCTGGTGCGGCGCGCTATACCGGTGGTCTTTCGGTGCACAAGTTCATGAAGACCGTGACGTGGCAGCGGGCAACCCGGGCCGCAACCCGGCCCTTGGCCGAAGCAACTGCTCGGATCTCTCGCCTCGAAGGGATGGAGGGACACGCACGATCGGCCGACATCCGCCTCGCGAAGTTCTTCCCCGGCGACCTCTTTGATTTGAGTTCAGAGGCCCATGATTGACACAGCCAAACGCGGCAATCCGTTCTGCCCTAGTTGGTTTGCGATCTGGCCATTGTCGCCAGACCGAAGACGGCGATAGGGGAAAACGCCGCCGAACGCTTTCGTTGACTGATCCGGGGTCTTCTTGATGTCGTCATGAACGGCGGCAAAGATCTGCGATGTCGCCGTCCCTGAAAACGCCAGCACAAATGCGCTGATGGCAAAGGGCATCCGTGCCGCAGTCGAAAGAGCAATGCCTGCCCAACCGAGAAAGCCGGCCATGGCACAAAGCCGAAACGGGCCCAAGCGCCCGCCGGTTCGATCTGAATAGCGGACGACGGGATACTCGGCAATGGGCGCCACCGAGGTTCGGCGGGCTTTGCCGGTGACAAATAGATTATCTTGAACTGCAGAAATCTGATCACTAGGCTTCCGCAATGACCACTGAAAATTGCTGAGACGAGGCACGAATGCGCGGCCCGAAGTTGACGGGACGGGCCGTCAAGTACGTGACGTTGAGTACAAATTATGAATTTTTGCACCCGCGTGAAAGGAAGTAACATGCCGAACACTGTTCCTGATTGGGTTGTCAATGATCAGACGCCGGACAATCCCTACGGCAAGAGTACGGACTACGAATCGTACCTCGACTATCTTGGCGATCTCAAGCGCAAGCTGACGCCGGAAATGGCGGCGGGAACGATCAAGATCAATGTATTCGAGCTGAACGATCATCCCGACTACAAAGCCGCCGCAATCGGTGCGCTGGAGCAGTGGGCTTCCACCACCCCGTTCAAGTTCGAAATTATTGACGACCGCGCCTTTGACAAGGACTTCGACTACATGCAGGTGGTCAGTCCGGAACTTGGGGAGCGCAACGACGGCTCTGCCTACTCAAGCGGTCGCTTTGTCAGCATCGGTCAGCGCTTCCACGACACCGAACCGGATCGTGCCGCAGTGGGTGGCTATGTCTTTGATTCCTTCATTCACGAATTCGGCCATGAATTTGGGCTGAACCACCCAGGGCTTTACAATTATAGTGGTCCGGGCGGCGTCCAGATCAACTATCTGAACAATGCGACCTGGGTCTATGATCGCCAGCAATACAGCGTGATGTCCTATTTCGACGGGATCGACGTCGGCAATGCCAGCCGGTGGTCGGCTACGACGCCGCTGATTGCCGATATCGAAGCCGTCATCCGGCACTACTTTTCGACTGTCAGCCATCATGTCCGCACGTATCAAGACGTCCAGTTGAACACAGGTGACGATGTCTACGGCTTTGGCAGCACCAAATTCGGTTTCGAACTGACCATGACCGGGCCCACCCACGATATAGGCTTTGTCATCCACGACACCGGCGGCACTGACACCATCGACTTTACCGACTCCACCGCCGGCACCATCCTCGACCTGCGCGCCGGACATTTTTCCAGCGTCAATGGCCATGTCAACAACGTCGCCATCTTTGACGGCCACAATGCTGATGCGATGGAATACTATATCGAAAAAGGCATCGGCAGCCGCTTCGATGATACAATCATCGGCAATGACGGCGACAACGTCCTCGACGGTGGGACAGGTAAAGACCACATGGCCGGACTAGGCGGCGACGACACCTACTATGTCGATTCGAGGCAGGATGTCGTGTTCGAAATGGCAGATGGCGGCAACGATACCATCATCGTTGTCTCTGGCAGTTATTCGCTGAAAAACGCCGCTAATGTCGAGAATATCCGCTTCGATGCCAACCATCTTTATGACTATCAGCCAATTGACCCACCACCTGGCCCGGATGATCCCGACGGCGGGCCGTTCGGCTTGAGACTGACCGGCAATGGCCTCGACAATGTGCTTGAAGGCGGCGAGGGCCGCGACAGGCTGCGTGGCGGCGACGGCGACGACACTTTGATCGGCGGTCGCGATACACTGGCCAGCCGCGACATCAACAACACCATCAAAGTCAACCATCTGGATGACAAGACCGAAAGCTATGACGTTGGCGACGCTCTTTACGGCGGGCGCGGCAATGACGTCCTGCTGGGTGGTGCGGGCAATGACCTGCTGAATGGCGGAGCCGGCGATGACACTTTCTTTGGTCAGGCCGGTGCCGATGTGTTCGTTGGCGGCAGGGGCAGGGATACGGTTGACTACACGCGGGAAAGCCCGTTCCAACTGCTGGTCAATCTCAGGACCAATGTTGCCGCAGGCGGCACCGGGTCCGGCGACACGTTCTTCAGCATCGAAAATCTGATCGGATCGGATGATCGCCTTGACCGTTTCATCGGCAATCACCGGGCCAACCACTTCATCGGCAACGGTGGTGGCGATTTCTTCACGGGCGGCGGCGGTGACGACACGCTCGATGGGGGCGCGGACGGCGATATCCTGCATGGCGGCGACGGCGATGATTTGCTGATTGGTGGCTCGGGTCAGGATGCCCTTCACGGCGGCTTGGGCAATGATACCGCCAGCTATGCCCACAGCAGTGCTGCGGTTCGGGTCGATCTGGGCACCGGCACCGGCAGTCGCGGCGACGCCGAGGGACCAGTTCAAATCGTCGGCGTTGGCACCATCATCAAGGGCGATATTCTGGTCAGCATCGAAAACCTGATCGGGTCTGACTACAACGACAAGCTGACCGGCGATGACGGCGTCAACATCCTTTACGGCGGCAAGGGCGATGACATCCTGAACGGCGGCATCGGCGGCTGTGATCAGTTGATCGGCGGTCATGGCAGCGATACTGCCGATTTCTCCAGCGCAACCGGTGCCGTACTGGTTGATCTGGCCGCTGGATTTGGCGGCGGCAATTTGCTGGTTTCGATTGAAAATGCCGCAGGCTCGGCCGCGGATGACACTCTCATCGGTGAAGCCGGTGAAAACCGGCTGGTCGGGCAGGGTGGCAACGACAGTCTGTACGGCGGCGACAGCAATGACAGGTTGATTGGCGACTTCCTTCCGGTCGCGGTGTCTGGGGTGGAAATGGGCGGCGGCTATACGACATTGCCGCCGGGCACGGCCAACAATTCGATTGCGACCGCAGTCGATCTTACCGACAATTTTACCTTGGCATCGGATGACGACATTGCGAACGCGACCACTGTGCCGCACACCACCATTTCGGCGACCGGGAACGGACTGGCGGGTTACTACAGCATCACGGTGAACCCGGACACGATCCTGACAATTGATATCGACCGGACCAGTACAAATCTGGACAGCTGGATCCTGCTGCTTGATGCCGACGGCAACATTATCCAGAACAACGACGACAATGGCGGTGACCCCGGTTCTGCTGCCCCAACCGACTCGCAACTTACCTTCAGCGCGGTCGACGGCGGCACTTACACCATCGTCGTCGGCTCTTGGGACAGGGGCTTTTCCCTGGCCGTGCCAGACGGTGCGACCTACGAATTGAACGTCTCGGTCTTCCTGGAGCCGCCGCCGCCACAAGTTGGCGTGGCCGGAAACGACTTTCTAAGAGGCGGTGGCGGCGACGACTTCATCTTCGGGGGTGCTGGCGATGATGTGCTGGTCGGTGGCGCCGGGTCGGATCGGCTGAAGGGCGGCAGCGGGAGTGACATCTTCCGCCTGAACGCTGCTCTGGGTGACACGAAT
>JBDTQR010000105.1:0-15574 GCA_039932095.1 bacterium | reverse complement strand
GACCGGGGGTGTGAAACCCCCGGTCCACCGCCAGTCACGCGCGGATCCGCGCGTTCTTCGGGTCCCAGACCGGCCCGTCCGGCAACACGGTGGCCGGATAGCGCCGCCCAAAGATCTCCACCTCAACCGCGGTGCCCGGCACATTCACCTCGGCCCGCAGCATCCCAAGCGCGATGCAGGCCTGCACCCGGTGGCCATAATAGCCGCTGGTCAATTCGCCTGCGATCTGGCCCTGATGCCAGATCGTTGCCATGTAGGGCGGGTCCTGATCGCCGGCCTCGATCACAAGCGTGCAGAACCGTTTGGTCACACCGCGCTGTTGCTCTGCCGCCAGGGCCGCACGCCCGCGAAAGGCAGGTTTGGACCAGTCGATGAACCGCTCCAGCCCGCCTTGCAGAACGGTGTAATCGGTCGACAGGTCGCCCTTCCACGCCCGGTAGCCCTTTTCAATCCGCAAGGCGTTCAGCGCGAACATGCCGAAGGGTATCATCCCCCTTGGTGTGCCCGCCGCCATCACGGCATCCCAGACTTTGGGCGTGTCGGCGAGGCCGGAGTGGATTTCCCAGCCCAGTTCCCCCGCAAAGGACACCCGCAGCAGATAAACCTCGGCGCCGGCGATGGTGGCAGTCTGGAAGGTCAGCCAGGGGCGGGTCAGGTCGGCGTCAGTGACTTGCGACAGGATCTCGCGGCTGAGCGGGCCGGTGAGGATGTGGCAGGACCAATGATCGGTGCCGTCAGACAGGGTCAGACCGGGGTCAAGGTGTTTGACCAGCCATTCCCGGTCATGGACTTGAGCGGTGGCGGCGGTGATCAGCAGGACCTCATCCTCACCAAGCCGCGCCACCGACATTTCGGTGACGATGCGGCCCTTGTCATCGGCGAAATAGGCGAGGCCAAGCCGGCCGACATTGGGCACTTTGCCGGTGATCTGCTGGGCGAGCCAGTCGGCTACCCCTGCCCCGGTGATGCGAAAGCGCGAGAAGCCGGGCAGATCGAGCAGACCTGCCGCGTCGCGCACCGCTTCGCATTCGGCTTTGACGGCGGCGAACCACGGGCCGTTGCGGTCCCAGACCTGCTGGGCGGCTTCGGAGGTGTCGTCACCGGGGCGGGCATACCACAGGGCACGCTCCCAGCCATTGTAAGGCCCGAACTGCGCGCCGAGGGCCTTGGTGCGGTCATGGACGGCTGACAGTTTCTGGTCGCGACCCTCGGGCCAGGCGTGGTGGGGGAACTGCATGGCGTATTCGTGGCCGTAGACTTCCATGCCCTTTTTCACGCAATAGCCCGGATCTTCAAACCCGGTAAAGCGGCGCGGGTCGCAGGACCACATGTCCCATTCGGTCGCGCCTTCGGTGACCCATTCGGCCAGCACCTTGCCCGCCCCGCCCGCCTGACAAATGCCGAAAGTGAAGACGCAGGCCTCGAACGCGTTGGGTACGCCGGGCATCGGGCCGATCAGGGGGTTGCCGTCGGGGGTGTAGGGGATCGGGCCGTTGATGACCTTGGTCAGGGCCGCCTTTTCGAGCAGCGGCACCCGGGCCATGGCGTCGGCGATGTACCATTCAAGTCGGTCGAGGTCGTCGGGGAACAGCTGGAAACTGAAATCCTCGGGGAACGGGTCGTCAGGGGTCGCCCAATGGGCACGGCAGTTGCTCTCGTAGGGCCCAAGGTTGAAGCCGTTCTTCTCTTGCCGCAGGTAGTAGCTGCTGTCGACATCGCGCAAGAGCGGCAGTTTATGGCCGCTCTCGGCGCTCCACTGTGCCAGTTCCGGGATAGTGTCGAACAGCATGTATTGATGGCTCATCACCATCATCGGCAGGTCGCGGTTGAACATTTTCGCGACTTCACGGGCATAGTAGCCGGCGGCATTCACGACGATCTGACAGCGGATTTCGCCCTTGGGGGTGGTGATGACCCAGTCGTCGGCCTCTCGCCGCACGGCCGTGGCAGGACAGAACCGTTCGATCCGTGCCCCCATCTGCCGCGCGCCCTTGGCGAGGGCTTGCGTCAATTGAGCCGGGTCGATGTCCCCGTCATAGGGGTCGTACAGGGCGCCGGTCAGGTCATGGGTGGCGAGGAAGGGATATTTCGCAGAAATATCGTCCGGGGTCAGCAGGTCGAGGTCGAGACCCTGATAGCGCCCCATGCCGACAACCCGCTGAAACTCCTGCAGCCGTTCCTTGCTGTGGCCAAGGCGGACCGAGCCCGTGACATGGTAGTTCATCGGATAGTCGACCTCGGCTCCCAGACCACGGTACAGGCCCGCCGAATAGCGCTGCATGTTCATGATTGACCACGACGACGAAAAGGTCGGCACATTACCAGCGGCATGCCAGGTCGAGCCCGCCGTGAGCTCGTTTTTCTCCAGCAGCACACAATCGGTCCAGCCGGACTTGGCCAGATGATACAGGCTCGACACGCCAACGGCCCCGCCCCCGATGATGACAACGCGCGCCGAGGTCGGAAATTCAGCCATGGTGTGGTCCTTATGTTCGCGCGGAGTATCGCCTTGCGGCCAGCGGCTTTCAATTCCGCGAAATCTGCGTTATTGATCGACAAAGCCGATCAGAAACCCCGCGGGCGCAAAAGCGGGGGCAGAGACACAGCATGAGGCACCGATGCAGATCGAACTTCTGGACACCTTTCTCGACCTGATCGAGACCCGCAGCTTTCACCGCACCGCCGAGCGGCTGCACATCACCCAGTCCACCGTATCGGCCCGGGTGCAGGCGCTGGAACAGTCGGTGGGCGGGCGGCTCTTCACCCGCTCGCGCGCCGGTACCGAATTGTCGACCGAGGGGTTGAAGTTCGAACCGCACGCCCGTGCGCTGCGCCACGTCTGGACCGAGGCGCGGCGCGCGGTCGAACCTTCAAGCACGGCGATGACGCTGCGTCTGGGCATCCACAACGATCTGGCCGCCGGGCAGATCGGCGAATGGGTGTCCAATTTCCGCCGCTCGTTGCCCGATTGCGCCTTTTACATCGAGCCGGATTATTCGACCCAGATGTGCCGTGATCTCGACCGGGGTTCGCTGGATTTCGCGGTGGTCTACACTCCCCTGGCATTACCTGATCTGCATATCGTGTCGGTCGGCGAGGTGCGCTACCGCCTGGTCAGCACGGAAGGCGCGGGTCGGGCCGAGATCAGTCCAGAGCGCTATATTCGCGGCAGCTATTCAGCGGCCTTCGACATGGTTCATCGGCAGGTGATGCCGGAATTCACCACGGCGCTGCTGGCATCGGGCCAGAATGCAGCGGTCGTCGGCTTGCTGCAGACCATGGGCGGCTCGGGGTTTGTGCTGGAAGACAGCGCCAGACGGCTGGTTGCGGATGGCGGGTTTCAGACGGTCGCTGATGTGGAGCCGATTGCCCAGCCGATCTATGCCGTGATGCACCACCGCCATCGCACCTCGCGGATGCACCGACGGTTGACGCGGATCGTGGCCAAGGAAATCTCGGGCCGCGGCGGAGCGGAGTGAGGCTTGGCTTGGCGCAGCTGCGTTGAGGCGGCAGGCGAGGGATATTCCCCAACGGATGCAGTTGGCAGGGCCGGTGCCGTCGCCTCCGCACGATGTTCAAGCCAAATTGATCGGGGCAATATCTTGGATAGGCCAAGGGTCTGGTTGGGCTACAACAAGGTTTGCAACCGGTAGCCGGGGGCGTGCGACAGGCGGACCCAGGTGATCGGAGCGTCAAGGCTCCAGGTGCCGCGTTCGGTGATGAAAAGCGCGGCGCCGGGTTGCAGGTTGAGGGCGGCGGCTTCGATGGGTGTTGCGGCTTCGGCGGAAAACGCGATATCGCCGGTGGTGTAGCCGACATTGGCGGCCAGATATTCGTTAACGCTGATCGAGGTGAAATCCGGGTTTGGGGTTGGCAGGATGGCGGGGTTCAGCCAGCGATCCTCATAAACCTGCGGCTGGCCGTCGGCCAGATGCAGGGTTTGCAGGTGGAGGAGTTTCGTGGCGGTGGCGAGCGACAGGCGGGCGGCGACCCGTGGCGGCGGCACGGCCAGCTCTTGGCCCATCAGGCGGAAGCTGTAGCGTTTGCCCTGCGCCGCGATGTCCTGGCGGATCACCGGAATGTCCAGCGTCGCCTTGCGGACCGGCAGGCTGGCGACCCTTGTGCCCGCCTTGCGTTTGCGCTCCACTACGCCTGTGGCGGCGAGTTCGCGCAGCGCCCGGTTGACGGTGGCGCGGGCGCAGCCGAATTCCTGGGCGAGGGCCTCTTCAGACGGGATCAGGCTGCCCGGCGGCCAGACCCGGCTGCGGATGCGGTTCAGGACTTCGGCGCGGATGGCGTCCCAGCTTTGCAGCATCACAGCGCACCGCGCAGGCGGGTGACGGTCTTGGCATAGCTGGCAGTGATCCGGTCATGGGCGTGGTGGCGACCTGCCCTGACCAGATGACGACCGGCGGACCACAGGTCGGTGACGGTCCGGTCGTCGCGGGCGAACAGGAAAGTGTCGAGGATGGTATCGCCTTCGGCCCCCATCAGGTCAGGGCCGGAGAGGTCGAGCGCCAGCAGATCGGCCCATTGCCCTATCGCAATGGCCCCTGCGGCGCGACCAGCAGCCTGCGCCCCACCCTGCACCGCGCCTTCATACAGTGTGCGGCCGGTGGAGCGGTCTGCCGTGGCGAGAATTGCCCTGCCCTTCAGCCCCAGCCGCTGAGAATACTCCAGCAGGCGCAACTCCTCGGTCAGCGAGATGCGGACATTGCTGTCAGACCCGACGCCAAACCTGCCAGCCGCAGCAAGATAGCGTTGGCCGTCGAAAATCCCGTCGCCAAGGTTGGCCTCGGTGATCGGGCAGAGCCCGGCGATCGCCCTGGACCGGGCAAGGGCAAGGGTCTCAGCGGCCGTCATCTGGGTGGCGTGGATCAGACACCAGCGTTCGCCAACCTCATGGTGCGCCATCAGCCAGTCGACCGGGCGTTGACCGGTGGCGGCCTGGACCTCCTCCACCTCGGCCACCTGCTCGGCGACATGGATGTGGATGGGCGTGGTGGGCGACAGGCTGGCGGCGAGGGTCAGCCCTGCGGCGCTGGCAGCGCGCAGGGAATGCGGGGCGACGCCGAGAACCGTGTCTGGCGGCAGGTGTTTCAGGCTGGCCTGGGCGGCCTGCCACAGCGCGGCAAACTGGTCCGGCGTGTTGCCGAAGCGCTGCTGACCCGCCGTCAACGCCCGCCCGTCGCAACCGCCGCGTTCATAAAGCACCGGAAGATGGGTCAGGCCAAGACCAGTATCCGCCGCCGCCGCCGCTATCCGGCTGCTCATCTCGGCAAGGTCGCCGTAGCGATTGCCATTCGGGCCATGGTGCAGATAGTGGAATTCAGCAATGCCAGCGTAGCCCGCCTCGGCCATTTCCATCATCACCATGGCGGCGATGGCTTGCACGTCATCTGGGGTCAACTGGTCGAGAAAGCGGTACATCAGTGTCCGCCAGGTCCAGAAACTGTCCTGCCCGGCAGAGCGCCGCTCGGTCAACCCCGCCATTGCGCGCTGGAAGGTGTGGGAATGCAGGTTGACCGGGGCGGGCAGCAAGCAATCGACCGAATAGCCCCGGGGTTTAACCCGCGTGGTGACGCCAGTGACGCGGCCTTTGTCGATCTGCAAAAGCACATCCTTGGCCCAGCCTTCGGGCAAAAGCGCGGTTCTGGCGTGAATTTCGGTCATGACATCCCTTGACGGTCGCGTTATGTGCAGACATAATAGCCATAAGTCCAGACATAAGGCAAGCTAATGTCACAGCTGTTTTCGAATCTCACCCTTGCGACCATGACCGACGGTTACGGACTGATCCCCGATGGTGCCGTGGTGATCGAGGGGGACCGCGTGGTCTGGGTCGGCCACCGTGGCCAGATCCCCGGCCCCTATGACGAGCTGCCACCGACAGATATGGGCGGGCGGCTGATGACCCCGGCTCTGATCGACTGCCACACGCATATCGTCTTTGGCGGCGACCGCGCGGCAGAGTTCGAGATGCGGCTGAACGGGGCGAGTTATGAAGAGGTGGCGCGCGCCGGTGGTGGCATTCTGTCCACCGTCACCGCGACCCGGGCGGCGTCCGAGGACGACCTGCTGAAAAGCGCCCTCGCCCGGGCGGATCAGATCATTGCGGGTGGGGCTGCCACCATCGAGGTGAAGTCGGGCTATGGGCTGACGGTGGCGGACGAACTGAAAATGCTGCGCGTGGCGCGGCGGATCAGTGTCGAGCGCGATGTGACCGTGCTGACCACCCATCTTGCCGCCCATGCCATCCCGCCCGAGTTCAAGGGCCGCGGTGATGCCTATATCGACGAGGTGGCGATCCCGTCACTGCGCAGCGCCCATGCCGAAGGACTGATCGATGCCGTCGACGCGTTCTGCGAGGGGATTGCGTTTTCTCCGGCCCAGGTGGCGCGGCTGTTCGATGTGGCGGTGGAACTGGGTCTGAACATCAAGTTGCATGCCGAGCAGTTGTCGGACCTGAAGGGCGCGGTCATGGCGGCGCGTTACGGCGCGATGTCGGTCGATCATCTGGAATATTTGGCACAGGACGGGGTGGATGCGATGGCCGCCGCAGGGTCGGTCGCGGTGATCCTGCCAGGGGCGTTCTACACGCTGCGCGAGACCACAGTGCCGCCGATCGCCGCCTTGCGCGCAGCAGGTGTGGCACTGGCCCTGGCGAGTGATTGCAACCCCGGTTCGTCACCAATCACCTCGCTGACGCTGGTGATGAACATGGCCTGCACCCTGTTCCGCATGACCCCGCTGGAGGCGCTTCAAGGTGTCACGGTCCATGCCGCACGGGCGCTGCGTCTGGCCGACCGTGGCACCATCGCCGCAGGGCAGCGCGCCGATCTGGCGGTGTGGCAGGCGCAGCATCCGGCGGAGCTCAGCTACCGCATTGGGGCGACACCGCTGCACACACTCATCATCGGAGGTCACCTTGACGCCTGAAATCCCCAGCCCCGAAATGCTGATCCCGGGCCAGACCACCTTGGCCCAGCTGGAGCGGCTCTACCGCGACGATGCCCCTGCCCGGCTCGACCCCTTCGCCCGCCCGGCGGTCGAGGCGGCGGCGGCGGCAATTGCTGCTGCGGCGGCCGGCGGCACTGCGGTCTACGGCGTGAACACCGGATTCGGCAAACTGGCCTCGATGAAGATCGCGTCAAATGACACCGCGACCCTGCAGCGCAACCTGATCCTGTCACATTGCTGTGGCGTGGGCGAGGCGATGCCACGCGGGGTGACCCGGTTGATGATGGCGTTGAAACTGCTGTCGCTGGGGCGCGGGGCGTCAGGCGTGCGGTGGGACATTGTGGCGCAGATCGAGGGCATGCTGGCGGCGGGGATCACCCCGATCGTCCCGGCGCAGGGCTCGGTCGGCGCGTCGGGCGATCTGGCGCCGCTTGCCCATATGGCGGCAGCAATGATTGGCGAAGGCGAAGTCGAGTATTTGGGGAAGGTGCAATTGGCTGGGCAGGCGCTTCGATCGGCTGGGTTGGCGCCGGTGGTGCTGGGGCCGAAAGAGGGGTTGGCGCTGATCAACGGCACGCAGTTTTCGACGGCTTATGCGTTGGTCGGCCTGTTCGGGGCATGGAATGCGGCTTGTACGGCCCTTGTCACATCGGCCTTGTCGACCGATGCGATCATGGGGTCCACCGCGCCCCTGCAACCCGAAATCCACGCCCTGCGCGGCCATGCCGGGCAGATCGAGGCGGCTGCGGTGCTGCGCGCCCTGCTCGATGGCTCGGTGATCCGCGAGAGCCACCGCGAGGGCGACAGCCGGGTTCAGGACCCCTATTGCATCCGCTGCCAGCCGCAGGTGACCGGGGCGGCGATGGATGTGCTGCGGATGGCTGCCCGCACATTGGAGATCGAGGCGAACGCCGCGACCGATAACCCGCTGGTGCTGGTCGGTGCCGGGCTGATCGTGTCTGGCGGCAACTTCCACGCCGAACCCGTTGGTTTCGCTGCGGATATGATGGCCATGGCGATTTCGGAGATTGGCGCGATTGCCCAAAGGCGGGTCGCCCTGATGGTCGACCCGGTGCTATCATTCGACCTGCCGGCGTTCCTGACCCCGCGTCCCGGGCTCAATTCCGGGCTGATGATAGCCGAGGTCACCACGGCGGCGCTGATGAGCGAAAACAAGCATCTGGCGCATCCGACGGTGATCGATTCGACGCCCACCTCCGCCAATCAGGAGGACCATGTCTCGATGGCCGCCCATGGCGCTCGGCGTCTGGGACGAATGATTGACAACGTGAATGTGATTTTGGGTGTCGAGGCGATCTGCGCCGCGCAAGGCATTGATTTCCGTAAGCCGTTGGCCACTTCGACCCCGCTGCAGGCTGTGGTTATCTGTCTGCGCGCCAAGGTCGCAACCCTCGGCGACGACCGCTACATGGCCCCCGATCTTGCCGCCGCCGCGCTTTTGGCGGCCGACGGCTCCCTTGCCCGCGCGTCGGGCGTTTCCTTACCCATCCTGTGAGGCCCAAATGACCCGACACAACACCCGCGACATCTATCCCGCCACTGGCACCGAGATCACCGCCAAAAGCTGGCTGACCGAAGCGCCAATGCGGATGCTGATGAACAACCTGCACCCGGATGTCGCGGAAAATCCTCACGAGTTGGTGGTCTACGGTGGCATTGGCCGCGCCGCCCGCACCTGGGAGGATTTCGACAGGATCGTCGCCACCTTGAAGACGCTGGAAGATGACGAGACCCTGCTGGTGCAATCTGGCAAGCCGGTCGGCGTGTTCCGCACCCACAAGGACGCGCCACGGGTGCTGATCGCCAACTCCAATCTGGTGCCGCATTGGGCGACCTGGGATCACTTCAACGAGTTGGACAAGAAGGGTCTGGCGATGTACGGCCAGATGACGGCTGGATCCTGGATTTACATTGGAACTCAAGGCATTGTGCAAGGCACCTATGAGACATTTGCCGAAGCCGGGCGCCAGCATTACGACGGCAACCTGACCGGCCGCTGGATCTTGACCGGTGGGCTGGGTGGTATGGGGGGGGCACAACCGTTGGCGGCCGTGATGGCCGGGGCCTGCTGTCTGGCAGTGGAATGCGACGAGACCCGGATCGATTTTCGCATCCGCACCCGATATCTCGACGCCAAGGCCCATACGCTGGACGAGGCTTTGGCGATGATCGACGGTTGGTGCGCCAAGGGCGAGGCGAAGTCGGTGGGGTTGGTGGGCAACGCGGCGGATGTATTTCCACAGCTCGTGCAACGCATGAAGAACGGCGGCCATCGTCCTGATATGGTAACAGATCAGACCTCGGCCCATGATCCACGCAACGGCTATCTGCCGCAGGGCTGGACGGTGGAACAGGCCAAGGCGATGCGCGAGAGCGATCCCAAGGCAGTGGAAAAGGCCGCCCGTGCGTCGATGCGCATCCATGTTGCCGCAATGGTCGACTTCTGGAACGCCGGGGTGCCGACGCTAGATTATGGCAACAACATCAGGCAGGTCGCGCTGGATGAGGGGCTGGAGAACGCCTTTGCCTTCCCGGGCTTTGTGCCGGCCTATATCCGCCCGCTGTTCTGCCGAGGCATCGGTCCGTTCCGTTGGGCGGCGCTGTCCGGCGATCCGGCGGATATCCATGCCACCGACGCCGCGATGAAGAAATTGTTTCCTGATAACAAGCATCTGCACCGCTGGCTTGATATGGCGCAGGATCGGATTGCATTTCAGGGCCTGCCCGCCCGGATTTGCTGGATCGGGTTGGGAGAGCGTCACAAGGCCGGGTTGATGTTCAATGAGATGGTTCGCTCGGGCGAACTCAAGGCGCCGGTGGTCATTGGCCGCGACCATCTCGACTCAGGCTCGGTCGCGTCGCCCAACCGCGAGACCGAGGCGATGAAGGATGGCTCCGACGCGGTGTCCGACTGGCCGCTGCTCAACGCCCTCTTGAATTGTGCTTCCGGCGCGACCTGGGTGTCGCTGCATCACGGCGGCGGCGTCGGCATGGGGTTCAGCCAGCATTCCGGCATGGTGATCTGTGCGGATGGCAGCGATGATGCCGCGCGGCGGATCAACAACGTGCTGTGGAACGATCCGGCGACCGGAGTGATGCGCCATGCAGATGCCGGCTATGAGATCGCTTTGGACTGCGCCCGCGAGCATGGCCTCAATCTGCCGGGCATCCTTTCCGCCTGACGCTGGGTGCTCGCCGGACCAGGGTGGTCAGCTGGCAGGGTCCGGTGGGGGCGGCCAGGGCCGTTGCGACTGAAGGGCCATAGCAGTCAGCTTTCCGGCCGAGCAATGGTCCAGTGGGCAGGATGCAGGAGATTGTACGCATGCGCAGCGAGACCGAAGCCGATGATGTCCAGCTGTCGAACGAAGATCCGGCATCTGTCCTGACAGCTTGCGAAACCGCGCAGCCTACCCGGCAACCCGAGGATTAGTCTTGGCATTTCCCGTCCAGATCGGGTTGGACCAGGCACGCTTGCCTGCCGCATCAATCACCGCCACCCGTACCCACGGCGAATTGTTGAGCCGTTCAAGCGGTACTTCGGCCCGGGTCAGAGCATTGCCATGGACTGCCTTGGCCCCGGTGCCCCAACCAATCGCCACGACCGATGCCACGGCAGAGCATTCCACCACGACCCGGTCACCCTCGATTCTTACGTCATGCAGTTCGGGGCCCTGGGTGGAATAAAAATGACCGGCCTTCAGGGCAGTCAGCAGCGCCTCGGGTCCATTCGCCTCGGACTTGACCATCACCCAGCCGCCGAAATGGTCGGGCTCGGAGAAATGCGCATCGTCGGTGGCGACCATGGTCAGGCGGCGACCTTCGGTCAGCAGCTGGTCGGCGATCATGAAACCGTCGGGCCGGTCGCAGCCGGTGGCGCAGCCGTGGTTGTAGATTTCGACCGCATGGGCGGCGGCGATGCTGCGGGCGTCCTCGATCGTCAGGCCCGACCATTGCGGATGTGCGATGGCGACAAAGGCCCCGGCGGCGACGGCGCGAGCGGCGATCTCGGCACCGGTCTCCTGATCCCTGACCGGCACGAAACTGGGGGTGTTGCTCGGGGCGAAATCCTCCGGCAGACCGACGGCGAGGATGTGCCACAACTCGCCATTGGCCATTGCGCCAGAGTGCAGTTCGGCCCCAAGGATCGTCGTGAAACTGTTGGTCCGCATCGGCACGGTGTCGACGATGGGATAACCGAAATGACCGACGAAATGGTCGGTCAGGGCGAGGAAATCATAGCCCTCGTCGCGGTAACGGCGGCAGACCTCTTCGGGCGCCAGCACGCCGTCCGACCGGGTCGAATGGGTGTGCAGATTGCCGCGCCAGAAGCGGCCAGCGGCGGTGAAGGCAGGGTCGCGTTGGGTCATGGCATCCTCGAAACCAGGGTGGCGTTGCGGCGAACCTGTCAGGCAAAGCGTGCCGCCGCAAGCTGTGGCCGGGATGCGTCAATCTGATGGTAAACTGTTGCATTTATCCTCAACTCACCGGGGCGCGGCCGGGCGCCGGGCCACTTTGCCACTATTTTGCCGCAATTGGTTGGTGATCTGTTGATGAAGATGTACCGAGGAGGGGACATCATGGCATTGACAGCGACTACGGTCCTGGTTCTGGTCGTCACAGGCGGTCTGACTGTTTTTCTGATCGTCCATGCAGTGATAGACATTTATCGCAACGGCTTTCGCGACTGAAGCGGTGCGTTGAGGCGGCCTAGCCGCGGCCGATATAGGGCATGTCGCGCGCCATGATCGTCATGAACGGCACATTCACTGACAACGGCAGATTTGCCATATGCAGCACGGCGGCGGCCACATCGGTCACCTCCATCGTCGGCTCCACCGCGATCCGGCCATCCGCTTGCGGCACGCCCTGGGTCTGGGCGCGCGCCATGTCGGTCAGTGCGTTGCCGATGTCGATCTGGCCGCAGGCGATGTTGAACGCGCGGCCATCAAGCCCGAGGCTGCGGGTCAGGCCGGTGACCGCGTGTTTCGACATGGTATAGGGTGCCGATCCGGGGCGTGGCACATGGGCCGAGATCGAGCCGTTGTTGATGATGCGACCGCCTTGCGGGGTCTGGCGGCGCATCTGACCAAAGGCGGCGCGGGCACAAAGGAACATGCCGGTGATGTTGGTGGCGCTGACGGCGAGCCAGCTTTCCACCGGAATTTCGTCAATCGGGGCACCCTTGGTGGACATGCCGGCGTTGTTGAACAGCGCATCGATATGGCCAAAGGTGGTGGCAGCTTTGGCAAAGGCGGCGTCAACTTCGGCAGGTTGGGTGACATCGCTGGGCAAAATCAGCGCATTGGAGTTGCCCGCGGCAGTTTCCGCAAGGGCCTGGGCTCGGCGGCCGATCAGGCCCACGTTCCAGCCATCTGCCAGGAAAGCGTGTGCCGTGGCCCGGCCGATGCCAGAGCCTGCGCCAGTGATCACGATGGTTTTCATACTGCGCTGACCCTGTAGCTGGCCTTGTCGAGGAAGGCGGGATTGATCTCGATCCCCCAGCCGGGGGCGTCGGGCACTGTGGCATGGCCGGCGTCGATGCGGTAGGGGTCGCCCAGAAACAGGCCTTCCTGCCACGGGTAATAGTCGGTGCCCTCGATGGAAAACTCAAGGTATTTGCCGGGGTTGGGAAGGGCTTTCAACAGATGCATGGTGCACATCGTCACCAGCGACAGATTGGCGGTGTGCGGGGTGATCGGCAAACCCGCCCTGCGACCCAGTTCACAGACCTGCAGCGTGCGGGAAATGCCGCCCATATACATCACGTCGGGCTGCAGGATGTCGACCGAATGATGTTCGATCATCAACTGCCAGGACGATAGTTCACAGTCCTGCTCGCCGCCGGTGATGTCGATGTCCAACGCGGCACGGACTTCGGCGGTCTGGTCGTATTCCCAATAGGGACAGGGTTCCTCGAAATGGCCGATGCCATTGTCTTGCAGGATGTGGCCGACTTCGATGGCGCGGGCGGGGCCGTAGCAAGAGTTGGCATCAACCAATTTGTCAATTCCGTCGCCCAAGGCTTTGGCAACAGTGGGAATAACTTCCTCTGTCCGGCCTGGCCATTCGTCCCGGCCGCGGCCGCATTCGGCCCCGACGCGCCATTTGAAGGCGGTGAAACCCTGTTCGTCGCGCAGCCGGACAAAGCGCAACGCTTCGTCCTGCGGGGTGATGTCGCGTTTCATCGACGAGGCATAGGCACGCAACGGGCCCGGAGTGCCGCCCAACAGGCTGACCACCGGTTTGCCCGCCAGCTTGCCGCGCAGATCCCATATCGCAGTGTCAAGGCCGGTCTGGGCGCGGCGCAGATAAGAGCCGGGGTATTTGTGTTCGCGTTCGGCTATCAGGTTCAGCGTGTCTTCCATGGTGTCAATCTCGGTGCCCAAGGCATGGCGCGCGACCTGGCGGTGAAACACTTCGGTCGTGATGTCGGCGTTGTAGGTCGACAATTGTCCCCAGCCAGTTGACCCATCCTCGGCGGTGACGCGGGTGAAGGTGACAAATTGATTGCCGAAGGTTTCAAGCTTGGTGATTTTCATATATTTTCCATTGTATTACAGCCATTTCTTCCAGCGGAAGAACAGAAAGGTCCCGGCGGCAGACAACAGCATCAGGCCAAGCGCGACCGGATAGCCCCAGGTCTGCGACAATTCCGGCATGGCGTGAAAGTTCATCCCGTAGATCGAAGCAATGAGGGTTGGTGGCATGAACAGGACGGTGACGACCGAAACGATCCGGACCGTGCCGTTTTGCACCAGATTGATCATGCCAAGCGTGGTGTCGGTGGCCTGCGCAACCCGCGTCGCCAGATAGTCGCAATGGATCTCCAGCGCAGACACATCGCGCTGCAAGCCTTTGGCGATGGCCTTTTGCACCGGATTGGACTTCTTTTCGCCCTGAGTCAGCACGTTGAAGCCGATCGCACGCTCCAGCGTCAGCAGCGCCAGACGGACCCGGGCGATGACCTCGCTTTGTTTGCCGATCTCTTGCAGCGCGGATTGCAACCGCTCCGGGGCCTGCGCCTGATCGTCCGGATGATAGACCGTGCGGTAGGCGGTTTCGAGCCCGCGCCCTGAACCTTCGAGCAGGTCGGCCAATCGTCCGACAATCTCTTCCAGCAGGCCAAGGAACAACTTTTCGGGTGTGTCACAGCCGGCCCCACCCTTGTCGGCCCGCTCGGGGAAGGTTTCAAACGGCCGCGGCGCATGGTGGCGCACGGTGAACAGCCGCTGCGGCGTCAGGATGAAGGTCACCGGGCCTGAAAGCGGTTCTTTGGTTTCCGAATGGCCGGGCAGAACCACCGTCATGTAATCGCCTGTCGGATCACGGTACAGCCGGTTCGAAATCTCGATCTCTTCCATGTCGGCCAAGGTCGGCACATCGATACCAAGCGCCGTCGCGCGTTCGGCCTGGGCCGGCAGCGGTTTGTAAAGATCAATCCAGATCGCCTGCTCCAGATCGGCGTCAACTGCCAGCCGGGTCAGTTTTCCCGCGTCCAATCTATAGGCAAACAACATCCGACACCCCCAGACTGCCCGTGCATGCCTAATGGGTCACACAGGGGTTTCAAGCCCTTTGGGGCGACCCGCTGGACAAAAGCCGGCATGCAGGCCAAACAAATGCGGCAGAGGGGCGCAAATGGCAATTGATCTGGTGATCTTTGACTGTGACGGGGTGCTGATCGACAGCGAGATCATCTCAGCCCGGATGCTGGTGGAGGCATTGGCAGTGTTGGGGGTGCAGATTGATCTGGCCTATGTCGCCAGGCATTTCCTCGGCCGAAGCTATCCGACCGTGATGGCCACGATTCGCAAGGAATTCGGGCTGAACCTGCCGCAAGATTTTGAGGACCAGTATCGCAGCCGGTTGATGGCGGCGTTTGAAGACGGGCTGAAGATCATGCCGCATGTGGTGGACGTGCTGGATGCGATGACCCTGCCCTATTGCATCGCGACCTCTTCCAGCCCGAAACGCGTGCAACGATCGCTGGAAATGGTCGGGCTGGCGTCCAAGGCGGATGGCCGCCTGTTCACCGCGACCATGGTCGCCAACGGCAAGCCGGCGCCGGACCTGTTTCTGCTTTGCGCCAGTCGCTATCAGACCGACCCCGCAAAATGTCTGGTGATCGAGGACAGTCTGAACGGGGTGCGCGCGGCGCGGGCGGCGGGGATGCCGGTCTGGCGCTTCGTCGGTGGCTCGCATCTGCTGGGCCGCGAACTGGATGAGCCGGAGGATGCGCAGCCGGATCGACATTTCAGCTCCTTTGCGGAATTTTACGCTATGGACCCAGACTTGCGAGGGCGGACATGAGCCGGATCGACAACGAACCCACCCTTCAGGATGAGGCCGCCCGGGCGGGCTGGCTGTACTATGTCGGCGGTATGACGCAGGACCAGATCGCTACCGAACTGGGCGTGTCGCGACAGCGGGCGCAGCGCCTGGTCAGCCGGGCCATGGCCGAGGGGCTGATTCAGGTCCGGCTGAACCATCACATCGGCGCCTGTCTGGAGTTGGAGGCGGCGCTGACCGACCGCTTTGGCCTGCTGCGCTGCCGGGTGGCGCCCAGCCTTGGGCCAGGAGTTGACCCGTCGCG
>JBDTQR010000104.1:0-15798 GCA_039932095.1 bacterium | reverse complement strand
ATGCGCAAAGCATTGAAAAAGCTGAAAGGCTACACGGGCCGGGTCCTGCGCGACCTCCGCCGTCAGTTGCAAGATATCCCCGAGGGCACCTTGCGCGAACGGGTTCTCGACAAGCTCTGTCTGGTTGGCCGGCTGTTGCTGCAGACCCCGAAGAGCCACGGCAAGATCTACGCCCTGCACGAGCCGGAGGTTGACTGCATCTCGAAAGGCAAAGCGCGGGTGCGCTACGAATTTGGCACCAAGGTCAGCATTGCCACCACCATCGACGAGGGATTTGTCGTTGGCATGCGTGCGCTGCCGGGCAACCCCTATGATGGCCATAAGCTGGCCGAGGCGCTGGAGCAGGTCGAGATCCTGACCGAGCAGAAACCCGCTCTGGCCATCGTCGACCGCGGCTATCGCGGCCACGGCGCCGAGGCCACCCGCGTGCTGATCAGCGGCACCCGACGCGGCCTGACACCCTTGCTGGCGAAACTGCTCAAACGCCGCAGCGCCATCGAACCCGAGATCGGACACATGAAATCTGACGGTCGTCTCTCCCGCTGCCCGCTCAAAGGCACGCTCGGCGATGCCATCTTCGCCGTTCTATGCGGCTGCGGCCACAACATCCGAAATATCCTCGCCCACATCACGGCGCCAATCACCGCCATCATGACCGTCGTGCTCACCACCGCCAGCGACAAAATCTATCAGCTAAATGGTCAGATTGCCGCCTGAGCGCATTGTTCAGAGCCGACTACTGAGCCGGGCAGTCCTCTGTCCACTTTCGCCCGTTCTTACGGACCGGGATGATCGGAGTGGCCTGCCGGTCGATGAAGGCTGCGTGGCAACGACGCGTGTCATAGACTCCGTCGGCAGTCACGGTGACGATCTCTTCGTCTCCGGCGATCTGGTCCAGCAGCAGCGGCAAAACCGGACTGTTGCCTTCGCTGCTCAGGGTGAACTCCACCACCCGGATGTCAGACGTCGCCGCGTCCGTGGCCGGATGCACCGTGCGCCATTGGCGTCGGCTCTAGATGCCGTGATTTCTGGCCTGCCATTCGCCATCACCGAGGAACTTGATCCCGGTGCTGTCGATCAAGAGGTTCAGGGGGCCATCAGCGCGGCGATATGGGATCTGGACGGCCAGCGTCTTCTGGCATCGGCACAAGGTGGTTTAGTCGGGCACCACCCAGTCCAGGTCCGCCATCTTCAGCAGGCTGGCCACCATCCCGGTCGTTTGACGGAGCGGCAGCATGACCTGGACCTTGATGGTCAGGCAGAACTGGATCGCCGCTTCCGAGAACACTGCAGGACGACCGGGGCTGCCGTCATCCGGCGCAAGCCAGCTCATGTCCTTGCCCAGCCAAATCAACAACAACCCGCGCTTGCGAAGCGAAGCAGTATAGCTGGACCAGTTCGTCGTGAGGTAGCGGGCGGGTGTCGGCTTGCTTATGGTGCCCGTCTAACCACATGGATTCACAATGTGAATCCTCAATAGTCAGAGTTCTGCAACAACGCCTCACCACGGCCGAAGTAGAGCTCAGCCGGTGTCAGACTGACGATGCTCTCGTGGTAGTGTCGGTTGTTATAATGGTCTTCCTTCAGCGCTACGAGGCTGCCTACAGCGCTTAGGTTACGCTTTTTGCGCAATCCGTCGCAAATGGCACACCGATTGCGCCCGACATTCATGATGAACTCGCAACCCAGATTTTGGCTGATGCAGCAGCAGAGTCATTTGCAATGGGCAACCAAATTGCCATCCGAGAATAGGAGAACAGCAGGCCACCGGAATGTCTCGCTCGAAACACTTCGTACCGCTCGGCCCAAAGCGGCAAAGGTATTTTTTATGTATACTTGACCGCCTTGGCATTGAACTGGCCAGTCCGCCAACGCATAGTTTTTTAGTTCGGGAATCGTTGAACATGTCGTCTGAGGAACCTCTGGATGTCGCGGCCTCGCGTTAAGTGGAACGGAAATGTCTTCGGGTGGAGCAGAGGTCAGGCGATCGTCCGCAGCCCGTTCGGTTGTGCGCCGCCCCTCCGCTACAACGTCTTCTACATGTTTACGATGACCAATCGGCCATGAAGTCCCCGGACGTCATCGTGATCGGTGCGGGCGTGATCGGGCTTTCGGCGGCGCTTGACCTACTGGCACGCGGGGTGACGGTGAGGGTTGTGGATGGCAAGGGACCGGCCGCCGGGGCGTCTGCTGGCAATGCCGGAGCCTTTGCCTTTACCGACATTTTCCCGCTCGCGTCGCCCCGGATCATCCGCAAGGCACCCAAGTGGCTGTTGGATCCGTTGGGCCCCCTGAGCGTGCCACCGCGCTATGCGCTGCGGATCGCACCGTGGATGCTGCGCTTTTGGCGGGCGAGTCGACCGGCGCAGGTGCGTGCCTCGACGACAGCGCAATCTGCACTGATGAGGGTGTCGCAGGCGGCGTTGGACCCCTTCCTTCAGCGCGCCGGCTTGCAAGCCATGCTGCGACGCAAGGGCCAGTTGCAGGTCTACGAGGGCGAGGCAGAGTTTCGCGCCTCGCTGCCGGGCTGGCAGGTCAGGCAGGCCGAGGGTATTGAGTTTCGCCATATGAAAGGCGCCGAGATCTCTGAAATCCAACCCGGACTTGCACCGCGTTTCACCCATGCGACCTTCACGCCAAGCTGGTGTTCCGTCACCGATCCGCGCGATTACATGCTGGCGCTGGCCGACTGCGTGCGTGCCCATGGCGGCGAGATTGTGATAGCTGAAGCGCAGGCGCTGGTCCCCGGCGGGGTGCAGACCTCGATTGGCGTGATGCTGGGACGCGTGGTGTTGGCAGCGGGGGCGTTTTCGCACCGCTTGGCCCGCACGGCAGGGGTCAGGATTCCGCTTGAAACCGAGCGTGGTTATAATACGACATTGCCGGGCGATGCGTTCGATCTGCGCTTGCAAGTGACGTTTGGCGAGCATGGTTTTGTCGTGTCAAAGCTCAGCTCAGGCATCCGGGTTGGCGGTGCGGTGGAACTGGGCGGGCTGGACCTGCCACCCAACTATGCAAGGGCGAACGCGATGCTGACCAAGGCCGCAAGGTTCCTGCCCGGGCTGAAAACCCAAGGCGGGGTGCAATGGATGGGCTTTCGTCCCTCGCTGCCCGACAGCCTTCCAGCCATCGGCCCGCTGCCCGGCCACCCCGACGTGATCTGTGCCTTCGGGCACGGGCACCTTGGCCTGACGCAATCCGCAGGCACAGCGCAAATCGTGGCCGACATGATGACAGGCAAGCCGCCCGGTCTGGATGTAGCGCCCTTCTCCCCCTCACGGTTCACAAGGAAACGATGATGCAGCACACGTTTTCCTGCATAGACGGCCATACCTGCGGCAATCCGGTGCGTCTTGTCACCGGGGGCGCGCCCCTTTTGTGCGGCGACACCATGTTGGAAAAGCGTGCGCATTTCCGGGCAGAATTCGACTGGATCCGCACCGGCCTGATGTTTGAACCGCGCGGCCATGACCAGATGTCAGGCTCCATCCTCTACCCGCCGACGCGGCCGGATTGCGATGTGGCGGTGTTGTTCATCGAAACCTCGGGATGCCTGCCAATGTGCGGGCACGGCACGATTGGAACTGTCACCATCGCGCTGGAAAACGGCCTGATCCGGCCGGAGGTGCCGGGCAAGTTGCGCCTGGACACCCCGGCGGGCCGGGTCGATGTCGACTATCGTCAAGAGGGGCGCTTCATCGAGGAGGTACGCCTGACCAACGTGCCCGCCTTCCTTTTCGCCGAAGGGCTGACGGCCGAGGTCGAGGGTCTGGGCGAAATCGTCGTCGATGTGGCCTATGGCGGCAATTTCTATGCCATAGTTGATCCGCAGAAAAACTACCGCGACATGGCCGATTACAACGCTGGAGAGCTGGTGCAGATGGGCCGCAAGCTGCGCGATGCCCTGAACGCCAAACACGAATTCGTCCACCCGGAAAAGCCCGCGATCTGCGGGTTGTCCCATATCCTGTGGACCGGCGCAGCCCGCGACCCCCAAGCAAACGGGCGCAATGCCGTGCTGTATGGCGAAAAGGCGATTGACCGATCACCCTGCGGCACCGGCACCTCGTCGCGCATGGCGCAACTGGTGGCCAAGGGCAAGTTGCGCGTCGGCGATGATTTCGTGCATGAATCCATCATCGGCTCGCTGTTCAAGGGCCGGGTTGAGGCGGCGGCCACCGTCGCGGGCCGTCCGGCGATCATCCCCTCCATCGCTGGCTGGGCGCGGGTGACCGGAATCAACACCATCTTCATCGACGACCGCGACCCCTTCTCGCATGGTTTCGTCGTCAAATGACCGTGTTCAGCATCATCACAGGCCAAGCGAGTGGGCAGGTTCTGGCCACCGACGAAGGCCTCAGCTTCTGGGGCGGGGTCGATCCCCTGACCGGTCTGGTGATTGACGCGCATCACCCGCTGTGCGGGCAGTCGCTGTCTGGCAAGGTGCTGGTGATGCCGACCACACGCGGATCGTGCAGCGGCAGCGGAGTTACGCTTGATCTGGCGCTGAACGGCCTCGCCCCCGCCGCCTTCGTGTTTCGCGAGGTTGAGGATATTGTCACCCTAGGCGCAATGATCGCCGGGCGGATGTTTGACCGCAACGTGCCGGTGCTGCGGCTTGGCGCGGAAGAGTTTACCGCCGTAGCCACGGCGCACAAGGTTGCTCTTACTGACACCGCGATGATCGTCGATGGCCGCACGGTGCCGCTGAACCCGCTGCCAGTGGTGAACCTGACCCTGACCCCGCAAGACCGCGCGATGCTGGACGGTGCCCAAGGCCCTGCAACCCGGATCGCGATGGAGGTGATCTGCGCCATGGCAGCACTGCAAGGGGCCAGCACGCTGGTCGATGTCAGCCAGGGCCATATCGACGGCTGTATCCTGGCGAACACCGCCAACCTGCGCTTTGCCGAAACCATGGCCAACATGGGCGGGCGCGTCAAAATCCCCACGACGATCAACGCCATTTCAGTCGATCACGGCAACTGGCACACCCAAGGCGTGCCGCCGCAATTTGGTCTACGCGCAGCACGTTTGGCGGATGCCTATGTGCTGATGGGAGCACGCCCGACCTTCACCTGCGCGCCTTACCTGTTGGAGACGGCACCTCAGGCGGGTGAAATGATCGGTTGGTCGGAATCCAACGCGGTGATCTACGCCAATACCGTTCTGGCAGCGCGGACCGTGAAGCATCCGGATTATCTGGACCTGTTCATCGCCATGACCGGGCGCGCGCCGCTGTCTGGGGTTTATCTGGACGCCAACCGCGCCGCACGCCGCCGCATTCACATTGAACTCCCCGATGGTCACGATGACGCGCTGTGGCCGATGCTGGGCTATATCGTGGGCCAGCTTTCGCCCGACCGCATCCCGATCTTGACCGGACTGGAGCGCTCCGCACCATCCCGTGATGACCTCAAGGCGATGTGCGCGGCCTTTGGTACGACTTCGGCCGCCCCGATGCTGCATGTGGCGGGCATCACGCCCGAGGCGGGGAATTTCCCGGACCCCAACGATGTCGTCACTGTCACAAAGGCCGATCTTGCCCGCGTCTGGGCCGAACTGAACCCTGGCCCGGAAAAGGTCGGCCTCGTGGCTTTCGGCAGCCCGCATTTTTCATTGACCGAATGCCGCGCTTTGGCCGGGCTGGTGCAGGGCCACCGGGCCAAGGACACCGCCATGATCGTGACTGTCGGGCAGGATGTTCTGGCCAAAGCCCGCGCTGAAGGCATTCTGGCGCGGCTGGAGGCTTTCGGCGCGCAGGTCTTTCCCGACATCTGCTGGTGTTCCATCACCGAGCCGCTTTTCCCACCCGAGGCGCGCAATTTGATGACGAACTCCGGCAAATACGCCCACTATGCGCCGGGCCTCAGCGGGCGCGAGGTGCGCTTTGGCAGCCTTGCCGAGTGTGTAAAGGCCGCCCAAACCGGAACCGCGCCGAAAATCCCGCCGGATTGGCTGTCCTGACCGAAGGAAGACCCCGATGCGCAGCAACCTGACAATCCACATTATTTCCGCTCATGCCGAGGGCGAGGTCGGCGATGTCATCGTGGGCGGTGTGGCGCCCCCACCCGGTGGGTCGATCTGGGAGCAAAGCCGCTGGATCGCCCGCGACGGCCGCTTGCGCAACTTTGTCCTGAACGAACCGCGCGGCGGCGTGTTCCGCCATGTCAACCTGTTGGTGCCGCCAAAACATCCCGATGCCGATGCCGCCTTTATCATCATGGAGCCTGAGGACACGCCGCCGATGTCGGGGTCAAACGCGATCTGCGTGGCGACGGTGCTGCTGGACAGCGGTATCCTGCCGATGACCGAACCGGTGACCGAACTGCTGCTTGAGGCTCCGGGCGGGCTGGTCAAAGTGCGTGCCGAATGTCGAAACGGCAAGGCCGAGCGCATCTTTGTGCAGAACCTGCCCAGCTTTGCCGCCAGCCTTGGGGTGTCGCTAGAGGTTGCGGGCCTGCCCACGCTGACCGTCGATACCGCCTATGGCGGCGACAGTTTCGTGATCGTCGATGCTGCCGCGATGGGTTTCGCGCTGGTGGCGGACGAAGCGCACGACATCGCCACGCTAGGTGTGAGGATCACCAACGCGGCCAATGCGGCGCTCGGGTTTCACCATCCGGACAACCCTGACTGGAATCATATCTCGTTTTGCCTGTTCGCTGGTCCGATCACCCGTGGGCCGGACGGCCTGCGCGCGGGCGCTGCGGTTGCCATTCAGCCGGGCAAGGTTGACCGCTCGCCCACCGGCACCGCACTTTGCGCGCGCATGGCGGTGCTGTCGGCGCGGGGGCAGATGGGGCCGGACGACCTGCTGACGGCCGTTTCGCTGATCGGATCGACCTTCACCGGGCGGATTTTGGGGCAGACGACCGTGGGCGGCAAACCGGCCATCCTGCCCGAGCTTTCGGGACGTGGCTGGATCACCGGCATCCATCAGCACATGCGCGATCCGGCAGATCCGTGGCCCAGCGGCTATCGCCTGTCGGACACCTGGGGGGCGCGGTAGGCAGGCTGCGGCCTAGTCGCCAAGGTAAGCCTGCACGATCGACGTGTCGGCCCGCAGCGTCTCCGCATCGCCTTGCATACGGATCGCGCCACTTTCCAGGACGTAGCCATAATGCGCGAGCCTTAACGCCAGCCTGGCGTTCTGTTCGACCAGAAGGATCGTGGCCCCCTCTTGGTTCAGGCGCTTGATGATGCGCATCGTGTCCAGAACCAGCTTGGGCGCTAGGCCCATCGACGGCTCATCCAGCAGCAGCACCTTCGGACCCTGCATCAGCGCCCGTCCCATCGCCAGCATCTGCTGTTCGCCCCCTGACAGAAGCGAGCCATCCTGATGCTTGCGCTGGTCCAGGATCGGGAACAGGCGGTAAACCTCCTGCATCCGTTCGCGCCGCAGGGCCGCATCGCGCACGGTAAAGGCGCCAAGCTCCAGGTTCTCTCGTACCGTCAGGCCGCGCAGGATGTGGCGACCTTCAGGGACATGGGCAACCCCAAGGCGGGCGATGTCGCTTGCGCGCAGTTGGGTGATGTCCTGACCTTCGAAGGTCACGCTGCCCGCCGTTGGCCGCACCAGACCGGATATGGTTTTCAGTGTGGTCGTCTTGCCCGCGCCATTGGCCCCCAGCAACGTGACGATCTGCCCGCGCCGCACCTCGAGGTCAATGCCGTTCAAGGCGCGGATGCGGCCATAGCCCGATTCGACCCCCGACAGCCGCAGGACAACATCGGTCTTCATTTCCGACCCGTCAAAAGTCAAGTTCGGCCTCCGCGTCTTCCTGGCCCAGATAGGCCTCGATCACCTTCGGGTTCGATTGGATTTCCTTGGCGGTCCCCTCGGCGATCATGGAGCCGTGGTCCAGCACGCTGATCCGTTCGGACACCTGCATGACCAGCCCGGTATCATGTTCAATCAACAGCACGGAAATGCCGCGTTCGTCCCGGATGCGGCGGATCAGAACGATCAACTCCTGCTTTTCGCCCGCATTCAGGCCTGCCGCCGGTTCATCCAGCAGCAAAAGCTTGGGCTGGGTGGCAATGGCGCGTGCAATCTCGACCCGGCGCTGGTGGCCATAGGCGAGGGTCGTGGCGATGCGGTCGTACTCCTCGGGGCCGACGCCGACAAAACGCAGGCAGCTTTCGCAGTAGTCGCGAATTGCGGCCTCTTCGGCGCGCTGCGATGGCAGCCGCAGGATCGCGGCAAACGCGCCGGATTTGGTGCGGCTGTGCATGCCCGACATGACATTCTGCATCACGGTCATTTCGCGAAACAGCCGCACGTTCTGGAACGTCCGCGCGATGCCCGACGCCGTTACCTTGTGCGGCTTGAGGCTGAGAAGCTCATGCCCGTCGAAGGTGATCGACCCTGATTGCGGCTTGTAAAACCCGGTGATGCAGTTGAACAGCGAGGTTTTTCCAGCGCCATTCGGACCGATCAGGCTGACAACCGCGCCTTGAGCCACCTGAAAATTGACGTTTTGCAGCACCGTGTTCCCTGCGAAAGCTAAACTGACGCCGGTTAGGTTAAGCAAGGCACCGCTCATGACCGCGCCCCGCGTTTGGGCCAGATGCCGCTGGGACGGAACAGCATGATCAAGAGCAACATCACGGCAAACACCATCAGCCGCAACTCACCCAGATTGCGCAAGAGTTCAGGGCCAAGGATCACGATGAAAGCCCCAAGGATCACACCGGGGATCTTGCCCATCCCGCCCAGGATCACCGCCATCAGGATCAGAACCGACTGGGTGAAGGAAAAGCTTTCCGGCGAAATCGCCCCAAGGTTGGCGGCAAAAAACGCCCCACCAATGGAGGCAAAGATCGCCCCCGTCACATAGGCCGCAAGCTTGACCGCAACCCGGTTGATGCCCATCGCCTCGGCCACGTCCTCATCATGGCGGACATAAAGCCAGGCCCGCCCAAGCCGGGAGTTTTCCAGCCGCAGCGAGACCACGACCGCAAGGATGGCCAGCGCGCAGAACACAAAGTAGAAATCGGTCGGTGTGGCAATATGCCAGCCAAAAATCCACGGTTGCCCGATGCCGGATAGCCCGCTCGCCTTGCCGGTGATTGCAAGGTTGCGGGCGGAAAAGCGCACAATCTCGCCAAAGCCGAGCGTGACGATGGCCAGGTAGTCCGAGCGCAGGCGCAAGGTCGGGCCGCCGATGATCACGCCCGCGATTGCGGCCGCCAGCACGGCGCAAGGCAGTGCCAGCCAGAAGTTCACGCCGAAATCCAGCGTCAGGATGCCAATGGTATAGGCCCCGACCGCAAAGAACGCGGCGTAGCCTAGATCCAGCAGCCCCGCGAAGCCGACAACGACATTCAGCCCCAGCGCCAGCACCACATACAGCAGCGCGTTGGTCATGATGACGGTGGCGTATTGCCCGAAAACCGCAGGAAGAACGGCGAGGAATACAAGGATCAGGCCGATGCCTCCCCAGCGCAGGGCCGGGTTCTGGAACCGCGCCGCGATCTTGTCGGCCAGGCTTGCGGCAGTGTCGCGTGGGGCCATTACATACGCTCCTGTTCGGACTTGCCCAACAGCCCGGTCGGTTTCATCACCAGCACCAGGATCAGCACAGCGAAGGAAAACACGTCCTTCCACTCGCTGCCGATGAACGGGATCTGGGTGCCGAACGCCTCAAGCAGGCCCAGGACAAGCCCACCCAGCATGGCACCGGGAATGGAACCGATACCGCCGATCACGGCAGCGGTGAACGCTTTCAGGCCGATCAGAAAGCCCATGAAATACCAGATCGAGCCATAGTAGGCCCCCGCCATCGTGCCCGCAGCGGCGGCCAGTGCGGAGCCGATGAAGAACGTTACGGCGATGATCACCGGCACGTTGATGCCCAAAAGCTGGCTCATGTCCATGTCGATGGATACTGCGCGCATGGCGCGGCCGAACTGGGTTTTCGTGACGAAAAGTTGCAAGGCGATCATCAGGACGCCCGATGTTGCCACCAGAACCATCTGATTGTAGCTGATGAACAGCGAGCCCAGATTGATGCCGCCAAACCCCAGATCGGTCTTGAAGGCGGTGTATTGCCCGCCTGTCAGCGACAGGACCGTGTTCTGCAACACCAGCGACACCGCCAGCGCGGTGATCAGGATCGACAGTCGCGGGGCACTCAGCATCGGGTGATAGGCGACCCGCTCGATGATCACGCCGATGAAACCTACCGCGATCATCGACAGGAACATCGCGATGAAGATGCCTGGCCAGTCCGAGCCTACAACGCTTGAAATTGCCGAAAGCGAAAGAAAACCTATGAAGCCGCCCACCATGTAAAGATCGCCATGCGCAAAGTTCAGCAGCTTTATGACGCCAAAGATCATGGTGTAGCCAAGCGCCACCAAGGCATAGAAAGAGCCGAGGACCAGACCGTTGACCAGTTGGTGCGATATGATTTCAAAGACGCTCATCTTCTCTCCTGTCGACAAGCCTTAACCGGGGGCCAGCGTGTGCAACTGAAGGGCGGGCAAAGCTGGGGCGACCCTGCGCAGATGACGCAAGGAAAGCGTGCGGTCACCGGCAAAGGATGTCCGCACCCCCGCCATAAGCGCGTTACTGATCGGCACGGGCCCAGGCGCCGTCCTTGCCCACCAGGACGATGAAGTTTGACCGAGCGAGCGTGTTCTTGTCGGTAAACTTGATAGCTCCGGCCAGCCAACCTTGGCTGTCGGTTGCCTTCAGCGCGGTGACAAGGGCTGCGCCGTCGGTTGAGTTGGCTTTGGTCATCGTGGCAGCCAGCAGTTCCATGCCGTCATAGGTCAGCGGCGCATAGGGGCCGGGTGCCGTGCCGAACTGGCTGTTGTAGGTCGCAGAGAACTCTTTGGCAGCCGGCAGGAACTCTGCCGTCGGGTTCGAGAAGGCAAAGACCCCCTCGGCCGCCTTGCCGGCGATGTCGAACAGCTTGGCCGAGTTCGACCCGTCGCCCACCGCGATGATGCCCTGATAGCCAGATTGGCGCAGCTGGCGGATCAGCAGGCCGCCGTCAGCGTAATAGGCCGTCCAGAACACGGCGTCCGGGTTCGCGGCCTTGATGGCGGTTACGATGGCGGAATAGTCCTGCTCACCCTTGTTGACCGTCTCAAAATCCGCAACCTTGTTGCCAGCGGCTTCCCAGCTTTTTTGGGTCAGGGTGGCAAGGTCCTGCGAATAGGCGTCGCCCTCGTTCACGATGGCGATGGATTTAATGCCCTTCGCGCCCAGAAATTCAACCGCCTTGGTCGCCTGATCGTCTCCGGTCGAGTTGATCATGAAGGCATTGCCGGGATTGGCCGGAATGAGCTTGGTCGAATTTGCGGCGGTGATCAAGAAGGGGATCTTCGCGTCGCCAAAGATTTTCAGCGTCGGCAGCGTCGCACCCGAACAATAGCCACCGACAACCGCCACCACACCTTGCGAGACCAGCTTGGTCGCGGCGTTGACCGATTGCTGCGGGTCGCAGGCGTCATCGCCGACCACCATGGTCAACTGCTTGCCAAGAACGCCGCCGGCCTTGTTGATCTCTGCCTGTGCGATGGTCACGGCATTTGCCATGTCCTGCCCATAGGTCGCCTCTGATCCCGTCGTCGGCACCAGAACGCCGATCTTGATGGTCTCTTGCGCCAGAACACTCGTGCCGGCCATCAGGGCAAGCAAAGCACCTGCGGTCGCCGCTTTTGTCAGAACCTTCATTGTCGGATCTCCCTCCATTGCCTTGTTTATGATCTTGGCACCGTCTGGATCTTTTCAAACGGTCAGATGCAAACGCGCCCCCGCCCCCCTTGATCCAAAGTTTGGGGCATATGCCCGGATGGATCAACAAAGTTATCGGTTCGCCCTTTTCAACAATTCGGGGGCGAGACGTTGATCGCGGCGATCTGTCGACCGCCGCGACATGCCACTTCAGGCGGCGTATCTGGTGACAGCGCCGGGCAGCTTTTTCCAGTCGGCATACCAGTTCTGGAACAGGGTCAATTGCGCTTCGGCATAGCCACGCTGGCTGTCCGAAAGCGCATCGGTTTCGTTGAAGTGCAGAAGGTATTCCTTCTCGCCCTTCAGAACCATCATGTGTTTGAAATACAATACCAGATCCGGGCCTTCGTCGAACGACGACAAGACTTGCATGGCGGCATCCAGTTCCTGAGCACGGACCCGAGCCTCGGCATCGCCTTTGGCTGCGGCAAAGGACAGGGCGGCCAGGTGCAAAACCTCGCGCGGCAGCACGTTGCCGATGCCGGTGATGGCGCCGGTGGCGCCGCAATTCACGATGCCGTCAAACACGCCGGTATCCACCCCGATCATCAGGGTCACACCATCGGCCCGGCTGGTGATATGTTCGGCAGCATAGCGCAAGTCTTGCGGGCCACCAAATTCCTTGAAGCCGACAAGATTGGCGTGCCGGCTGCGAAGATCGAAGAACAGATCGGCGCGGGTGGCAAAGCCGTAGTACGGGCTGTTGTAGATCACGGCCGGCAGATCCGGCGCGGCCGACAGGACTGCGTCGAAATGCGCGCGTTGCGCGGCCACGACCGGCCCGCGCGACAGGACGCGCGGGATTACCATAAGCCCCTTGGCACCGACCTTTGCGGCATGGGCGGCATGGGCGGCGGCGATTGCGGTGTTCACCGCCCCGGTGCCGACGATGACGGGCACGCCAGCTTTCGCCAACCGTTCTACCCCCTCCATGCGTTGTTCGTCGGTGATCAGCGGCCAATCCCCCATCGAACCGCAATAGACCACCGCGTTCATGCCAAGGCCGACCAGTTCCTTCGCCTTGTGCACCAATTTGGCAAAATCTGGGCTGCGGTCAGCCTTGCAGGGCGTCAACAACGCAGGGACGCAGCCGGAAAATATTTTGGAATCCATCTGATTCTCCTTCAAGCCAGAGAAGTGGAGGCGGAAAGGCTTTCGCGACTCTGCCTTGCAATCAGAATAGCCCCTGTATTTTGTTTGTCGACAAGAAATTCGACCGGCGCTGTGCTTTGGATGGGCAGTTCAAAGAGCGATGCGTAGCCGATCATCGCGTGAGATCGATGCCTTGATATGGCTGACGATCTGATCGGCATGTGCGCTGGCCAATGTATCGGCCATTGCCAGATCGCGCGCGACGATGGCGGCAATGATGTCCTCATGCTCGACCACATAGCGATGCGGGAGGTGGTCGCCGAACGACGAATAGTAGACCCGCATCAACCGCCGCCCCTCATCCAAAAGCCGGTTGGACAGACCGGTAAAATAAGGGTTGCGGGCGGCCGCGGCGATGGCTTTGTGAAACTCGGCGTTAAGGGCGATCATCTCAAGCGCGTCGTGCTTTTGCACGGCCTGGGTAAAGTTCGCTTGCTGCGCCCGGATCATTTCAAGGTTGTCGTCGGTACGATACTGCGCGGCCAATCGGGTGGTGACACGGTACATCAGGGTCAAGGCGTCGAAAAATGCCTGCAAATTGAGGAAGTCTATATTGGCCACCACGGTAGACCGGTTGGGCAGCGTTGTGACCAGCCCTTCACTGGCAAGCCGCACCAAAGCCTCGCGGATCGGAGTGCGCGACATTGAAAGACGCTCGGCCAGTTGAATCTCATCAATCGGGCTGCCGGGTGCCAGAACCAGATCCAGAATTTCGTCCCGCAAGACGTCATAGACGAATTTGACGCCTGAGCCGCGTTTACGTTCGTTGACCGGTAGCACTGGCGCTTCGCTCATGGTCTGCGTTCCTGTCTTTAGGCGCAAATGGAACTTGAAGTGAGTAGAGGGCGCGCCGGCGCTGTCAAGTCGCCCGCTGCGCCGCAGCCCCACTGCGAGCCTCGTCTGCAGGCCCATGATGCCTTGCACGGAATGCAGCACCGCGCCTGACCTTTTCGGCGGCGATGTACGCCCGACGCGGCGAAGTATCAGCGCGTTTTCTAAATTGGCCGTGCGAATCCGTGCCAGTACGCTGGAAAGCGCGTCGTCCAGCGCCACGCCACCGCCGGCCTGACTAAAGCGGGCAAAGACCTGTTCATTCATGCCGCCGCGTGTGGAATGTGCGGTGCGCAGCTCGTGCAGCGGGCTTGGGCTGTGGCGCAAGACTTCGCCCAGATTGCTGAAAAGGCCCGAGAAATAGGCGCGCGCATCGGCAGGGGGCAGGCCCTGTGCGATTGCCCAGGCCTCGGCGGTTTCCAGAATGCCGAAATAGGTTCCCATCAAGGCGCTGCCTGCGCTGTAAATCTCAAAGGTGGCAAGGTCTGCCACAGACAGCGCACGCCCCAAACCATTGAATAGCGCCAGCGCCTCTGGGTCCGGTGGAAAGACCGGTGTCACGTCGCGGCACTGCTCGACAAAAGGCAAGGGCACGGCGCGGCAGACCCGGCCGGCACCGGTCCACGATTGGATCGCCTCGATCGGCAGACCGGCGATCAGGCTGACCACGGTCTGGTCCGCAGCAATCGCCAGAGGCCGCAACACCGCCTCGGCCACCTGCGGGCGCACCGCAAGGATCACCATTTCGGCGCCGTCGATCACCGCCTGATTGTCTGATGCCACCGTGACACCGGGCAAGCTGGCGGCAAGGGCGCTGGCCACTTCGGCATTGCGCGGCGACAGCAGCACCGGCCAGTCTGCCAGGGGCGAGGCCTTCAACCCGCGCACCATAGCGGCACTGATGGTCCCGGTGCCGATAAAACCCAAGGTTGGCATCAGTCAAGCACCGTGAAATGCACCTCTGTCGGGGTGCAGTCTGCGCCGTTGATCGGGATCATGTCCTGCGGGCAGGTTGACATCACCACGACGCAGTCCATCGCCGCCCGTAGCACCACATGGTCGCCGGGCTTGCAAAGTGGTTCCCCCCAAGAGATGCGGCCGTCGGGCCCGATGGGTATGTTCATCCATAGGTTCAGCGGGCTTGGGCAGTCGGGCGGCGTCAGGCCAAGCTCTGCCAATGCCGCAAACAGGTTGTCGGTGCAGTTGTCGTGATGGCCCACGCAGCCAAGCAGCGCATAGCGGAACCGGTCGCAGGCGGCGATCACGGTGTCATGGCGGCCGGGTGAGGTGTCACGCTCCAGCACCAGGATCGGGCGCCGCTGGTTGGTGATCAGCGCGTCTCCCTCGGCAGGAAAGACGGTTTCCAGCATACCGTGGATATGTTCCATCGACATGAATTCCGCCAGATCTTCCGTGTTGAAGCACCAGGTATCGACCACTTGCTGACCATGCGTGTTGATGATCTGGATCGCCTGTCCCGCGACAAGGCGCACAGCGCGACCTTGCCGCGCGGGCACCACCTGAAGCTGTTGTCCCACGCAATCACCATCCCTTTTTGCCGAGCCTGACCAGAGTGCCGCACTATCCGCAATGCGCTCCCTGACGTCAATCCGACAGCGGCGCGGCGGTCCCGGCACGCGGCCAAGCCATGCCGCAGGTCCGCAACCCGGACGCCGCGTCAGTGTGAGGAACATAGTAATGGTCTTTAGCACACCCATCCTCAATCATGGGGACGAGATCCTGATCCCGAATAACGCGCATTTCCAAGAGGTGCAAAACGCGATCGGCCGCCGAAAAAGCCGCATCGTCGAGGGACCGTTCAACCACCTGGGGTCATGCGGCACGCTGAAAGAGCGGTACCGGCACAAATGGAGAGACGACGGCCTGTCTTGGTTGCACGGGGGGTTGGTACGCGAGACGGTCTGCAAGATCGCCGTTGGCGACGGCGACACGAACTTGAAGGAGCAGATTTGCCCCACTCTCCGACCAACGCATCTGCTGCTTCTTAACCATCCGCCTTGCGACCAGATTGTTGACGCTCGCTTCAGCGGCCGTGGAGGAGA
>JBDTQR010000103.1:0-15858 GCA_039932095.1 bacterium | reverse complement strand
CCAATGCACCACCCGCAAAGCGGCACATGAACTGGCCGATATCGTCGTTGATTGCGCGCCCCTCGGCCCCCGGTCGGGAATGATGAACCGTTGCGATATCTGCGCTGAGCCGGGCTATCGGACCGACCAACGCCAGGGCCGCGTTGATCATATGCGGGGCAAGATCGCCCATTGTGCCATTCGCAGTGCCAAAATTGCGCCACGACGCGGGCCTGGTCGCATCGGCGTCAAAATCCTCGCTATGCTCGCCGCGAAACCAGATGACTTCGCCAATCTCGCCCCGCTGCACCAAGGCGCGGGCGAATTGTGAGGCCGGGGTGCGGATGTAGTTGAACCCCATCATGTTGATGCAGCCCGCGGCTTCGGCCGCCACCACCATCGCATGACTGTCAGCAAGGCCGGCGCCCAGCGGCTTTTCACAAAACACTGGCTTGCGCAGCGCGAAGGCCGCCTCTGCAATTTCCCGGTGTGTTTCCTGCGGAGAAGCGATCACCACCGCCTCTACCCTCGGGTCGGCCACCAGCATGCGCCAGTCGGCGGTGGCACGGGCAAATCCGTAGGCGGCGCGGTAACGCTCGGCGGAGGGTTCGGAGGTGGCGCAGATCATTTCAAGCCGGGGGCGCAGCCCGGTATCAAAGACCGCGCCGACCGCCGCCATCGCGACCGAATGGGCCTTGCCCATATAGCCGCCACCGACAATCCCGATGCCAATTTCGCGCATGCTCAATGTCCTTCAAAGGGGATTGCAACCGGTTGCAAAATTGATATCGTAAGTCGCAGGAGATCGTCAATCTGATTTCTATCCAGTCCGCAAGGGGTGCAAGCATGACCGTCACCACGACCGATTTGCCGCCGAATCCTGCGCACCCGCGAACCGTACGAGATGGGTTGCCTTGCCTGCTTGCACTGCGCATCGCCGACATGGGCCACGTTGCGCTGGCGACCTGTCGGATAGGGCAGGGGACGGCGATGTGATGGACAGGCTTTGGCAGCGGATGCGTCTGAACCGATTTGTGGTTCTGGGGCGCGTCGGGATGGACCTTTACGCCGATCCGCCCGGTACCCGCATTGAAGAGGCGCTGCACTACACCGCCGCCATCGGCGGCTCTGCCGGCAACATTGCCGTTTCATTGGCCCGGCAAGGAGCCGCCGCGGCCTTGCTGACCCGGGTTTCCGACGACGCGGTGGGGCGCTACTGCCTGACCGAACTGGCCCGGTACGGCGTTGATACGACACATGCCCGGCCGGTCGGAGGCGAGGCGCGCAATTCGCTTGCCATCGTGGAAACCATCCCGACCACCGCTCAGTCTGTGCTGTACCGCAACGGTGCTGCCGATTTTGCCTTGTCCCGGGCCGATGTAGAGCAGGTGGACTACGGCCGCGTTGCGGCACTTGTCGTAACGGGAACTGCACTGGCCTGCGAGCCCTCGCGCAGCGCAACCTTTGCGGCGATGGGCGCGGCGCAGGCGGCTGGGGCGCTGGTGGTGCTGGATATTGATTATCGCGCCTATTCCTGGACATCAGAAGCTGAGGCCGCAAGCGTCAGCCGCGAGGCCACGACGAAGTCCGATATCGTCATCGGGAATGACGACGAATTCGGTTTGATCGCTGGGGACCATGCGGGTGGCCAGGCTCTTGCGCGCACACTGGCCCACAATGGGGCGCTGTTTACCGTCTACAAACGCGGCGCGTCCGGATCCGTTACTTTTACGCCCGATTTCAGCTTTGACACCGGGATTTTCCACGTAAAGGCGCTGAAGCCGATGGGTGCCGGAGATGGTTTCATGGGGGGGCTGCTTGCGGCGCTGAGCCACGGCCATACCTTGGAAAACGCCGTCCGGCGTGGGGCGGCAACGGCGGCGCTGATCGTGGCCGGGATTGGCTGCGCGCCGGCCTCGCCCAACCAGGCCACACTTGACAGTTTTATCAACGGTCATTGACCCCGACCGGAAAGGCGCTGCATGCATATCGCTCCATTCGATAACCAGAATCAGCCGATCATCGGCACCGGCCATCCGGTCGTACCGTTGGTCTATTTCAACATCGTAAAGCTGAAACGCGGCGAAACCTTCGTCTCGACTGTGCCGGGATATGAGACGTGCCTCGTGCCCGCCACAGGAACAATTGACGTGCAGACCTCAGGCGAGGTCTTTGCCGACATTGGCCTGCGCCGCGAAAACGTCTGGGATGGCGACCCGGAAGGGGCTTATGTGTCCACAAGCCAGCCCGCCACAATCACCTGCCAGAGCGACTACGCCGAGGTTTTCGTGGCGGGTGCGCTATGTGACGAGATTCTACCACCGTTTGTCATCCGCGCCCCTGACATTGACGCGATTCAATACGGCTCGGACGACACCAAGACCCACCGCAAGATCAAGCACATCCTGGGCGCCAAATATCACGGCCGGGTCAGTCGGCTGCTGGTGTCAGAGCTTTACACTGTGGGCACCGGCGGCTGGTCCGGTTTTCCCAGCCACAAGCACGACACCAACCGCCTTCCGCTGGAGACGCATCACGATGAAGCCTACAATTTCCGCTTCAATCCTCCCCACGGCTCTGGCCTGCAGATGCTACAGCGCGAGGATGGCAAATCGGGCGATGCCTATCATCTGGTCGACGGGTCAACCGTGGTGATCGACAAGGGCTATCACCCGTGCTGCGTCCTGCCAGGCTATCAGATGTATTACTTTACGATCCTGGCGGGCGAGACTCAGCGGTCGCTGGTGCAGTTCTTTCAACCAAGCCATGCCGATCAGATTGAAACAATCCCCGGAATCAAGAATATGATCGCGGCGTTCAAATGAGCCTGGTTCCGCTGTCGGGCGTACTACAGCCTTGCCTGACGGACGGCACCGCGGTGGCGGGGCTGGTGGTGCTGGGTTGGGAGGATGCCCTGGCCTTTGTGCGTGCGGCAGAGGCGGAACAGCGCCCTGTCATTCTGCAAGCTGGCCCCGGATGCCGGGCGCATATGCCGCTGGCCGTGCTGGGGGCAATGTTTCGCAGTTTGGGCGAGGCGGCCTCGGTTCCAGTCGTGGCGCATCTGGATCACGGCGAAAGTCTTGCGGTTTGTCAGGCCGCCATTGCCAGCGGCTTTACGTCGGTGATGTATGACGGCTCTGCGCTCCCCTTGGCGGAAAACATCGCGCGCTGTCGTGAGATTGTGGACATGGCCCATGCCCAAGGTGTGTCCGTAGAGGCAGAGTTGGGGGTGGTGGGCTATCACAACGGCGCAGCCTCTACTGGGACAAATCCCGTAGAGGTGGCCCGCTTCGCCCGTGAAACCGGTGTTGATGCCCTGGCCGTATCCGTCGGCAACAGCCATTTGATGACCGCACCCGGTGCGGCGGTCGACAGGCAGCAATTGTCACAGATACAGGCTGCGGCGCCGGAACTACCCTTGGTGCTGCACGGCGGCTCCGGGATAGAGCCTGCCTTCCGCAGGCGTCTGGCCCGCGAAACGTCGGTGTGCAAGTTCAACATCGGCACAGAACTTCGGATGGTGTTCGGTCAGTCCCTGCGAGCGGCACTTGCCCGCGATCCGATCCAGTTTGATCGCAATCAATTGCTCAAGGCTACGGTACTTCCGTTGACGACGGCGGCGCGCACCGTGATCCATAATTTGGTCTGATAAAGACGGTTGAGGGAATGCCGACTTCCTCGCGATCAGCGCCCAACCCGGAAGTGACCCGTTTTTTTCACCGAACTTGGCGGCCATCTGAATGCAATTCCAAACTCATTCGGTCCCTCCCAACCCGTTCTGCAGGCCGCCAAGGCCCGCGAGTGTCTGGGCAAAACCACCGCCGGCGCCTCCGGGCATGGGTGGAGGACCGGGCGGTGGGTTTTCGGGGAGCGTCGGAGGACCGTGGTCGAACGGGATGCCTTGATGGCCGGCCACTATCGGGTCGTCGGCCGGACTGGGGTACAATTGCGATTGAGACATGGTTGCTCCGGCCTTGATCTTGGCCGCAACATAGCTCCGTTCCGCGTTGCCAGCGGCGATCGCCGCCTGTTCGCGGGCGGCTGCGGTGTCCGCAGTCGGGTTGGCGTTGTAAGCGTCGTCGGCCCACTGGTAATCGTTCAGGCCCTTGACCGCACCGTCATAGGCGGCGCGAAGTTCGGGTTTCAACTGCCCGGGCTCGATCTTGCGCCCTGGCTGCGTCGGTGGAGCGGGGTCGTTCGGCTGGGGAGGGGGAGGACTATTATTGGCTGGTCGCACACCCGGCTCGGTCTTGGCGAACGGGCTCACACCTGGATCGGTCTTGGCAGTCGGATTGACGGGGGAAGGGTTGCCACTGCCATTCCCGCCATTCCCGCCACTTCCGCCACTTCCGCCACTTCCGCCACTTCCGCCACTTCCGCCATTCCCGCCGCTTCCGGCATTCCCGCCACCTCCGGCGCCGCCTCCGCCATTCCCACCGTTGCCACCCGAAGGTCCGCCATTCCCGCCGCCACCACCTGCAGCGCCACTGCTCGACGCGTTGGTGGCGTATTGGCTGGACGATGTGTTGATTGCGCAAGTCCCGGGCAAGCCGGGCGGGCATTTGTTGTCGGACCGGTTCACATAGGGCGCAGGCGGGGGTCCGAACAGATAGGGCGGCGCCTTTGACCCGTAATTCGGCCCGTACTGTGCATCATACCAGCTTTGCTGCACATAGCCCGGCAGGCCTACGAAGATTGCCGTGGTCATCCCGGTGATCGAATTGACCAGCGCGGTCGAAATGCACTGTTTCGCCAGATCCTTGGTGCCCTTCTTCAGCTGCTCGACCGTCTTCGGCAGGGTGACCTTGCCGGTCATGAAGGCCTGATTTGCAGTATTCTGGGTGGCCAGCCGGGCCATGCAACCGATCTGCGCCCAGAGCGTCTTCATCACGAGGATGAAGGCATATTCGACCAGGCTCTGCCCCCAGCCATTCGGGCCCATGGCAAGAGTCTGGCCTGTCGCCGGATCGATGTCCCACCACAGGCCCGTCGTTGCAAGATCACCACGCGGCACCAGCGCCATGCGACCGGCGTCCAGCGCCGCGCCGACCGTGGTGCCAAGATCAGCGGGCAGGTCCGCAATCGAGTCTCCTTTCGCCAGCATCACCCAGTCTTCCAGTGGGCCGCCGGTTAGCAGCGTCCCCGCACCATAACCAAGGTCGGTGCCCTGCAGGCTCGCCGACTCCGCTTCGGCATCGGTCAGACCCTGCAGGATCCGGGCATAACGGGGGTCAAGGTCCACATAGGGCATCACACCCACCCCGGCATCGACAATGTCCATGGCCGCGATGGTCTGGAAATCGCCGTTGTCCGCGTCCCGGATGTAAAAGTTGTGCCGTGCGACGATCAGCGGACGGTCCTGATAGACCGCATCCCCCGCCGGATTGGCCGACATGCGCAACAACGCGAAGGATTCGACCGCCCCCGGGATTGGTTGCATCTGGCCCATCAGTTCGACGATATTGGCCGGGACCTTGCCAAAGGGATCGGCGGCAATCTGGTCCAGAAGCGGTTTGTTTGAAAGGACGGCCTGAGCACCTTCGAACAGGATCTGGTCGGGCGATGGCACCGCGGGCAAGATGCCGATCTCGATCTCGCTCATGGCTTTCAGCGCGCGTTCGCCGCGGGTTGCATCGCTGATCTTGAAGGCGCCAGCCTGTCCCGCAGCGCGTGCGGCGGCGCCAATCAGGTCGAAGACCGGGCGAAGTTCGGTTCGGGAAGGCTGACCTGGCGCCTCGATGGTAAACCTGAGCCATTCCGCCGTCCATTCGCCGTCCTGCGCGTCCAGACCCTGCGGCAGGCTGGTATCCGCGCCGCTGCCATCGAAGTCAAGCGTGTCACCTGCGGCAATGATCTGGCCGCCGAGCTTGACCCCGATACCGATGAAGGGGTCGTTGTTGGGCTGCGGCGCGTCGTTCAGACTGCCGTCCGCCCGGACCGAGGGGCCGGGGCTCGGCTGTCCATCGATGCTGAGGATCGGCCACCATTCGCTTTGCGTCGCGAAGGCAGACCGCAGCTTGTCCTGCACATCCTTGAGTGTGACGGTCGGCCAATCAGCCGGCCAGGCCATGGGTTGATGGGTCAGGTTGATCCGCCGCCCTTCGCCCTTTGCCGGCACGACCGACATTTGGGCGATTGTTGCTACCTCGGCGCTGCCATCCGTCACCCTCTCTTCCAGAAGCGAAATCGTCACCCGCTGCACCAGATCGTCGGGCAGTGCATCCACAGTGAAATTGGCAATCGGAGCGGCCCCAACCGGCGGCTGGCCGTCGGTGGTCATCCAGTCGGCCGGTTGCCAGGCGGCGCCATTCAGATATTCGACCCAGAAATGCTGCGACAGGGCCGTCTTGACGGATAGGGTCGCCGCTGCAGCGTCAACCGCAGGGTCAGGCGCAGGCAAGTTCGCGCGGATCGCCTCGGCGGGGGCGAGAACCGCCAAGGCGATCCGCGACCTCTGCATCTGCGCTGCGTCCAGCGGAAGGGCCAGCGCGCTTGTGGCGCTGCCGGGCTCAAGTTCATAGGTGGTTTCGGTGGAGGAAATGGGGTTTTCAGGGTCTGCCACCACGACGGTCTGGTCAGGCAGTACGGTCTCTGGCTGGTTCATCAGCGCTTCGACGGAAGCGTCGGTCAGCTGTGCTTGCTGAACTCGGACCTGATAACCCGCAGCGGACAAAAGCGTTGCGACCAGCAATGCCCCGTCAATCGTGTTGGCGCGGCGATCCGACAGGACACCCACCGCCCCGCGCAAGGCACCGGCATAAGGGACCCAGATCACGTTCGACCGGACCCAGGACCGCAGGCCCTCGGGGTCAGGACCCATGGTGTCTACCACCGCCAGCGGGTCCCAATGGCTCCGGTCCATCAACGTCAGCCCATCCTCGATGGCAGTCAACGACCGCTGCATCTGAACGGCGATCCGGCCGGCAGCGGCCGGGTCTTGCAGATCACTCGACTGCGCCAGAACCGCCATGGGCTGAACTGCCAACGCCCAGGAAACGAACCCTGCGACCGCCTGTCTCGTCACCAAACTCAAGCGCATCCTTCTCACTCCCCCGTCAGGTCCAACACCCGCGCCTCGCCTTCGTTCAGCGTCACCGCGTCGAAACTGACGCGCCCGCCGCCGACACTCACCTTGTAAGTGCCCGAAGCCAAATCTACCGGCTCGCCGCCGACCTGGCCCTCGGCCACCACATTGCCCGAAGCATCGCTGACCGTGAAGCTTTCAAGGATCGCATCCGATAGCGCCTGACCAAGACCAACTCCGTCCGATGCCGGAAGATAGCGCCCGCCGCCGTCCTTTGCCCATTGCTCCAAAAGCGCGGCCACTGCGCTGTCGTCAACCGCGAAGCCCACAATATTCACAGTCACCTGCACTCCTGAAGCGCGCAAAGTGGCGATCTCCGCCGCAGGATTGCCGCCACAGGTTTCCTCGCCATCGGTGACCAGCACCACGACGCGCGGGCCGTCGGCGGTGGACAGATCGTCAGTGGTTGCAGCCAGCGACGCGGCAATTGGGGTCTTGGCCAGGTTCACAGGTTCGATCCCGGTGGCGATGGGCGCCAGATAGTCGGGCGATAGCGGCGACAACGGCGCACGCAGGCTTGTCTCGCAAGACCCCGCCGCGTCATCTCCGAAGGCGCGCAAGGCGACTGGCGTATCGGCGGGAATCTTCTGCCGGATCAGGTCATCCAGCACTTTGTGTGCCACGTCGATCCGCCGACCTTCGCCTCCAAGTTGCTGCAGCATGGAGCCAGAGGCGTCGATGATCAGCTCCACCGCCGGCCGGTGAGCCGCGACTGCAGGCGGGGGTTCGTCGCGTGTCACGGCGTCGGCCTCTGCCGGCGCTCCGCCGCCCGTCGCCGCATGGACGATAGACAGTTTCGCGGGTTCCGGTGGAGGCAAGGTCGAGGTTTCGACGATCAGACCATAACGCGCCGGCCGCCTTATCCAGTCGACGGCACGTTCGGCCAGCATGTCGATTTGGCCTTGGCCCGCGACATCGGCGAAGAAGCCGCCACCGACCGCCGCGACCTCTTGCAATATCTGCCGTTCACGCCTCGGATCGTCCCAGCCGCCGATATGCGCGGCCATGACGTCGATGCCCGACCGGTCCAGCGCCGCCCACATCTTCGACCGGTCAGCGAAGGATGAGGTCGCGCCGTCAGTCAGCACCAGCAGCGCGCGCAGCCCGTCGCGCTTTTGCAGTTCCGACACCGCAGTGATGACCGTCGTTTCCAGCCCGCTGCCAGTCTGCGCCGCCGATAGATCGGTCAGCGCCCGGCGGATCACGTCGGGCTGATCGGTCCAATCGGGGTCCTGGAACTGTCCCTCGAAGGCCAGAAACCGGATGAAATCGCGCCCCGGCACCGGGGCTTCGGCAAAAGCTCCCATCGCGGCGCGGATCGCCTGCCAGTAACTGGCGAGCGAGCCCGAGACGTCGAAGGCCACCACAAGCGATCGCGGCGGTTCGGTGACATGGATCAGGTAGTCGGCGCCCGGCGTGACCGTCACTTCAAACCGCCGGCGGCCGGGTTCCGGGGGTACCAGGCGCAGGGGCTGCTCGGCCATGTTCGGACCGGTGATGGTCACAGCCGCAGTTACGAAAGGCTGGCCTGACAGGGTGATCAGGGCGCGGTCAACTCCGGCAGGTGCCGTGAAGCGCCACCAGTCCTCGTCCTGAGCCAGTGTCACCCGACCCGCGACTTGCTGGCCCCAATTCAGGGTTCCCGGCGCATCCGCACTGTCATTGTCCGCGGCATCCTCATCCGAAGGCGGCAACGTCGGGGCGCTCAGGTCTGCGCCCGACAATGTGCCGCCCATGCCCCATTCGCCAAGGATCGAGGGCATCTCTGCCGTCCCCGCCTGTTCCTGCACCCGGACCTCGGTCGGGAATATCCAGCCGTTGGACGCCCCGGCCGGGGGATTTGCGGCGGTGAAGCGGACGAAACGAGCGACGACTGGTGTCAGATCCAGATGCGCGGCACCGGCGGCATCCGGGGTCAGCGTCCCCAGATCGGTCCAGGGACCCAGCGGTGTCTCGGCTGCCGCGGCCCGGACCGGACCCCAGGCTGTCCCCAGACCGGCCGCAGCAGGCGTCTCCACCCAGTCGATTGACGTGATGATCGCCCGCCGCGTGTCGGCGAAGCCGATGACCAGCGCGGGTGGACCCGCGCCAGAGATCACCGGGCTGTCGCCGCCGGCCTTCAGCATTTCGTCCTGATCGAGCGGAATCATGTTGGGTTGCGGATCAACCCGCACCACCTGACCGCCCCGGTCAGGATCGGCAAGGTTCAGGCTGATGCCGGGTGGCTGGCCCGGTGCGGCAATGACCTTGAACTCCGACAGTAGAACTGGCGCGTCAGGTCCCATGGTTCCGGCGGTAAAGTTGATCGTCGCCGCCTTGGCCGGAACTGGTTCGGACAGGGCGAAGAAGGTTTCACCGTCGCGTGCCCCCAACCTGGCAGTCACGACCGGCGTGAAAGTCTGCCCATCACCGCTCAGCGCGATCTGGAAATCCTGCAAAGGTGAGGGCGCATAGTCGGTCAGGACCGATCGGGGCATCAGTGCGAAGCCGGCGACCATCACCGGATCGGCGGGTCCGAAATCAAGCCGCAACAACTTTCCCGCGGCGACCTGGAATGGTGCAGTATCAGCTATGCCGTTGAACAGGAGCGGCAGTGTGGTCGGATCGCTCAATTCCAACGCCGCCGCGGCATCGTCGGGGACATGGCCGTTGAAATCGGGTGACGCCAAGTCGAACCCACCTCGAAGGCTGGGCGGCACCGGTACATCCTGGTACGCGCCAAGCGCCGGCGCGTCCGAAGTTACGGCCAGCCGCGCCCGCGCCACTGCGCCAGTTCCGTCGGGCAACGTCACGGTAACGGCTATGGGCAGATCCGCATCGCGGCGCAGGTCCAGCGGCAGAAGCAAAGTGACGGGGACGTCAGTCTGCCCAGCGGACACCATAACTTTAGCTGGGTCGACGTAAATCCCCGGGGCAGGGCTGTCGGCAGCCAACGACGCCTCCCCGCCACTGGCACTGTTCAGCCGCAACGTCCCGGTCACAGCCTGCGCCAGCGGCAGATGGCTCGCCACTGCTGCAGCGGCAAGGGTCAGCAGCGGTCCCGAAGGATCGGCTGGCGGCTCGGCCCAGTCGAGCGAGACCCGCCAACCCGCTGGGTCACTCGCGTGGCTGCGCAGCCGCAGGATGTAATCTCCGGCCTTGAAGTCCTCGGGAAAGCTTTGCTGGGGCCCGGTCATCTCGCCCGTGCTATCACCCGACGGTCCAGTCATGGCGAAGGTGATCGGTGGGCCAGACGTCTGCGTGACGGTCAATGCAACGCTGGCATCGCGGTCGAGGTGAAAGCGCAGGATGTCTCGGTCGCCACCATCGGCCAACGTCCCCACCCGCGGGGCACCGGGGATCAGGATGTTGGCCTGGGTGTCAAAATCGTTAGGTTCGCTTTCCTGTCCTGCCGGCGGCGGACCCTTGGCAGTGACCGTCAGCGCATAACTGCCGTCGACCCCCTCCAGCCGGATCGTGTGCCGTCCTGCGGTCAGGAGGATATCGTCGATGACGAGTTTGTTTCCCGATCCGTCCTTCTGGTCACGTGCCGTGATCTCGGTTCCTTGCGGGTCTTCCAACCGCATGTTCTGTCCGCCGTCGGCCACGATCTTCCACAGTTGGGGTGGGCCGGTCACGTCCAGGGCAAAGCGGTCGTCGTCAAGACCCGGATAGCGGCCCAGGATTGTCTCGCCGGGCTGGATAGGCTGCGCTTGGGGAATGGTATCGTTGGGCTCGGCCTCCTGCCCCGCGGCGCGGTCCGGGCCGGGGCGCAGCGCCACCTCATAAGGCAAGGGCGGGACACCAGGGCCGGTGACCTGAACCAGGTAATCGCCCTCGGGCAGGCCAAGGTCGGTCAAGTCAATCGTCTTGTCGTTCTGGCACTGCAACTCTGTCCCGGCCGCGTCGAGAAGGCAAAGCCGCTGCGAATAACCCGCTTGCGATGCGTCCAGCTTGGCCCCTGCCACCGGGTCCAGCGTCGAGGGCGGCTTCAGCGAAACGCTGAGCAGGTGGCTCGCCAACGTCGGGGTGACGCTGAAACGGTACCGGTCTTGGTCGCCATCTCCATTCAGTTCGCCGGTCACTGGCTTGCCGGGCATCAGCATACGGGCACTGGCCGTCAGGTCGTTCGGCTCGTCCTCCCGCGTCGGCAGCCGGGGCCGGTCTGGGGTCAGCATGACGCGAAGCGGCACGGGTGCCGCGGAATAACTGACCAGAGACAGAATGTAGTCTCCGGCGTCGAGCCCCAGAGACGGCAAGATCATCGGCCCGTCGGCCAGGACGTTGCGTTCCATGATACGCCCGCCCGGACCGTCGAGTGCAACCACAAGCGTCGTCCCCGGCACAGTGTCAAGGGTGAGGGTCAGATGCCGTTTGCTCAGCACTTGCGAAATCGTCAAGGGCAGGTCAAGCGTTGTCGAGGGCGATAACAGCCCAATGAAAGCTGCATCCACCCCAAGGGGTGCCGGCGCGTCAGTCGGTCCGACGGGCTGACGCGCCAACGCAAGGGTCCAGTCGCCCTGACCTTCGCCCGCAGTTGAGATTCCCAAAAGCCAGTCGCCGGCAGGCAGCAGCAGGGCGGGCGGTGGCATACCTGCGACCTCGGTAAAGATGCGGCTTTCGGGCGTCGGCGGATCCCCGGACATCGGCATCAGGTCCAGTCGAGTCTCGTTCCCGGCGACACCCGTCAAGGTCATGGTCCACATCGCGGGTCCATCAGTATGCAAGCGGTACAATTCCTGATCGCCGACGGCAATCGTCCCTTTCAGGCACAGGGCGCCTGTAGCGTCTGCGGACTGGTCGGGTGTATCGTTGGGCTCAACTTCCGCCACGCAATCCGTCTGGGCCAGCACCGGCGCTGACAACACCCAGCCCCCCGCCGTCAAGGCAAGAGCGATTCTGCAAAGGAATCGAAGAGCGGCAAGTCCCATCGCGACTCCCAGACGGTCGCCAAAGGGGTAAGCCGCCCCATGCATCCCGCCGTGCAAATCTGCACGGGCGACCAAACCGGAGTCAATATGAACTTGTCTGACGGCGCTCCCCGCCAAGAAATGGGGCTGGCAAAGACCCGGCGCCATCGCGACCAATCAAGGTTCCTGTTGCCTTTGGCCCACGGCTTTGACATCGTCCAGCAAGGTTGGGGATCACCGCCATGACGCTACGACCGAAGCCAAAGTGCAGTTCGCCGCGCAGAGGATCGGCGCTGGTGGCCGCGCTGTTTGCGGTTGTTCTGGCGGGCTCGGCGGACGAGATGAAGGCCAGAGAAACGCGCATCGGCTCTTGCCCGGTATTCCCCGCCGGCAACATCTGGAATACGCCCATCGCTGATCTGCCGGTTGATCCGAGGTCTGATGCCTATGTGCAAAGCATCGGCGCGACCAAGAAACTGCATGCCGACTTTGCCTCCGCGACGGAAAATGGTGCGCCGATCGGCATTCCGTATGTCGTCGTACCGGCAAATCAGAAAAAGGTGAAAGTCATTTTCGCGGGTTTTGCCGACGAACCGGAGCCCTTTGTCGATGAAAGCGACGCCGGTCCAGCACCTATTCCGCCTGACGCCCCCGTCGAAGGCGGGCGCAACAGTGACGGTGATCGCCACGTCATCGTCGTGCAGGAGCAAAGCTGCACCCTGTTCGAGTTGTACAAGGCTGTGCCGAACAAGGATGGAAGTTGGAATGCGGTGGGCAGCGTGCGTTTCGATCTGGAAAGCAATGAGCTGAGGCGCGACGGCTGGACGAGTGCTGACGCGGCCGGACTGCCGATATTTCCGGGCCTTGTCCGATATGACGAAGTTGCAGCCGGCGAAATCACCCATGCGCTGCGCTTTACCGCGCCGAAGACGCGCAACACCTATGTCTGGCCAGCACGCCATGCTGCTTCGGACAGAGACGACCCTGGCCTGCCTCCGATGGGGCAGCGGTTTCGCCTCAAAGCCGATTTCGACATTTCCGGTTTTTCCTCCCAGAACCAGGTTATCTTAAGAGCGCTTCAGACCTATGGCATGATCCTGGCAGACAATGGCTCCGCCTGGTTCCTGAGCGGCGCACCTGATCCGGGCTGGAATGATGACGAAGTGCAGGGCGAACTTCGTCAACTAGAAGGTGCGGATTTTGAAGCCGTCGATGTTTCGGGCCTTATGGAAAATCGAGACTCCGCCTCAGTCGGCAATTAACTTCTGGCAAAGGACAGATTGGCTAAAGGCACCCTCGCCCCAAGTCCACGGCGCCCCTTCTCGCCTACCGCAAGGCGGATGATCTTTGGGCTGATCCGGAAATAACGCAAGGTCCCGGGATTTTCCAAGTTGCGGGAATAGGCGACTGGCCACATTTGCAAAGGAATTTAGCCGTTCCATTTGTTCAACCGCAAATACTGGGCAGCCGACACAATAGAATAACTGAACCGCCAATTGGCAGTGCGCACTGTCCACGTTCAACTTATTACGAGTGGCACTCTAGGCCACGAAGTCTTGACCGCCAAAATATTGACGGAGGCATAAGTAGCCTCCGTCAATCTATTAGCCGTCGAAAATGTTACCCTTTTATGACGGCGCGGTTGGTATCATACCGCCCAATCACCGTCGTAGACGAATGAGTCAGACGGCAGGTCGATGATGACGCCATGAGCGACACGAACGAGCGACGCGGACGACGTACCAAACGTGCTGTCCAGGTCAAAAACGCGCCCGATGTTCTGTTTGCTGTCGATGTAGATCGTGCCAAGCGAGTAGTCGTCGCCGCCGCCGGCACGGCAGTCTGCACCGAAGCTGATCAGTTCAAGGAAGGCGCTCTTCGGATCGCCAGTCTCGGACGAAATCACCAGATCGAGGTTGAACAACTGGGTGAGGTCGATTTGATCGCGTTGGCGGGTCGTGGTGAAGTCACTGATATAGTCGTCGCCACCGCAACCGCAGTCATCGCAGAACACGAAGACGTCCTTACCGGCACCGCCGGTCATTTCGTCATCGCCCGTGCCGCCTGCAATCCAGTCACGCCCGGCTCCACCGAACAGGTAATCGTTGCCGGAGCCGCCGTTCATCAGGTCGTTGCCGTCTTCCCCTTTCATTTTGTCGTCGCCACTGCCGCCGGTCATGTTTTCATTGCCGTCGCCGCCGAGCATGCAATCGTTGCCGGAGCCGCCGTCCATGCCGTCATCGCCGACACCGCCCAGCATGGTGTCATTGCCGCCCTGGCCGAACATCATGTCATTGCCGGCACCGCCGTCCATCGAGTCAGAGCCGTCCCACGCTGTTTCGGGCGCAAAGTAGTTGCTTTCGGTCAGCGTATAGACGTCGATTTCGCTCATGCCGTTGGTGTCGCCAAACATGTTGTCCGAGCCGTCGCCGCCATACACCGAGTCGCTCCCGGTTCCTCCGGAAACGTTGTCGCAGCCAGCATCGCCGTTTACATTGTCGTCGCCGTCTCCGCCGTCGACCCAGTCATTACCGTCGCCGCCATAGGCGGTGTCGTTGCCGGCGTCACCATTGACCTGGTCTGAGCCACCGAGGCCGTTCAGCAGGTCGTTGTCATTTCCGCCGTAAAGCACATCCCAATTGTTTCCGCCGGTAATGTTGTCGTTGCCGTCACCCCCACAAATCTGGAAGTAGACCTTGTCACCAAGGTAGGTCGCATTTGCAGTCTGCGCGACCGAGCCGGAACTCCAAGCCTCGATTCCCGCAAGCAGACCATTTCCGTCAATGATGTCGTCACCCGAGGTCCCATGGCTTGTTGCGATCCAGAAGTCGTCGGGCGTTCCGTCCCACTTGCCAAAGACGAATTGGCCCAAAAGTATGTCGTTAGGCTTCGTTGGGCAACCTTCCGGCACACAGTCGAGATTGATAATGTAGGGCCCGATGTTAAGGTCGCACACAGCAGCAGCCGACCCCAAATAGCAGAATTCTGACATTTTATTCCCCCAAAGATTGAACTTGAATAGAACAAGGCCTGCATCTCTGCAACGCCCACTAAAATGATACACGCCTTCCATTGAAATCCAATTGGTTACTTCTTCTGGTCGTGCCGAACGCAAAGTAACATCGATTTTTTTGTTCAATAACAAAAGGATGATTGGCGCGAGCGGATTTCCGTTAATCAACCACAAATTGTATTGCAAATACAGAAGACAATCTTTAAATGTGTCACAATTGTGAATTCGCGATTCGTTCTATTGTGCCACCTGGGTGGTCCTTGCGTCACTCACCGCGACTGTGTTTGACATTTACCAACATTCACTTTTTCCGTTTTTGCGTAAGTTGTGGTGTAAAGTCGGGCATTGTTGTCAAATAGGAAACAGTCGCTCGAGTTCCTTTGCTGCTTTCCGTGTGCTTGCATTTGGCCTCCAAGTCTTCCGTCTGCTCGCTTTACCGCAAGAACTTGGAATCCAGGACGGCGGGCGCCCGGGTTGATCCTGTTTGGATCTCTCTCTTGCTTGCGCTCTCTGCCTAACTAAAAAACCAATAAAAACAATGAACTGAAGCGCTCCAACATGGTGTGGAGGCTCCCATTCTCGCAACTTTCATATTTGGGTGCAACCTGGCCTATCGCCCGAAAAGTTCTCAGTCGGACGAAGACGAAGATTCCCGGATAGCAACGCCTTCAGGTGGTCCCAAACGACCTCGGCCCGGGCGTTGCACGAGCCGCCCACCCAAGAACTTGCTTGACTCGAGGTTCACCGGGCGTCACTTTTTTGGGTAGTTTCTTGTCTCTTTAGAATGTCAAATGATCGTACGGTTCCGTATTTCTTGGTTCGTCGATATATTGTCAGGAGGCCAGTGTGGCACAGATAGACGGTGACGACGGCGACAATGTCCTTGAGGGCGA
>JBDTQR010000102.1:0-15874 GCA_039932095.1 bacterium | reverse complement strand
AGTTATGGTTATGAAGGCGGTTGAGGGGATCATGAATGCGTAAATCGGCAGAGCTGCCAAATCTAGTCCTGGCGGCGATCGGTGCAGGGACGTGGGATCTGGACTTGGAGCAGAATATCGTTGGCCATAACGAAGTCTTTAGCAAGATCGTAGGCATCAGCGACGGGCTTCTGGAACACACATATCCACTGACCAGTTTCTTCATCCACCCTGACGACATCGGTGGCGTCCTGCAGAAGATATCGACTGCGGTCGGGTCAGGATCAACCTATTCAGCGACCTATCGTCTGTGCCGGAAAGATGGAACCGTTGTTTGGGTTGAGGGTCTTGGCCGTGTTATAGAAGTCGATGTCAATGGTAAACCCAAGCGCATGGTCGGAGCTTTGCGTGATGTGACGGATGCGGTTGTAACGCGCCAAAAGCTAGTTGAAACCGAAGCGAACTTCGCTGACCTTGTCGATAGCGTCCCCGGGGCGATTATGCGTTGCAGTAAACAAGGAGATCAAGCGGCTATTTTCACCTATGTCGGGTCGAAATGCCAAGACATCTGGGGGTTAACCGCAGCAGAAATCCTCGAAGCTCCTGACAGGATCTGGAATATGGCAGCCGTCGGAGATGCCGACACCTTGAAAGAGGCGTTCTCGCTGTCAAGTTCATCGCGCGAAGCCATTGATGTCAAAGTTCACATCACGACCGCTCATGGCCAAAGGAAGCGCATTCAGGTCCTGGCTGCTCCACAGAATCGTTCATCGGCCGTAACCACACGGACTGTTCTTGTGCTGGATATTACCCAGCAGACAAGAAACGAAGATGAATTGCGAAAGAGCCGCGAGATCATCCTTCAGACCCAAAAGGTCGAGGCCATAGGCAGCCTCACAGGTGGCATGGCTCATGATTTCAACAACTTGCTGGCCGTTATTCTAGGCAATCTGGAACTGCTGCAGGATCATCCAGATCCGGGCCATTTGAATAGTTATGTAAGCGAGGCTATTGCCGCCACATTGCGTGGCCGCGATTTGACCCGAAGTTTGCTGAGTTTCGCTCGGAAAGCCCCGTTGGCGCCGGTGACAATGAATCTGAACGATGTCGCCCTTGGCATGGATTCGATGATCCGCCGGACCCTTCCTGAAAATATCGACATTGAGGTGGCCTTGAGCGGTGGTTTGTGGAAAGTGCAGGCTGACCGCAGTTCAACGGAAAGTACCATCTTGAATTTGGTCATCAATGCCCGTGATGCGATGCCAGAGGGCGGCAGGATCACGATCGAAACAGCGAATATCCGTTTGACCGAAGAATATGTCGAAGTGCGTGACGAGACAATTGAACCTGGTCGCTACGTGATGATTGCCATCACAGATACCGGGGAAGGCATCCCTCTGGAAAATCTTGAAAAGGTGTTCGAACCCTTTTTTACCACCAAGCCGGTTGGCAAAGGAACGGGCCTGGGCCTGTCATCCGTCATTGGCTTTGCTCGGCAGTCCGGCGGGACCGTTCGCATCTACAGTGAACTCGGCATCGGCACGACAGTCAAAGTCTATTTCCGCGCCGTCTTCAATGTTGAAGAAGAATACACAAGGATTATCGAAGGCCCTGCGATTCCGCCCTTGCGCGGCAAGGTTTTGCTTGTTGAAGACGAGGCCGCTGTTCGCAAAGTGATGAAGGCGCGATTGCAGATTGAAGGATATTCGGTGGTTGAGGCCGAAAACGCCGCAGTCGCACTTCGGGCCTTTGAAGCTGAATCTCCGTTCGACCTGATCTTGACTGACGTGGTTATGCCCGGGGACCTTCAGGGCCCGGGACTTGTCAAAGCGATCCGCTCCCTTGAACCTAGCATCAAGGCCATCTTCATGTCTGGATATCCGAATGAAGCTGCGATCCACGGGAACGGACTCAGGGTCGAGGATGTCAAATTGATGAAGCCCGTTACAAAGGAAGATCTGCTCAGAGCTCTGAAGCGCGTGCTCGGCCAGACCTGAACACTCTAACTTTGGCCCTTTTTTTTGGCGGTGTCCGCCTCAAGCGAAGGCACGGAACTTGAAGCGTGCTCTTTTCGGAAATGCGCGTGGGCGAATGCCACTACAAGGCTCTGTTGGCAGGGACATTTTCATGATAAACGGCGACTTAAGAACCCATCGCGGAAAAGTGGCCGCGCTCCCACTGTGCAATCAATTTGTTTGATCAGGGGTGGTGGTCCAGTCCGTCAAGCCCGCCGACGTCAACAGCCTGCAATCGGAAGGCGCAGAATTGCTGCGGTTGGATATCGATGAGGGATCTTGCGGCGCCCAGTCGCCCGAGGTTTTGCTGCAGCTGCAGCCCACGTTATTCGAGGCTCAGGCGACGCGTGCCTCGGGACTTGCCGGTCTGAAGGATGCCCTTAGCCCTGTCGCCACACCATGTCCCCTTTGTCCCTGAACCGGAGTATGCTGATGCGTCCCCAATTAAACAGAACCGCCGCGTGGATGCCCCTGTCCGCCGTCATTCTTTGCGCGTTCTGCCTGGTCTTCCTTGGCCTTGGCAGCCCGGCCCATGCGGCCTCAACCAACAACCCTTGCAGCCTGCTGACGGTGGCCGAGGTCGAGACGGTGCTGGGCACGCTGCTGGTCGGACCGCCGTTCCGGGCCAGCAACGGCGAACCCAGCACCACCGGCGACACCTGCCGCTACGAAGCGGCGTCCTTTCACGCCATCGAGGTTCAGGTCGACTGGGCCGACGGCGGCATGATGTTCGGGATGGTCGCGGGAACCGCTGGGCTGGCCGATGCAGCCGGGCTCAAGGGCATTTACATGTTGGCGGATGGCACCGAATTGAAGGGCGCCTGGGACCAGGCGGCCATGTTCATGTGTTGCCAATTCAATGCGCTACACGGTGACCAGCGGGTGATGATCGACATCAGCGCGACCAAACTGACCGCCAAGGACGCGGGCGCGCTGGCTGACAAGGCGGTGCAGCGGCTGGATCAACCGCTGGATGTGGCCGACGATCTAGGCGTGGCTGAAGCTGAGGCGCGAGACGCCACGCGGCCCGTCATTGCCTCGGCCTGCACTTTGGTTACCCGCGCCGAGGCAGAAACACTGATCGGCGCACCCTTGACTGCCGAACCTGATGGCAGCGAAAGTGGATGCACTTATGTCTGGACCCCGGCCGGTGCCGAATATCAAGAGCAGATCAAATTGATGGTGACCTGGCGCGGAGGGTTTGCAGAAATGCGCGCGACCCAGTCGGCCATCGGGATGGGGCTCGACATGTTAGCGGACCAAGGTCTCGATTTGAAACAAGATCCGACGGCACCGGATCTGCTTTTCGACGCTTATTCCACATCCATAATCGGCGTCATGGGCGTGCGGAAGGATGTGCTCTTGAGCATCGAATCCGGACCTATGTCGGACACGGCTGCCCAGTTCCTCGCGTTGGCAGCTGCAAAGCTTTGACAGCCATCAAGCGCAGCAGGTGAGGATTTCTGAATTTGCGCCCCTTATCCGAGGCGGCCCCGGGAAGGTGGCTTTCTGCAGATCAGCATTTCTTTGGGTGATGTTCGACAAACCTGGAGCGTTTCAGTGTTCGCAACTGCCTTGACTGCCTTGTTTTGCCGGTCATGCCACTTGCCCATCGGCCCCAGATCGCACTAGATTAGGGGATGTGCTCGGGTAGGAGATCTTCTTGAACAGGATCAGCACGTTTGAAGAGTTTCTTCAGGCCGCCTTGAGATCCGTTGATCAGGAAAGCTGGGTGCGGCTGCGCGCGGAATATTCGGGTGAGGCCGGTGGCGGCGCAGTTGACAACAACGACATGAAGCGGCGCTTCGAGCTGAACTATTCCAAGTATTTTGACCTCGACTATTGGTTTCGTTACCATTGGCGCCACGCACGGACACTTGGACTGGATCAGGCCGAGAAGCCGCTGCACATACTGGACCTTGGCTGCGGGGCGGGGATCTTCCTCTACATCTGTCAAAGGATGGGAAATTCGGGTGTCGGCCTTGATATCGAAATGCCGATGTATCAGCAGATGGCCGAGGTTTTGGGAGTTCCGTTTCTTCCCGGGCGGATCGCGCCGATGACGCCGCTGCCCGCCGAGTTGACAGGCTTTGATGTGATCTCGGCCATTGCCATCAAATTCGACCGACCTGATTTCGCGGACCGTCACGCCAGGGTCTGGCAATTGCCCGAGTGGAAGTTCTTTCTGGCTGACCTCAAGACGCGTCTGAACCCGGGCGGACGGCTTTACATCAAGCCAAACCTGACGGCCAAGGGCGAACTATTCAGTGACCCGACGATCGAGCCCTATCTTGCCTCGATCAGCGAAATGGTGACGGAGCACGCTGATTTCGTCATTCCCAAAGACCGAATTGGGGCCTGACAGGCCCAAGCGGCCGCCTAAGCCCTGGGCTTCAGATGCGCACACGCGCCACGACGAACAGGTTCTGTGTCAGGAAATCGCGTTCGGCCAGTTCGGGATGGCGGGCACGAATGGCATCGGTTAGCCGGCTGGCGCCATTTTCGGGCCGGGCGGGCACCTCTTCCATTTCGTCGATATCGAAATAGCGGCGGGTCGTTTCGATCACATCGTCCAGGCGCATCCGGTTAAGCCCGCGCTGAAGATAGTGACCCACGGCCGGCTGATAGTCCAGATGCGCCCAGTCAACGAAATCCAGTTGTGCATCATCGGAGGGGTCAATGTCAGCCACGGTCTTGGGAGGCATGTGGTGGCCGTTCCAGGTAAAGAAGTTGTGATGGTTATAGACCATGATACCGCCGGGCCGCAGCAGTTCCGACAGGTCGCGGAACACGGCATCCAAATGCAAGAGATGCTCGGTCACGTTGTGAAGCGTCGCCACATCGAAGGCGCGCTCGCGCGGCAGGTCCGAGGTCAGCTTCGGGCTGACCTTCCAGGCAGGAAACTTCTGCATCAATTCGCGCGGTGTCCAGCCGAAGCCTTCCTTGCGCTTGCCGGTCAGGTTTTTGACCCGGTCCTGGTCCAGCTTCACTATCGGATCAAGCCCGAGGTAGCTGTTCGCCCCGCCGGTCAGGTAGCCCAGCCCATGGAGGCCGGGCCCACAGCCGACGTCCAGCACATCCTTGGCGCGCACCCAGTCCTGAATGCGGCTGGGCCAACCCATGTAGCCATAGTCGATTGCTTGCTCCAGGATCTCGGGATGCATCGAGCGGCCGCGCCAAGGCTTGCCCGCGTTACGGATCCAGAAGGCCCGGCTGCAATGCTGAATGCTGCGCTGGAATCCGGTCGTCGAATGCGCGACCGACGGGCGGTCATTGTGCAATGCGAAGATTTCCGAGAATAGCGCCAGCGCCTCTGGATCTGGCGCATTGCGAGCCAGGCCGCGTTCGATCTCTTCATAAGGGCGCAGATGCGCCGCATCGGGCGCAAGGCGGTCAAGATGCTGATAGGCGCGGGCGAAATCGGCAGCCGCCAAGGCGCCGGCGATGGCCGCCAGAACTGCCGAAGAGGCGGCTGCCACTTCCGCGACCTCGCTCGCGACTTGCTCTGCCTCTGCGACCATCTCGGCCTCGGAACAGGCTGCGGGGCCGCGACCAAGTGCCAGCGAGTTGCAGCCGGCATCACCCTGCACATCGGCCCGCACCAGGACTTTGCGATTCACCAGGCGTTGGAGGAAGTCGGCCATGTCGGGATAGCTGGGGTGCAGCGCGTTCTTGACGATGATGACCGCATCCGAGGTCAACGCCGCCCAGACTTTCGACAGGATTGCAGCCAGGGCTGGAGCCGATTTGGGTGCATCGACATAAATCATTCGCACCGGACGCCCGTCCCAGGCAAAGTCCGAAAAATCAGTCTCATGCACCTCAACTTTCAAGCGTTGAGTGCGCATGTTGGCCTCGAACGACGCGCGGAACGACACGCCGGGACTTACGAGGCCCGGAGCCCGCCGGTCGTGGTCCTTGGTCCAGACGAAATTGTCCACGACGACAAGATGCGCCTTGCGCGCAAGGACCTCTGACACCGCGCCCAGCCAAGGGCCAAACTCGACCACAACATCCTCTGCATCCAACGCCGCTGCATGCCGTGAAACCAACGACAGATCAGCGGCACCGACCATGCGCGGCAACAACTTTGTGCCAGCCGCCATCTGAGAGTTGCGACCGCCGGTTTTTCCGCTCATATCTTTGAAGCCACGGGAATTATTACACTTGCAAGGGAAAATGAACAATACCTCAGCCCCAACCCTTGCGCAAGCGCGTGTGCAGATCGCAAAATTCTGTGACCAGCAGCTGTTTCTTGGGGCTTACCTGTTTGCCGCCAGCTCGCCCTATGATGCGGCGCACTTTCCCGGCCTGTGGGAGTTTCTGGCCCGTCGCCTGCGTGAAGGCGGTGCGGCAGAACTGGCCTCGCGAGTTCGGGCAGCGCTTTGGGAGGCGGGCTCGCTTCGCGGCCAGACCGCGCTGGACGAGGCCCAGGCTGCGTGCGACGCGGCAGATTTCTCCCGGGCGGTTGAGGTGCTGGATGCTGTCTTCGGTCGCAATGTGGTCGATGCGGACGTGAATCTGGTATACGGGCTGGCGCTGGTTGACAGCGATCCGGCAGAAGCATTGTCCCAACTTGGCCGGGCGGGAATGCCGACTTTGAAGGTAGCCCTAACCGTGATCGACGCGCTGCGCCGGGCCAACCGGCTGTCGGAGGCGATTGAGACGATCGCCGAGGCTGAGGGCCGCTTTCCGGGCGATCCGCGCATCGCTGCCCGCAGGGCACGTGTGCTTGAGCGGCGTAACGATTGGGCCGGGGCGGTACGGGAATGGCGCAATCTGGTGGACGAATCCTCGATCTTCAGGACGCAGGGCTTGTCGAAGATTTCCGCACTCAGTCGCCGACTGGAGAACCATGCCGACGCCGATGATGCGTTGGCCGAGCTTTTTCTGGTGATGAATCAAAGGACAGCCTCCAGTGATCTGCCGTCGCAGGTCGAGGCACTCCTCCTGGCGGGCCAGACCGAGGCAGTGCATTCCTTGTTGGACCGCATGACGGCATCCGGGGTCCGGACGCGGGTGCTGCCCGCTGATTGGGCCCTTGTCGCGCAAACTCTGCTGGACGACGGTCGGATCGGCTTGGCGGGCTGGATGCAGGCCCAGGGCCTGCCCATCGGGCCGGGTGTGGCCTCTGTTGTTCAGGCCGCGCCCCTTTCGGGAGCCGACCGCCAGAGGATGCGTGGTTCCGTTGGGGCGGCGACGGCCGACCGAGTGGTGTCGCCCGATGCGCTGCTTGCCAGCCTGACGTCGCCGAGCGGCAGGACGGACGATACGGGCGCACTAGCCGACGACCGTATCCTTCTTGTCAACGCCACCCTGGCCGCTGGCGGTGCCGAACGGCAGTTCGTCACGCTGGTTAACGCGCTGCTTCAGCAAGGTGTACCGCGCAGCCGCATTCATGTTGCATTGTTCTCGGTAATGGACGAGCGTGGGCATTCGCATTTCCTTCCCGCCCTGCGGCAGACCGGCGTCGCTGTCCATATTCTGCCAGACAGCCCCGGGCCAGCGGATCGGATTCCCCGAGCAGACATCGTCGCGGCACTTCCACTTCAGATCCGCTCCGACCTCTTGCGCCTTCTGCCTCTGGTCCGCCAGCTGAGGCCCGGGGTTGTGCACGGCTGGCAGGACCGTTCGTCTGTCGCCTGTGGGCTCGCCGGGCTGCTTCTCGATACGCCGCGGGTGGTGCTTTGCGCGCGCAACATGCGGCCGGAACTGCGCGGCGAGAGACGACTGAAGGCGATGCGCGGGCTGATCAGCCATCTCTGCCAGACGCCAGGCGTGGTCCTGACGGTGAACTCTGACGCGGGAGCGCGCGATTACGAGCGATGGCTGGGGCTTGCCGAAGGCACGGCAAAGACGCTGCATAACGGCATTGACTTTGCCGCCTTCGCCCGGCTGAGCCCACCTGTCCGGCGAACGGCCAAAGGTGCACCGGTTGAGGTGCTGGGCGTCTTTCGGTTGGCCGCCAACAAGCGCCCCCTTATTTGGCTGCAGACGGTGGCCGAACTGCGCCGGCGCGTTCCGTTTCCAATCCGCCCCCGCTTGGTGGGCAGCGGTCCTTTCCGCGATCAGGTCGAACGCGAAAGCGCCGCACTGGGGCTGGGGGACCTGATCTTGCAAGACAGGTTGGATTCGCCGGCCGAGATCTATGGGTCGGCGCGCATGCTTTTACTGATGTCGCGGGTTGAGGGCACACCCAATGTGGTGATCGAGGCTCAGGCCTGCGGGCTGGCAGTTGCGGCCTGCGATGTGGGCGGCGTCAACGAGGCGCTGATGCAAGTCGGTCCCGGGGCAGGACTGCTGCTTCCGGTTGAGATTGATCCGGCGGAGGCCGCCGAAAAGATCGCGGCCTGGCTGCCAGCTGCTCTGGAGGCAGCGCCGGATCACCGCCGACGACATGTCGAAAGAACCTTCGGCACGGCTGCGCTGGCCCGCCGGGCATTGGCTCTTTACGGACCCGCCGGCGCGTGGTTCGGAGGTGACGCGGATGACTGAAGTCCGCCTGCATCCTCTCCTGTGCGGCGACCCGTTCGATCCGGTAATGCAGCTTCTGGCCGAGGATCTTGCCGCCTTGGGCACTCCGCCCGAGATCAACGTGGATCCCGATCCAACCCGGCATGACCGCATCCTGCATTGCGATCAGGCCTCGTTCCTTGCCGGGCTATTCGTCTCGCCGCTCGACCAGATCCCGGTTACCGTCGTCCTCCGCCGGCCGGGCCCGATGATCGGCGACGATGGTTGGGCCTCTGGGATCGGTGTCATCGGGCGCATGGTCGAGCGGCTTGGCCGCCGGGCGATCCAACCCACCACGCTTACACCCGAAGCGGCGGCGGCCGTGGCACGGGCAGGCTGCCCGACCGCCGTGCCGCTTGCGCTTGCTGCGGATGCCGGAACGGACGTCGCCAGTGACCGCCGCCTCTGGGCCGAGTTCGACACGGACAACGGCACGATCCTGACAAGTCGGGGACTAATGCAGGCTGACGCACAGAACTGGGCGCAGTTGCGCAGGCGATTGCGTTTCAAGACCGACAGTTGCCCGCAGAATGACATTTGGGACCTGCTGACGCGCTGCAATTCCGGTGCGCCCGCCATGCAATTGCCGACCACCTTTGGCGCTGCCGAGGGGCCAACCTATGTGGCTGTGGTCACCAACGGCGTCGGGCTTGGGCATCTGACGCGGCTGCTGGCGATTGCTGATGCCCTGCGCGCGCAGGCCAAGGCGCGGGTGGTCTTCTGGTGTTTTTCGCAAGGGGCCGGCATCCTGGTCGGAGCCGGTTACGAGGTCGTGCAACGCATGACAGCCCAGCACCTCGACTGCGACTATGACGACTGGATCGACTGGGAAGAAGCGGCCTTCTCGGCCTTTCTGGCCAAGTGTCGGCCTGCAGCCGTCCTTTATGACAGCAGTGGCGTCGATCGCTTTGTGACTGCGGCTCTGCGCCGGCCAAGCAACGGCAGCACTGCCCTTGTGCTGGTTCGCCGAGCGATGTGGCAATCACATCGAGACCCGGCATATTTGGACGCCGCCCAGCATACGGTTCTGGTGGCCGAACCTGGTGACCTTTCGGCTGCTGCCGACCGTGGGCCCACTGTCACTGCCAGTCCCCGCTTGGCCGGATTTGCCCGCTTCGCCCGTACCGCGCCGGTCGTGTTGCGCCCAGACGGAGGCTCGCTGCCGCGCGCCGCCGCCCGCCGCGCCCTTGGGGTGTCGCCCTTCCAGCGGCGCGTCTGCCTGGTCTCGCTGGGAGGCGAGGCCTTTGGTCGCGATGCGACCTTGGCGCGCGACATCTCCGCCTCCGCATCCAAGGCGGGTATTGAGCTGATCTGGGCCCGCTCTCCTCTCGCGCGCAGTGCCGCCGATCTCGGGATAGACCGGGCTTTGTTGCGACATCTTTTTCCGCTGGGCAGATATCTCATGGCTTTCGACGGCGTGATAACCGCTTGCGGCTACAACAGCTTTCACGAAGCGATGCAAACCCTGCTCCCGGTCCTGCTGGCGCCCACCGCGAATGAACGACTTGACGATCAGGTGGCCCGGGCCAGCCATGCCAAATCCGAGGGCTGGGCCATGATGCTTGATCCCGGGCGGCCCGAGGACCGAGCGGGTCTACTGGACCACTTCATGGGCAAGGTTCGTGCCGGCCAACAGGTTCTGCGGCCTGCTACAGCGATGGAGGGCGCCGCAGAAATGGCGCAACTGATCCTTGAGGAAACCTTCAGGGGTAAGGCATGACCCAGCGCGACGACCCTGGCAAGCCGCAAGCCCGAGCGTCGCTGGGCGTGCTGCGCAAACTGACGGAACAGGCAGCAAACCGCGGCCCACGTCTGGCGCAGCTGGAATTCGAATCGCTCTTGCGCGAAATCGAAGCTGGCGGATGGCAACAGCTGGTTCTGGCATTCGACAGGCCTAATGTCGGCAAGGGTGCTCTGCTTACCCCGCCACCTATCTTGGCCGCCTCGCCAGTGTTGCAAGTGCCGCTGGGACGGATCGCCTGGGTGCCGCAGCCCGAGCACTTGCCGGTTGTTGCCATCGACGTGCCCGCTCTGCCGGCCGGAGACCTGACGGCGCAGCTTTTGTTGCTTTTGTCGGAACATCACCGCAAGCCCTTCATGCGGCTTGTCTTTCTATCCGAGACGACCGCCCCGCTGGCGCTGCTCGGCCGTTATGGATTTGCCGTGATCTGTCGGGGCGACACGCCTGCCATCGACATCGCCCAGGCCGAAGCTGCGCGTTTGAAACTGTCGGAACTTCGCCGGCTTTCGGATGCGGCAGTGCTCTGGCGCGCGTGATTGTTCACACAAAAGTCCAGATTCAACCCTGCGAGTGACAGATTGCCAGTCCAAAACATTGGTCTCGGCGAAGGTTGGTATCTGCTTTTCACCCTAACCGGAAAGAACTGCCTGGACCTTCGCTATCTGACTTCCAACTGTCCCGTTTCGTGAGGATCGAAATGCGAAATACCGTTCACGCGACCCTGCTTGCGTCGGCTATGCTCGCCGTTCTGGCAGCACCCACTCTTGCAGCCACCTGCGCTGACCACACTCATGTGGTAACGCAGCTGCAAGCGAGATTTGGCGAGGTACTTGCCTACACAGGCATGGCTCGCAACGACTACATCGTCGAGATCTTTGCGTCGAAAGTGACCGACCGCTGGACCTTGACCGTGGCGACGCCCGATGGGCTTTCCTGCCTTCTGGCCACTGGAAACGGGACCGAAGATCTGGCTGCACTGATCGGTGGATCAGGGAGAGTCGCCCTGAATTGACGGAAATCTATCTGGCAGGCAATAGATCCCTGCACTGACTATCCGGGCTCATTGTCGGGCCTGGACCTTTAACGTCAGTGACGCTTCGATCCGTGTCCGCCGCCGCCGTGTCCATCGTCGCCGTGACCGTCGCCACCATGTCCGCCGCCGTGTCCATCGTCGTCGTGCCCGTCGCCGCCGTGCCCGTCGCCGCCGTGTCCATCGTCGCCATGTCCGTCGTCGTCGTGGCCGTCGTCGTCATGGCCGTCATCGTCGTGACCGTCGTCGCCGCCGTGACCGCAGCCGTCATGGCCGCTGTCGCCGTAGCAACTCACCGTTGTCTTGACCAGCCACTGCTGAAGAAAGTCTTCACGCGTCGACGGGCCCTGATGCTCCGCGGCCTTGGCGTTGGCGGCAATGACAGCTTCCACTATTTTCGATTCGCGGGACGTTTCAGCAAGTGCCAGCCAGAAAAGGTCCAACTCGGCCCGGTCAACACCAGGCAGTGCATAAGAAGCCAGCACCACCTCTGTCACTGGCCGCTTGCCAATCTCCTGCTTCAGCCAAGCCTGCACCGTCGCATTGTCCGGAGAACTTGCGGAGACATTGAAGTCTCGACGCGCGGTGGCCCAGGCATTTTCCGGCGGCAAAATGACCGACGCCATCGGCAGAGTTGTGGTGAGCGCCCTTGAGAAGATCGCCGAACCCAAGATGAACTTCTTCAGGAAAATCTTGATTTTCGTGCGTTTCATATCATTTCACCACAAAGCCAGCGACGGAAAAGTCATTGCTGGTGCCCAAAGGGGCCATAAACGTAAAGGTCGTCGTCGCCACCGGCGTGTCGAACATCGATAGAACTTCGCCGTTCTGAATGTCGCCGAAGGTCCGCTTGACCTGGACATTCTCTCTTAGCGTCTGGAAAAGCCTGGAGTCGCTGACCAACTGGCTGAGCATTTCGGCGTTGCGAGTGCCGGCCGGGAACAGGACCACGCCATCAATCAAGGCCAGCAGTTCTGCATCGTTGCGTTCGACCGTGGGAACGCCGACAAAGATGCTTTCCTTGTCAAGGTCGATGTTGCCGATCGAGGCCGATACCGGCGCGCCTTCCTTGTGATCTGCGCCTACGATGGTGACTGAGTTGTCGCTGACCAACAGGCGCGAAAGCAGGTCGCCGCCTTCCTCAAAGCCACTGTAGACAACTGTGTTGAAGCTAACATCTGGCAGCGTCTTGTCGCCCGATACCACGACTTCGGCCTGTGTCTTGCCATCTGCCGAGGAAAGGGTGATCTGCCCGCTTTCGGCATCCTGCTTACCCTTCGACGTGGCGCCGTAATGGCTCCCTTCGCCAATGAAAAGGTCGCTCAGCCATACGCCCTTGACTTGCACAGGACGGGTTGCGGTGATCACCAATTTCTCGTCGAAGTCGATTTCGTCGTTCTGGCCGCTGCCAGTTACGCCGAAACCGTCAATCGCATCCCAATACAGTGCCTGCGGATGCCAAACGCCATTTACGTCAAGGTGAAATCCTTCGATCTTCAGACCTTCAACCGTGCACACCGGCGTGTCGAGGCAGACCTGAAATGCGTCCTTGCGCAGGTCGATCCCATTCAGCAGTTGCTGGTCAATCAAGGAAGATTCAGGTCCGCTGGACTGAGCTTGCACGCTGGCGGCAGATGAAATGCTCAGGGCCAATATGGAGCTGGCGTACAACCAGAAGTGGTTTTTCATAACATTCACACTATGGACGGACTCTAAAGGCGTTGTATTCGAAGCAGGTATCCCAAGGAGGGCCCAATATTAACTTCTTGTCAACTAAATGCTGCAATATTGCCCCAATGTGGACACAATCATTCACAGGGACCTCGGTTCGCGCTGGCAGGTCGACAATTCCGCACTACCGCAGGTAGAGACGCCTTGCACTGGGATCTTCTGGCCACTCTTTCCGAATCGTGCGCCACTGATCTCAGAGCGCCACAACACGCGGCGAAAGCGGTTGAGCAAGCTGGTTTGGAAAGGTTGCCAGTCGACGAGCAGAGCGTGCCACGCCGACTAAACTTTCTTGTGCTGCAGAAAGAACCTCATCATTTGCCGGGAGGCGTTTGGCCCAGCCGGGTCGGTATAGCTGCCGGACGGACGGCCGCCGGCCCAGGCATGCCCCGCGCCCTCGATCTGCCAATGCTCGGCCAGACTGCGGCCGTCCGCCAGACCATGGACCGCGGCACGAAAGCGGCGTCCGCCGGCTGCGGTGCCACTTTGGGTCGTTTCCTGTAAACCAGACATGGCCTGAAGTGCCTGTTCCAAAACGGCGACGCCGTTCTGCGGGTGAACCGTAGTGTCAGCAAGGCCGTGAAAAACGATGGTCGGTACCACCGTCTGGTGCGGTCTGGCCCGGCTGCCGCTGCGCATGGCTGCAAAGGCTGACGGAATATCATGCGCACCACCGGCAGGCAGGCCGGAATGCACACCGACGGCGCTGAAAATCTCAGGATAGGCCGCCGCCGCCACAACCGCCGCCGCGCCACCCGCTGAAAGACCCGCGACATAGACCCGCGTTGGATCAGCCGTGTGATCGCGCAGGATGTCGTGAACGAGGCCCGCAAACAAGGCCGGCTCGCCCCGGTCGCGACCCTGATCTGCCGGTCTGTACCAGTTCCAGCATTTTTGGGCGTTGGCGCCGGAGGGTTGCGCTGGATACGCCACCAAACAGCCAAATTCCTCAGCCACAGCGTTCATTCCGGTGCCCACGGCGAAATCTTCCGGCGACTGCGTGCAGCCGTGCAGCATGATGATCAAGGGCATCGGCCCGTCTGGACGTTGAGCGGGAATGTAGAGTCGGTAGCTGCGACTTCCTTGGAAGCCTTTGTGAGTCAACGCCAGAAATTGCGCACCCTGCGGCAGCACATCCGCCCCGCCCGCTCTGGCGCTATGACCCGGCATCCCGCCCGCCGCGATCTTGCGCAGCGTCTCGGCCAGCGGAGTTCGCCTTGGATCGGGCATTCCTGACGGCGAGGGGTCCAGACGGGTGAATTCACCTTCGATCACCTGATCCTCTGAATCCTTGGCGGGGGCAGGGATCGGTCCGGTATTGGCTGGTTGCAACAATGACTTGATCAGCGCAGTCGCTTCTTGCAGTTTGCCCGAACGCGTCAGATCTGTGGCCTGAGCAAGGCCGCGCTTGAATTGAGTGGTCATGTGGTGTCTCTTCCTCAGGGGGTCAGGTGATCCGGTCGGCCAATGCGGCCTTTACGGCATCACTGGCTTGCAAGGCGCCCAGAACATGCAGGGCGGCTATGGTTTTGCGGGCAAGTTCATCCGGCACGTCAGGCGCGATCACCGCCAAGCCAAGGACGCGGATGTCCAGCATCTGTCCCGCCATCTCGGCTGTCATCAGGTCCGCCTTTGAGATGTGACGCACTCCCAGATCAACGCTTCTGCGGGTAACGATCTGTCGGACCGTCTCGGTGTGTCGTTCTATCTGATTTCGGATCGCCGTGCGGATGAAATCGCTGCGATTGGAATAAAACCCCTCCTGAACCAGCAGTTCGATTTGCCCCAGATCGACAAAGCCCAGGTTGATGGTCAGCTTTTCCGAGTCAGGGGGCCTGGCTTTGGCGCTGGCTGTAAGTTTTGGCATTACCCCTCCAAATAACATCTGCCTGGATGGTATACGGAGGATATTGGTGCCATTGCAATAGCCTCGGGGCCGCTCTGTGCAGGGGACCGCCTGTCGCTGGCGCAATCATGGCGGAAGTCCGCCGTGTTGACTGAGTCCGACGCTGACCGGGGAACGCATCCGCTCCCGTCGCGTTCATTCACTTCAGGCCGGCAACTGTGCGGCCCTTATGTAAAGGAGTACTGACATGACCAAGGAAGCAGACATCACCGCCGACTTCTGGCGCCAGTTGCGGTCGGATCGGATCGTCATGTTGGGAATGGAGGACGACGCCCCGACCACCTTGCGCCCCATGACCGCCCAAATCGACGGAGATGCTGATGTTGGCCCGATCTGGTTTTTCTCGTCGACCGAGTCCACGATCGTCAAGCGTCTGGCTAACCAGGATGTTGCCCTGTTCAGTTTTGTGTCCAAAGGCCATGACATCTTTGCCACCGTGCATGGACATCTGATGCGATCGGCTGACCGCGCGGCCATTGACCGTCTGTGGAACCCTTGGGTCGCCGCTTGGTACGAAGGTGGCAAGGATGATCCCAAGCTTGCCCTTATGCGCTTTGACCCTGTGCAGGCCGAAATCTGGCGGGACGGCTCCAGTTTCCTGGCCGGTTTGAAACTGATGTTCGGTGCAGATCCGAAGGTGGATTATGCAGACAACGTCGCGAAGGTTTCACTTGGCTGATTTCCGGAGCTTATTGCTTTCCGTTAACGCCGATTTGGACATAGCGTTCCATGATCGGCCCTTCGAGCGATCGAGGAGCGGTGCTGGCAAGGGTCGTCCAGTTGCGGCCCAAGGGAAAGGCGACCACGCTCGCGAAATTCCTTGCGAGCGTGGCGGCGTGACTTTTGGGTAGTGGTGGCAATTCAGGTCGTCGCAACTCGGCGGGTGATCTGGCCGTTGCTTTCCCAGTAGGTGTGCTTTTTCGTAATCCATGGATCGTCCATCGCGGGCTGGATGTTGCCAG